>DATDHT010000061.1:0-19298 GCA_036521435.1 Roseiarcus sp.
CCGATCGACATCGACAGGAATGGCGGCAAGTTGTCGTAGATGCCAAAGCGCTTGGCGTATTCGACGACCAGCGGCATGCCGATGTCGCGCGCGAGCCTGACCGTCATCAGGTTGATCGAATGCTCGACGCCGAATCGCAACGTACGGGGACCGGTTACCTCGCCTTCAAAGTTGGCCGGAGTCCACAATTGACCGCTGCCGTCGTCGATCGTGACCGGCGAGTCCGGAATGATCGAGGATGGCGTGTAGCCGTTGTCGAGCGCGGCTCCGTACACGAACGGCTTGAACGACGAGCCCGGCTGACGCTGTGCTTGCGTCGCCCGATTAAACTCCGATTCGTCAAACGAAAATCCGCCGACCATCGCCAATACGCGGCCAGTGAATGGATCCATAGCGATGCAGGCGCCAGACACTTCCGGGATCTGACGCAGACGATATTCGCCTTCGCGGCCTGGGATCGGTTCGACGTAGAAGACGTCACCGGGCCTGACCACACCTTTTATTCCACGACCGGTCCAGCGCGCGCCTTCGACAGTGACTGTACCTGTCCGACGATTGGCGACGATCGCGCCCGATTTATCTCGCTCGGGCTGGAGACCAATTCTCACGGCCGCATTGCTGACATCAAGCGCCACAGCGAGGACCCAGGGCTTGATGTCGCCGTAAGATGGAATATCGGCCAGTGGGACGCCCCAATCCTGGCCGATGTCGATCGTCTTGAGCGTCCCGTGCCACCCGTACGCTTCGTCATAGCGTACGAGACCGTCAACAAGTGCCTTACGCGCCATCAGTTGAACCTTCGGGTCGAGCGTGGTGCGCACTGAAAGGCCGCCCTCGTAAAGCTTTTGCTCCCCGTACCTCTCCTGCAGTTCGCGCCTGACTTCCTCGGCGAAGAATCCCGCGGCGATTGAATTTGGGGTCAGCACGCGTGGATTGACCACCAAAGGCTCAGCCCGAGCGTCGCTCGCTTGCTTTGCCGTGATATAACGGTCTTCCTCCATGCGGCCGATAACGTAGTTCCGCCGTTCCAAGGCGCGATCATGATCGCGAAACGGGTTGAGCGAACTCGGTTCCTTCGGCAGCGCCGCAAGATAGGCGACTTCGGCGATGCTCAGTTCATGGACAGATTTATTGAAATAATTGAGCGCCGCGGCGGCGACACCGTAATTGGAAAGGCCAAGATAGATCTCGTTGAGGTAGAGTTCGAGAATTTTCTCCTTCGAATACGCGGACTCTATTCGCAAGCTGAGCAAGATCTCACGGATCTTACGATCGAACGTTCGGTCCGAATTCAACAAGAAATTCTTGGCCACCTGCTGCGTGATGGTGGAAGCGCCCTGAATGTGACGTGACCCCTCCATGTAAACAATGCCAGCGCGAACAATTCCTTCAGGATCGACGCCCCAATGATTGTAGAAATTCTTATCCTCGGCCGAGATGAAGGCATGCTTGACCAAGTCAGGAATTTCGTCTGAGGGCAGGTAAAGCCGTCGCTCCCGCGAGTATTCGGCAAGCAGGCTTCCGTCCGCCGCATGCACACGCGTCATAACCGGCGGCTCGTAATTCTTCAGCAGAGTGTAATCGGGGAGGTCCTGCTCGTACTTCCATATGACGCCGGCGAAGATCGCCGCCGCCGCGACGAACACCAACGCGCCCGTCGCAAACATGAAGCCGATAATCCGAGCGATCCCGCGCATCTCTCGATCGAAGCCTTCCGTTGCGCCCGTCGGCGAGCGCGCGCGGCGCCTAGACGAACCTGAACTCCAGCGCTTTAAGGCGCGGATCTACGAGACGTTGTGCGGACTTCCAGACGGGGCCGGATTCAGATCGAATCCAAATCCGTCATTCACCCTGTCGTGCTCGAGTAAGGCGAATCTATGATCGACGCCTTTCACGCCAGAAACTCCCATGCCATTAGCCCGGAGCGTCCGTTCGGCGCAAGCCTTAGTGCGCCAAGGGCGCAGCGTCCTGAACAGCCGACGAGGCGACGCCACTCTCGGCCGATGGACCGTTGTCCGGCTTTCGCGAGCCGGCAAAGAACGCGTCGATTTCCCTGACCGTTGCGGCTGCCGTCCTGGTTTGCCACTCGGGCGAGGAGAGAGATTGGACGTCTTGGGCGTTCGATAGATAGCCGAGCTCCACAAGTACCGAGGGAAACTCCGGCGCCTTTAGGACGACGAAGCCCGCAGAGCGTTCGGGATTGTGATTGAGCCTCGTGGCCGCCTTCAGGTTCTCGATAAGGCCTCGCGAAAAAATGTGGGCGTAAGTGCGAGTTTCTCGACGCTTAAGATCGAAAAGAATGTCCGCCACGTCGGGGTTACCCGGCCGGCTAGCGGCGCCAGGACGCCTACTGTCGGCGTTCTCGCGAGCCGCGATGCGAGCGGCTTCCGCATCGGAAGCGCGATCAGCCGCGGTATACACCGTCGAACCGCCTACGCTCGCATCCTCGCTCAGCGTGTCAGCGTGAACGGAGATGAACAGAGATGCGCTCGCCTTGCGAGCGATCGCGACCCGATCATCGAGATCGACATACTGATCGCCGTAGCGCGTCATTACAATGGAGTATCGTTTAGTCTTGTCGAGCTGCCGCTTCAGTTCGGCGCAGAAGTCAAAGACGAGGGTCTTCTCCTGAAGGCCGCGGAGGCCTCGGGCGCCGCTATCGAGGCCGCCGTGACCCGGATCAAGGACGATGACCGGCTGGGAAAGCGTGGCAGCCGGGAGTGCGCTTGTGCTTAAAATGGCAGGCGAGCGCACCAGCGCTGCGAAGGCCGACGGATCGCACGCCTTCAGTTCGATCGTGAGCCGCGACGCAGGTTCACCTTCGACGATAGATCTGGAGGAAACCAGGGCAGGACAGGCGGCGCGCGCGAGGTCAATAACAACTCGAGACTTGCCGGGTGTCAGCAGGCCGAAGCGAAACCCCTTCACAAGCAAGACATTGGGCAGCGCGCCCACCCGGCCAGCCGATGAGTCGACTTGAAAACTCACCTCGGGCAGGTCGATGACAATACGGTCCGGCGAGGCTAATGCGGAGGCGCTCGCCTCCACCTGTCGCGACAGGTCGAACACCAGTTTGGCCTCGTTTTCCTCTTGCGAAAGGCGCGCACCGACCGCAACAGGCGCGCCTGCTTGCCCGGCCAAACCGGTCTGAAGCGGCGTCCCTATCAGCGTGAAGATGGCAAGAGCCGCCAGCCGTCCTGTTCGCGCCATTCGCTTCCCCCGGCACCAAGCCATGCTGTAGGACCGATACTGCTATGGTGCATTTGTCCAGTTGTCGACTAGTCTAGCCCGCGCGGTGCCCCATCCAAAGGCCGCGAACAAACAAGCGGACGAAAATTCTACATGACGCGTTAGCGAGGTTATAGGGCACATCGGTTTTCCAACCCCAGGAAGCGATTCGCTTGGCATAGCTTACGAATCACAGGCGGGAAAAGAACTTGCCAATGCACCCTGAGGCACCTACGTATACGGCGTTGCGAATTCGGGCCGAGTTCGTGCAGCCGCCTCGCTCAATGTTTAAGCGGGATGCCAGGCCGGGACGATCAGACGATTGCTTCGGGCTGCACAGACAGGTCGGGACGGGGTTGTTGAGCCGTGGAATAGCTTGCAACCTTTAACTCGCGGGCTGGCGTCCGCGCGGGAGGTCGCGAGCGACGTCGGGCGAGTCGTGGACGCGGCCGGCTTCGGACCGAAGTCGTGACACCGGCGCCAATTGGCGCTTCTTGGAGGCGCGTGCATAGTCACGCTTTGTTTCAGGTAGACAATGTCCCGATGGCGAATCTACTCCGCGGCAATTGCCACTCGGGCAGCGCGGCAGTTTTGCCCTGACGCGGTGGCGTCTGAACGGTTCGCTCCTGCGCCGCCCTTCCCGTTCCCGTGTTTTCCCATCTCCAGCATAGACGCCCCACGTGGCGCGGTCGGATGGCGCAGGCGCCGCTCGCCGTGTATTTGCGTGCGCGCCGAGAGAGTTTATCATGGCAAACAAAATGATCATCGACGCTTCCCACCCGGAGGAAACCAGGGTGGTGGTGCTACGGGGAAATCGCGTCGAGGAGTTTGACTTCGAGTCAGCAAGCAAGCGGCCCCTGCGAGGTAATATCTATCTCGCTAAGGTCACCCGCGTAGAGCCATCGCTCCAGGCCGCTTTCATCGACTATGGCGGGAATCGCCACGGGTTTCTCGCTTTCTCAGAAATTCATCCGGACTACTACCAAATCCCGGTCGCGGACCGTCAGGCGCTCCTCGAAGAGGAAGCCCAATCCCAGCGGGAGGAGGATGAAGAGGCCGGCAGCGAGAGGCGCAGCAGACGCCATCGCTATCCGCGGCGGCGGGGAGTTGAAACCCGCACCGAGGATGGCGAAGCCCTTTCGGAACCCGCGTCTATGGGGGAATCTGATGCGGAAGGATTCGATAAGAAGATGCCTACCCCGGATCTTCAAGGAGAATCCCGTGATACCGAGGCTGGGGTCTACGAGTCTTCGCTGGTTGCAGCTTCGCAAGAGTTGAACTCGATTGTCACTATCTCGACCGAGACCGGGGTGCGGGTCGAGGATTTGCCCGCTGACCTGCCCCCCGAACCCACAGAGACTCCGGCTCTCGATCTGGCGGGCACTGCAGCGTTCGACGAAAGCGCATTGCTCCCCATACCGGGCGATGAACATATTGTTGCTGCGGAACTCAGGCACGACGCTGAGCATGAGGAGCGCTCGGTTGCGGAAGACGTCCATGAAGTGACGACTCTCGAGGGCGGCTCAGAAGAGTGGGTGGCGAGCGACAAGCAGCGAACAGAGGATGAAGGAGAGCCGTTCGAGCAGATTGGGGGCGACGCGTTGGAGGAGATTCCGCGACGTTCCCAGCGTCTAAGGCGCCAATACAAAATTCAGGAGGTAATCAAGCGCAGGCAGGTTCTCCTGGTGCAAGTTGTCAAAGAGGAACGCGGCAACAAGGGGGCGGCGCTCACCACCTATCTTTCACTAGCTGGGCGCTACTCGGTTTTGATGCCTAATACCGCCCGTGGCGGCGGCATTTCGCGCAAAATTACCAATGCCCAGGACCGCAGCCGACTGAAGGCAATCGCAGAAGAGCTCGATGTTCCGGAGGGAATGGGTGTTATTCTCCGCACTGCGGGCGCGTCGCGCACCAAAGCGGAGGTCAAACGCGACTTCGAATACTTGTTAAGGATGTGGGAAACCGTGCGAGAGACGACTCTCGCGTCCAGCGCGCCGACACTCGTCTACGAAGAGGGTTCGCTCATCAAACGAGCAATCCGCGATCTTTACAGCAAAGAGGTCGAAGAGATTACCGTTGCAGGCGAGGCCGGCTATCGCGAAGCCAGGCAATTTATGCGCCTCCTAATGCCAAGCCACATCAACAATGTGCAACTCTATCGCGACGCCCCGCCGATCTTCGCCAACGCTGGAGTCGAACCGCAACTCGACGCGATGTTCTCGAACCAGGTAACACTGAAGTCGGGCGGCTACATAGTTTTCAACCAGACCGAGGCGCTTGTCGCGATCGACGTCAACTCCGGTCGATCCACGCGCGAACACAATATCGAAGATACCGCGGTGCGCACCAATCTTGAGGCCGCCGATGAAATCGCGCGTCAACTGCGTCTACGCGACCTCGCCGGGCTCATCGTGGTCGACTTTATCGACATGGAGGAATCACGCAACAACCGTGCTGTCGAGAGGCGGATCAAGGACGCGCTGAAAAATGACCGCGCCCGCATCCAAGTCGGCCGCATTTCGCACTTCGGCCTGCTTGAAATGTCGCGTCAGCGCATCCGGACCGGTGTTCTCGAAGGCTCGACCGTAACCTGTCCGCACTGCCAGGGCTCTGGCGTCGTGCGATCGACCGCTTCAATCGCTCTGCATGTGCTGCGTGTGCTCGAAGACGCCCTGATCAAGAGCGCGACCCACGATCTTATTGTGAAAACACGCACGTCTGTTGCCCTCTATATACTTAACCAAAAGCGCATCAATCTCTGGGATCTCGAACGCCGGTTCGGCGTCGCGATCGTCGTCGAGGCGGACGACGCACTGACTGGCGCTAACTATCACGCAATAGAGCGCGGCGAGCCGGCGACCGGCGTTAAGAGCAAGGGAGAATCGGTGAAATCGGTGGCTGAGATCGCGCCGATCATCGAGGAGACTGTGTCAGTCGGCGCGGAGGAAGATGAAACCTTTGATGCCAGTGGCGACGAGAATGAAAAGGTCGCGCTTCTGAGCGATCACGGGGGTGGTGCTCTGCTGGAAGAAAGCGAGGGTGGCCGTCGCCGCCGCCGCCGTCGTCGCCGTCGTGGAGAGAGGCCGTCCGGAGACAACCCCTCGCAAGAAGGCCCACAGCCGACGGACGACGGCTTGGCAGTCGTCGCCGAAATAGGGGATGATCTCGTTGCGTCGAACGGGGATGCTGACGTCTTCGATCGGAGAGGTCTACATAGCGGAGGAGAGCGTCACCGTCGATCGAGAGGTTCGCGCGGTGGACGGAATCGATCCCGGCGAGCTGATGAAGAGGCCACGGTTGAGACATCCGCGCCAGGATTCGATTCGCTCCACCCAATGTTGCTTGAGCAAGACTTCGCTGGGTCCGAGGCAGATTATTCTGCCACCCTGACGTCCGGACACCCCGTCTCTCATGAAGAGACGGCGACCGTGCTATCCCCGTTCGCTGAGGCGGACGAGCATGAGATCGAGGAGCAGGTGACCCGCGCCGCCAGTGCGGAGTCGGCCGTTGCTCCGTTTGCTACGGCACCGGCCGACACTGCGGCTGAGGCGCTGGCGGCTCCGTCAGCGACCGAGCCGCTGCGCCCGCGCCGTAGCGGTTGGTGGCAGCGTGCACGCGCGAGCGTCATTGGGAAATAGATCATCGAGGGAACAGGGATACGTCTTGGAAACAGAAGTTGGGCAGAGCGGCCAAACTTGCCGCTAAGTTGTATTCGTGCCTCGGGTGGGCGAGCTCGGTTGTTGTAAGGCGGTTTCAAAGGCGTTCAATCGCGTGGCCCGCCGCGCTGTCACGTGCCGCCAATGCCGCGACCGCCTCGTCGAGCAGGCGGGCTAGCGTCCCCGGCTCTTTGGGGAAGCCGGCGTGTGTCCATTGCGCCTGAAAGGCGCGGAGCGCCCGACCGACCGCCCGTCCTGCGGCAACGCGACGGGCGATTAGGTCGACCCCACTGATCGGGAGCTTGGGCTCGGGGGCGTTGGCGAGAAACTGATTGGCCGCGCCGAAGGCCGTGACGTCCGAGGGGGCTTCGAACTCGGCCTCAGCAAGCGTGAGCGCGTCGCGCGCGGCCTCACGCCCGGCGGCGAACAGCAGGGTCCTAAGCCCATGGAACGAGGGGGGCGCCGTGGTCCCGTGTAGGCCGATCAGCGTCGCGGCGGCGGTTTTGAGCCGGTCGGACTCGGCGTTGGTGAGACTCAGCCGGTCGTGCAGCCGCTCCGCGTCTTCGGGAATCGCGACGCCAAGCGCGGCCAGACGTAGGAGAGCGTCGCCGTTCAGCCCACACTCGGCTTCGATCGCGATAAGGCGGCTGAGACGCCTTGGATAGCCGACGCTGCCAAGGATCGGCTCGAGAAAGCCACTTCCGCTCATCGTCTGCGCGATGTCGCCCGCACGCGGTGCAGTGAGGAGCTTCAGGAATTCGGCGCGCACGCGCTCACGCGAGAGCCGTGCGAGTCCATCGCGCGCGCGGATTGCCGCGGACAGGCCTTCGGGGTCGAGGCCGCTTGCTGCGAAGCGGGCCGAGAAACGAAAGAACCGCAGAATGCGCAAGAAATCCTCGCGAATGCGCGCGCCCGCTTCGCCGATGAAGCGCACCCGTCTCGCGCCGAGATCCTCGAGGCCGCCGACGTAGTCGTGGACCGCCCCGTCGGCGCTCAGCGAGAGCGCGTTGATGGTGAAATCGCGCCGCCGGGCGTCAGCGGCGAAGTCGCGGCCGAACGCCACTTTGGCCCACCGCCCGTCGCTCTCGACGTCCTCGCGCAAGGTCGTCGTTTCGAGCGGGCGCCCCTCGATGATGACCGTCACCGTGCCATGCGCGACGCCGGTCAGCGCGACCTTGAACCCGGCTTCTCGCGCGCGGCGGATGACTTCGTCCGGGGTGGCGGTGGTCGCGAGGTCGAAATCGACCGCCGGCTCGCCGAGCGCGAGATCGCGCACCGCTCCGCCGACCAGCCGGGTCTCCTCGCCCCCTCCATCGAGGGCTTCGAGCGCTTGCGCGAGCGGGCCTTGCGCGAGAAGCGACTGATCCTTGAGCTTTCCATCAACAAGACCCGGAAGCGTGATCATTTGAAGCGCCCACGGACCAGTACGCCGTTTTCGACATGCGCCGGGATGTAAACGCCACGGCCCCGAAGCGCGAAAGCGTTGAGGGCGACGAGGCCAAGCACCGCCGCCGCCAGGCCAATCAGCGTCATCACCGACACGCGCCGGCCCGTCCAATGTTCAACTTCAAGGGGATAGCGGGCGCGCAGAGCGAGATAGAGCGCGTAGACCGCGAACGGGCTCAAGAACAGCGCCAGCGGTTCGAGGACGGCCCTGCCCATCAGGAGAACATCTTCTCGTAAAGGTTGCGCAAGATTCCGGCGGTGGCGCCCCAGATATAGCGCCCCTCGTGCGGCATGGCGTAATATCTGCGCCGCCGTCCCTGCCACTCGCGCTCCTCGAGGCGATGATTGGCAGCGTCCATCAGAAAGGCGAACGGCGTTTCGAAGACCTCGTCGACTTCGAGCTTGTTGACCACGAGCTGAAACGACGGTTCGACCAGCGCGACCAGGGGCGCGACGCGAAATCCCGTGCCGGTGAAATAGGGATCGAGCCAGCCGAGGGCCTCAACATACTGCTCTTCGAGCCCGACTTCTTCGTACGCCTCGCGCATCGCCGCCTCGCTCGGGGTCTCGCCTGCGTCGATCTTACCGCCAGGAAAAGCCACCTGGCCCGAGTGGGTGCGCAAATCCACGGCTCGCAGGGTCAGGAGAACCGTGAGTCCATCGGGCCGGTCGACAATCGGCAAAAGCACGGCCGCCGCGCGTAACGGGGCGACCGCGGCCGCCCGAGGCCGTATCGCGCCGGGAGCGTCATCGCTTTCGCCGCTCGGCGCGGCTCGCTCAAGCTCCGCCAAGCTGAGCGAGGGCCTGAGCTTTCGCTGCGCCAGCGCGCGCAGCGCGGCCGGACTCGGATCGGAGAGGAGGTTGGCGCTCAAAGCCCCTCGATTTCGCTCGCCGGGCACACAGGAAAGAAGAGTCCGCCCGAGCGCACGCCAAACCAGTCCTCGTTCGCGACGCGCTCCGTTCGTCCGAGGGCGACGAGATCATAGAACAGCGCCCGCTTGACCAGCGCCCAAAGCTCGCCCCGCACCCTCACATAGGGTTTGAGGCCTTCCGACGCGCCACGCTCGAAACGAAGCGGGTGTTCGGAATCGACCGTCACCATATCCTCGACATTGGTGCGGAACGTGAGCCGAGGCGCGGCCGCCTCGTCCTCTGGGCGCATTTCGACCGCCAGAAATGGGGCGTCGTCGACCTTGATCCCGATCTTTTCGACCGGCGTCACCAGGACGTAGCGGTCGCCCTCCCTGCGCATGACCGATGCAAACATCTGGACGAGCGGCGCCCGCCCGATCGGCGAGCCACAATAAAACCACGTTCCATCGGCAGCGATGTGCATGTCGATATCGCCGCAGTCGGGCGGATTCCAAGCAGGTGGCGGCCCCTCGCCGCGCAAACGCCCCGTCGCCGTCTCGCCGAGACCTCGCAGAGCTGCTTCCGGCGCGCGCGCCGACTTTGCGTGATCCTCGCGTTTCTTTGTGGGCGAATCTGACATCTGCGTGCTTGGGGCTTGCGTCGGAGACGCACGCCCTCAATCTAGTGCGCCTGGAAAGAAAACAAAACAGGTAGCGATCCCGTGTGGGCGCAAAGGACAAGTTGATGAGCGTGACCAACATCGCCGATCCAGGCCAACTGACCCGCGACGCCGACGCAGCGCTGGAGCGCATCGCCGCCGTGCGCGCCGAGATCGGCGGCGTCATTTTCGGTCAAGAGCATGTCGTCGACCTGACTCTCGCGACGCTGCTCGCGGGCGGACACGGATTGTTGATCGGCGTGCCGGGGCTGGCGAAGACCAAGCTTGTGGAGACGTTGGGAATTGTCCTCGGCCTCGACGCCCTGCGGGTGCAGTTCACGCCGGATCTGATGCCGACCGACATTCTCGGCTCCGAGGTGATGGAGGAAGGTCACGACGGCAAGCGTGGCTTCCGCTTCATCAAAGGTCCGATCTTCGCTCAATTGCTCATGGCGGACGAGATCAATCGGGCCAGTCCGCGCACCCAGTCAGCGCTGCTCCAGGCGATGCAGGAGCATCATGTCACGGTCGCGGGAGCGCGGTATGACCTGCCGCGGCCATTCCACGTTTTGGCGACCCAGAACCCGCTGGAACAGGAGGGCGCCTATCCGCTTCCCGAGGCGCAGCTTGATCGGTTCCTTTTGCAGATCGACGTCGCCTATCCTGATCGGGCGGCCGAACGCCGAATTCTGATCGAGACAACGGGCGAGCGCGAGGCGCGTCCAAAGCCGGTGATGACGGCGGACGATCTGATGGCGGCGCAACGACTCGTGCGGCGGGCGCCGATCGGCGATCGTGTGGTCGAGGCGATACTCGACCTGGTGCGGGCCGGCCGCCCGGGGGAAGGCGATCCCGAGCTGACCAAGGGCATCGGCTGGGGCCCCGGCCCGCGCGCGGCTCAGGCGCTGATGCTGGCCGCCCGCGCCCGCGCGTTGGTCGACGGGCGCCTGTCGCCGTCGCTTGACGATGTCGCTGCTTTGGCCGAACCGGCGCTCAAGCACCGTATGGCGCTGGGCTTCGCCGCTCGCGCCGAGGGTGAGACGATTTCAGCGGTGATTGGACGGCTTGTGGCCAAGACGATCCAATGATTGGGCAGCTTTCGACGAAATGACGCCCCCCGCCTCCATCCGCCGCGACGCCGCGACGCTCTCAGCCCGTCTGCCGAGTCTTGTGATTGCGGCCCGCCGTGTGGCGCAGACGGTGCGGCATGGCGTTCATGGCCGGCGGCGAGCCGGCTCGGGCGAAACATTCTGGCAGTTTCGCCCCTTTCTTTCCGGCGAGCCGTCGTCGCGAGTCGACTGGCGTCGTTCCGCGCGTGAGGAGCGAGCATTCGTGCGCGAGCGCGAGTGGGAGGCCGCGCATACGGTCTGGATCTGGTTCGATCGTTCGGCCTCGATGCAATTCGCATCGAGTCTGTCGCCGGTCTCGAAGGTCGACCGGGCGGCTTTGCTGGCGCTGGCCTTTGCGGATCTTTGTGTTCGCGGCGGCGAGCGCGCGGGTCTTCTAGGCCTTACGAGACCATTGGCGAGCCAAGGCGTCGTCGAGCGCTTCGCCGAAGCGATCGCGACTGAGGAGCGACTCCGAGGGCCCTCGCAAGCTGCGTTGCCGCCCGCGCTGCCTATGGCGCCGCGTTCAATGGTTCTCATGATCGGCGATTTTCTCTCGGATCCCGAAGATGTCACACGTGCGATGCGGGCGGTGAGCGCGGAAGGGGCGATTGGCGAATTAGTGATGATCGTCGATCCAATCGAGGAGACCTATCCGTTCTCCGGCAACACAGAGTTTCTCCATCCCGCCGGTTCTTTGAGGATACTTACGCCGAGGGCGCAAAACTTGCGCGACGCCTATCTCGCGCGCCTTGCCGCGCATCGAGAAACGATCAGGGGAATCTGCGCCCGTTCAGGCTGGGGTATGAGCATCCATCGCACCGACGGATCTCCAGCGGAGATCCTCCTGACGCTGCGCATGCGCCTTTCCGCGTCCGAACCCGCCGTTGGTCTGCGGAGCGCCTGAGCGATGTTCGGACTGCCGCTCGCCTTCGCCGCCCCCGCTGTGCTGGCGGCATTGGTCGGCCTCATCGGCCTCTATTTCCTGTTGCGCGTCACGCCGCCGAGTCCCCGTCAAGCGATATTTCCGCCGCTGCGTCTTCTCATCGGACTCAATCCGACCGAGACGACGCCTGCACGCACGCCTTGGCCGATCCTGGCGCTCCGGCTCGCGATTGGGGCGCTTATCATTCTTGCGATGGCCGAGCCATTGTGGAACAGCTTGGCCGCGCTTTCCGGATCGGGGCCGCTTTTGGTTCTGATCGACGACGGATTCGCCGCGGCGCCGGATTGGGACAAGCGAATCGATTTCGCGCGGGAACGAGCGGCGGCGGCGGCGCGGTCTGTTCGAATCGTAGCGGTCGAAGCCCTCTCGCAAGCCGGCCAGGACGTCGCGCCGCTGGACAGATCCGGGGTTGAAGGTCGGTTGCGGTCGCTGGCGCCAGTTCCCTATGCGCCAAACCGCGCGGCGGCTTTGCCAGCCATTGAGCGCTTCCTCGCCCGCGAACCGAAGACCGACATCTTGTGGATCGCGGACGGGGTCGAACTCGGCGGGGCAAGCGCCTTTTCGACCCGGCTCGCGTCGATCGCCCACTCGGTGGAGGTCGTTACCGACGGCAAGGGCGCGCTCGCGCTCGCCGGCGTTGACAACGAGGCGGGGGCGCTGACCGCGCAGCTCACGCGGTCGGATGCACGCGCGCCGGCGACCGGGGCGGTGCGCGCCCTCGACGCTCAGGGACGCGAAGTTGGCCGGGCGGTGTTCGACTTCGGCGCCAAATCGGTTGCCGACGCCCATTTCGAGCTGCCGGTTGAACTGCGTAATGACGTCACACAAGCCGTCATCGCCGGCGAACGCTCCGCGGGCGCGACATGGCTCATCGATGAACGCTCGCGCCGGCGTCGGGTCGCGATCGCTTCGGGCGCGAGCGCTGATGTGGCGCAGCCGCTGCTCGCGCCCAACTATTATCTCAAGCGCGCCATTCAGCCGTTCGCCGATATCAGCGAGTGGCATGATTCCTCGACCGATCCGATTGTCTCGCTCATCGGGCAAAAGCCCTCGGTGCTCGTGCTTGCCGACATGAGCGTGGCACCGGGCCCGCAGCTCGACGCGATCACCCACTTTGTCGACAATGGTGGCGTGCTGCTGCGCTTCGCCGGCACCCGCCTCGCCGCCGGCGACGACACTTTAACCCCGACGGCTCTCCGCCGCGGCGGACGCCTGCTCAGCGGGGCATTATCCTGGGAGAGCCCAAAGCACATTGCGCCGTTCGAGGCGGGCAGCCCGTTCTTTGGCCTTGCGGCGCCTGACGAGGTGACGGTGACGCGACAAGTGCTCGCGGAGCCGGAGACGGGACTTGCGGAGAAGACCTGGGCGCGTCTCGCTGACGGGACGCCGCTCGTCACAGCGGAGCGGCGTGGCAAGGGTCTAATCGTGCTGTTTCATGTGACGGCTGACACCACTTGGTCTAATCTGCCCTTGTCGGGTCTGTTTGTCGATATGTTGCGCCGGATCGTCGCGGAGGCGGATGCGCCGGGTCAGGGCGCTACGAAAGCGAAGGTCGGGGAGCATGGAACCGTGCGGCCGCCCCTGCGTACGCTGAACGGTTTCGGCGTTCTTGGCCTGCCGCCGGCGCAGGCTGAACCGATCGGTGATGATTTTTCCGGCGTCGGCGACGCCCTTCACCCACCAGGATTTTACGGCGCGCGCGACTCGTTGCGGACGGTTAACGCTTTGGCAGTTGGGGAGAAGTTGGCCCCCGCCAATTATGGGCCTCTTGTGGTCCACGAAGGCGCGCTAGCGATCGCGCCGCCGATCGATCTTCGCCGCTGGCTCCTGCCGGCGGCTCTCGTCGGTCTGATGATTGACGCGTTGGTTTCGATCTGGCTGATGGGTGGCGCGCCCTTGCGCCGCAAAGGAGCGCTCGCCGCCCTTGCCATTGTAGGCGCGCTTGGGCTCGTGGTTGTCCCACATCAGGCCCGAGCCGGCGAATCGCCGCCGGTTTCCGATCACGACATGGATGCGGCCGTGTCCACCCGGCTTGCCTATGTCGTAACCGGCGACGCGTCGGTCGATGAAACCTCGAAGCTTGGGTTGACGGCGCTAACGCGGGTGCTCGCTTCCCGCACCTCGGCCGAGCTTGCCGAGCCGGTCGCACTCGATCCGGCGCGCGACGAACTCGCCTTCTATCCGCTTATCTACTGGCCGATCGTCGCGGGGCTGCCTCAGCCCGAGCCCCAGGCGCGCTCGCGGATCGCGGCATTCATGAAGAACGGCGGCACTATGATTTTCGACACGCGCGACGCGCTGACAACGCGCCCGGGAGGGCCGCCGACGGCCGAGGCGCTCTGGCTGCGCGGACTTCTCAAAGGGGTGGACGTTCCAGAGCTTGAGCCCGTTCCCCACGACCACGTGTTGACCAAGACCTTCTATCTTCTGGACCGCATCGTCGGCCGCACCGCAATCGGGCAAACCTGGGTCGAGGCGCTCCCGCCGCCCGATCCAAACGACCACGCTCAGCGCCCAGCACGCGCAGGCGACAGCGTTTCGCCGATTATTATTGCCTCGGACGATCTCGCGGCGGCCTGGGCGGAAGACGCTGACCGGCGTCCCCTGTATCCGCTGATTCCTGGGGGGGCGCGGCAGCGTGAACTTGCGCTACGCAGCGGCGTCAATCTGGTCATGTATACGCTCACTGGCAACTACAAAGCCGATCAGGTCCACGCTAAGGACATTCTGGAAAGGCTCACTCGTTGAGCGTCTGGTCGATCGCCCTTTCTCCCTTCCTGCCGTGGCCGGCAATTTACGCGCTGGCGGTGGCGGCCCTAGTCATCTCAGCCGCGCTCGTCTGGCGCGGCGTTCGTGGCGCATGGTTGCGCGGGCTGAGCATGGCCCTCCTGTTGGTTGCCCTTTGTGATCCCAATCTCGTTAAGGAGAATCGCCGTCCGCTCAAGGACATTGTTGCGCTGGTCGTCGATCGTTCTGAGAGCCAGGGCATCGGCGAGCGGCCGCAGCAGACAGATAAAGCGCGCGACGAGCTTGAGGCAAGGCTCAAGGCGCTTGGAGACGTCGATTTGCGAGTCGTCGAAACCTCCCGCGACGAGTCCGAAACCGAAGGGACCAAGCTGTTCGGTGCCTTGCGGGGCGCGCTCTCCGATGTGCCTGCCGACCGAGTTGGTGGCGCGATCGTCATCACCGACGGTGACGCGCACGACATTCCACCGTCTCCGGCTGCGCTTGGATTCAATGCGCCATTGCACGCGCTGATCACCGGTCACGAAGGCGAGCGGCAACGGCGAATCGAGCTCGTTGAGGCACCGCGCTACGGCATTGTCGGGAAAGATCAGGTCATCGAAGCCCGAGTTGTTGACAGCGCCGACCACGACGAGCCGGTCAATCTCACCGTGCGGCGCGACGGTAAAACGATCGCGACGATCGAAGCCACGGTCGGGGAGCCAATCGATATAAAGGTGCCGATCGACCATCCGGGCCCGAACGTGATTGAGCTCGAAGTCGCGCCGGTAGAGGGCGAAATCGCGGTCGACAGCAATCGAGCTGTGGTCAACATCGAAGGCGTGCGCGACAAGCTCAGGGTGTTGCTTGTCTCCGGCAAGCCGCATCCGGGTGAACGAATGTGGCGCAATCTGCTGAAATCTGACGGCAACGTCGATCTCGTGCATTTCACCATCCTGCGCCCGCCGGAGAAGGGCGCCGATGGCACGCCGATCAATGAATTGTCGCTGATCGCCTTTCCGGTCGCGGATTTGTTCGGCCGCAAGATCAAGGACTTCGATCTCATCATCTTCGATCGCTATGCCCAGCAGTCGATCCTGCCGTACGTCTATCTTGAGAACATCGCCAAGTACGTGCGCGACGGCGGCGCGTTGTTGATGGCGGAGGGGCCGGAGTTCTCTACCCCCGATGGCCTTTACTATTCTCCCCTCGGCGACATTTCCCCCGCTGAGCCAAGCGGCAGCGACGTCGAGGCCCCGTATCGCGCGCGCGTGTCAGAGGAGGGCCAGCGCCATCCGGTGACCCGGGGTTTGAGAGGTTTCGACACCAACAAAGGCGAACCGAGCTGGGGCCGATGGTTTCGGATCATCGGCGCGAAGCCAACGAGCGGCGTGACGGTAATGAGAGGCGCGGGCGACAAGCCGTTGCTTGTGCTTTCGCGGGTCGATAAGGGGCGCGTAGGCCTGCTGTTGACCGATCAGATGTGGCTTTGGGCGCGCGACTATGACGGCGGCGGGCCCTATCTCGACCTGTTGCGACGGCTGGCGCACTGGCTAATGAAAGAGCCAGACCTAGAGGAAGAGGCCTTGCGCGCCAGCGCCAAGGGACGCGAGGTCATAGTCGAGCGCCAGAGCGTGAGCGGCGAAGAGCGGGAAATCAACCTTGTCGCGCCAGACGGCTCGAAAACCAAGCTTGAGATGGCGCCATACGCGCCCGGCCTCAGCCGTGCACATCTGACCGTCAACCAGTTCGGCCTGTATCGCGCTGAGGATGGCGAGCACGTCGCGTTGGTCAACGTTGGCCAGGAGAATCCGCTCGAAATGCGGGACGTGGTCTCGAACACCGAGAAACTGCGCCCGATCACTGAGGCGACCGGCGGCACAACGCGTCGCATCGCAGACGCGGGCGTTGCGGTCGTCATGCCAAGAGTTGTCAGCTTGAATTCGTCTTCGAGCTACGGCGGGATGGATTACATTGGCGTTAAGCGGACGGGATCAACGGAATTGATTGGCGCGCGTTCGACGTCGCTGGCTTCCGGGTTCTTCGGCCTCGCGGTGTTGTTTGGTATAACAACACTCGCGTGGGTGAACGAGGGCGGCGGCTTGAGACGTGGCCGAGGTGAGGGTCAGCGGAACGAGAACTCGTAACGGTCTTGTGCCTAGTAATTTCCCAGCCATTAGTCCTTCGCCCGTTCGACGTAGCTTCCGTCATCGGTCTGAATGACGATCCGAGTGCCGACTGCAATATGAGGTGGAACCATTACCCGAGCCCCGTTCGCGAGTCTCGCCGGCTTGTAGGAAGACGAGGCGGTTTGGCCTTTCATCGCTGGTTCGGTTTCCGCGACTTCCAACGTGACACGGGGTGGCAATTGAATGGCGACCGGGGTCGAGTTGAATATCGACAAGATGACCTTCATACTCCCCTGAAGCCATTGGGCTTGGTCCCCGATCACCTCAGCAGAAACTTGAATTTGGTCGTAGGTGCCAGCATTCATGAAGTGGTAGCCATCGGCATCGGCATAAAGGAAATCAAAATTTTCGTCCTCAACGAATGCGCGCTCAACCTGCTCTGTCGTTTTATATCGATCTGTGACCTTGACCCCGTCGGAAAGGCGGCGCATGTCGATCTGTGTTGTTGGAGTCCCTTTACCCGGGTGAAAGCTTTCTGCAGAAAGAACTACACACAGCTGACCGTTTTCTCGTTCGATAATGTTGCCTTTGCGGATTGAGCTCGCGATAACTCTCACGTTTAATCCTCGGAAACTGAGGGTGTTTCGCCCTCAAGATTGTGGGTGTTGCTGAGTGGCAGATGGTGACTATGATCCGAAACATACAAATTTTGGCGACAAGGCCAGACGGGATCGACCGCAATCCCCTCTAGTCTCGCGCCGCGGTCACTCTTGAACACGTCCGTGATGCGACCCTTTTGGAGTAAAGCCCAATACGCTGAGCGGCGCGACTGGTTGCTCACCCGAGCGCGGGTTTTGAGTTCCGTGCGGCGCTGGTTCTGTGCCAGACGTTTCATCGAAGTGCAACCCGCCGCCCTCCAGGCTTCGCCTGGAAATGAGACGCACTTGCACGGATTCAAAACCGCGCTCATTTTGCCTGACGGGTCGCCGCACGACGCCTATCTGCATACCTCACCAGAATTTGCGATGAAAAAGCTATTGACGGCGGGAGAGCGGCAAATCTTTTCACTGAGTGGCGTCTTCCGCAACCGCCAGCGAACGGCCTTGCATGCGCCTGAGTTTGCTATGTTGGAGTGGTACCGGGCAGACGCCTCATTGGAGTACCTCATGGAGGACTGTGCTACGGTAGTCGCGCTCGCCGCTCATATTGCTGGAGCGAAGATGTTTGCATACCATGATCGGCTGGCAAGCCCGTTCATACCCCCAGAGCGAATAACGGTCCGAGATGCGTTTCGGCGCTATGCCGGCATCGACCTTTACGACGGCCTATCGAGGTCCCGCCGTGCGGACACCAAAGCGTTCGCCCAACAGGCAGCCGATCGCGGTATTCGCGTCGCACCTGATGATGACTGGTCGGACATCTTCAGTCGAGTCCTCAGCGAGCGCGTTGAACCCAATCTAGGTATGGGGCGACCTACCGTACTATACGCCTATCCTGCGGGCGAGGCGGCGCTCGCTCAGGTAAGCTCCGAGGATCCGCGGGTTGCCGAGCGCTTCGAGTTCTATTGCTGCGGCGTCGAGTTGGCGAACGCTTTCCACGAGCTGCGCGATCCTGTTGAACAACGGCAGCGGTTCGCAGCAAGCGCGGAGAAACAGCAGCGCCTCTTCGGCGTTTCTCACCCCATCGACGAGGATTTGCTCGCAGCCCTGGACTATATGCCGGATGCAAGTGGTGCCGCGCTCGGCTTCGACCGGCTAATAATGTTGGCGACTGGCGCTAAACGGGTCGAGTCCGTCCAGTGGACTCCAGTTTTTGATCCAGCGGGGAGAAGCCAATGACCAGATTCGATTCGCTCTTTGATCCCTCCTATGGTGTACTCAATCCGTAACGCCACTCGCATTCGCGCGCAGCGCACCGTTTGAGCGAGGTAACTGAGCGCCGGTTCGACAATGTCGATTGATCAACCGCCGAAGGGAACGGGCACCCACGAGGGTGCACTTCTCAAGGATTCGGGCTCGGCACGGTTCTCGGCGTGGCGTTCGGCCGCCGCTGCGGCGCTTGTAAGCGATAGCCGATTTGCCGAAAGTCAGCATGTGGTTGCCAGCTGATTACCGAGCCACCGCCTTGCGGCGCCCGAGCACAGCAGCTTTCGGCCCGCACGCCTGCTTAAACATTCAACGTCGGGGTGGCAAGCAGTTCGAGGGATTAACCACTCCGATGAGGATCGGCTCTCGCTCGATATCGGTCAGATGATGGACAAAAACTCACTCATACCAGTCCCCGCTGATGCAGACTCACGGAGGGGATTCCCGAATCGGCTGAAATTTGTTCGACCTGGTCGGACTGCAGGAGGTTCGCCATGGCGGCGGCAATTGGTGTTCGGGATGACTATGGCTCGGGTGGGTTGCGGGCGTCGGCCGCCAAGCGATCGAAGGACGGGCCGCAAGCGCGCCGGCTTTTGGCTCTTGCGGCGATTTACGACGGCGCGACGCGCACTGAGGCGGGAAGATCGGGGGCGTCGGGCTGCAGGTCGTTCGTGACTGTTGGTCAAGT
>DATDHT010000062.1:0-10222 GCA_036521435.1 Roseiarcus sp.
GACGAGAGAATCCAAGGAAATCCAAGGAAATCCAACCCTCATAATCGGCGGTTTTCGCAGCGAAACAGCCACTGCCCAAGAAAACCCAAACAAGTAGACCGGACCAACGTCGCACCCCCACGGCGAAGAAGGAGCCAAATCGCTCCTTCCAAAAGCAAAGCGCCCTAGGCCTAGAATCTCACTCACTAGTAATAATGATGGTGATGATGGTGATGATAGTGGTGGTGATAATAATGATGGTGGTGGTGGTGGTGGTAATGATGATGATAGTGATGATGGTAATATTCGGCCACGACCATCGGCTTTTCTTCCGCCGCGTCGGCGGCGGTTCGCTCATCCTCAGCGCGTAAGATCTTCTCAGCGTTTGGGATGGGATCCAACAACTCGGCAAATGAACGAGCTGGCTGCAGGACGTTGACTTCATCGACTTGAGGCGCGGCTAACGCCTGAGAGCCGCCGAGGAGAGCGAGCGCCGAGGCGCCGCCCAAGAGGCCCATGATGGTCTTGTCCAAGACGTGTCCTTCCCTGCTTGAGACCGCGGACACATAACGAAGATGAGCCGGAATAGTTCCTCGGCGCCGTTCCCCTCGACCGTCCGGGCGTCGTCACGCCAAGCTTCTAGGGGCTTCAGCCGACCCTGCTACTCGCGCGCCACCCGGGCCGACACCGGCGGCGGAGCGATCTTCTCGTCGGCGAAGCGCTGGCGGTAGACGCCAAGGTTCTCGCTCACCCGCTCGACGTAGTCACGCGTCTCATCGAAGGGTATGCGCTCGATCCAGTCGACGAGATCGACCGTTCCGTCACGCGGATCGCCATGCGCGGCAATCCATTGCGCGACCCGACCCGGACCGGCGTTGTAGGCGGCGAACGCGAGCTCGCGCGACCCCCGTTGGTCTTCGATCAATTGGCCGAGGAGCGCCGCCCCGAGCTGGGTGTTGAAGGCGGGGTCGACGATCAGTCGCGCGTAGTCGAAGTCGACGCCGGCGCGCCGCGCCGTCACGACCGCGGTCGAGGGCAGCATCTGCATGAGACCCTTCGCACCAGCCCCGGACGAGGCATGCCAGGTGAATTCGCTCTCCTGCCGCGCGACCGCGTAGACGGTGGCCAGGTCTGCGGAGCGAGGCAACGGAAGGAAGGCCGGCATCCCGGAGACCGGAAACGCCATCGCATCGAGCGGGTGGCCTCGCATGACTGCGATCTTGGCGAACTGAACCTCCGTTCCTGCGTCGTCCGCACGCCTCACCACCTCGGCCATGGCGGCGAGCTGCGACTCATCACGCCACTGCCGAGCGGCGTCGAAGGCAAGCGCCGCCGCGAGATCGTCGAGTCCGTCGGCATAGAGCGCCTGGACGGCGCGGACCGCCTCGTCGCGGCGATCGCCCTCAGCCGCCACTGCCGGTGCGCGGAAGGCGAGACGGGTCTCGCCAAGCCGTTGCGCCGCGAGTTGGCCGTAATAGGCAATCGGCACGCTTGCCGCGCGCGCGTAGAACGTCTTGGCCGCCTCGGGGGCGCCCATGGCCTCGGCGGCTCGTCCCTGCCAATAAGCGGCGCGCGCGACGGACAGCGGATTCTCGGCGGCCTCCGCGGCGATCGCAAAGCGCTTCGCGGCTAACGGAGCATCGTCGAGGAAGCGCAAAGCGATCCAGCCGGCGTGGAAGGCCGCGTCGACCCGAGCCTCGGATGAGTCAGGCCGGACCGTCTGGTCACAGACTTCAAACGCAAGCCGCGGCTCGTCGAGGTCGAGAAGCGCGCGGGCGATCATCTTCCGCTCGCTCCACCAGCGATCCGGATTGACCAGCGCAGCGCGATCGTGCGGCGCGAGGCTCAGCATGACCGCCGCCTCGTAGACCCGCCCAGCGCGGCGAGCGTATTGGATCCTGGAGAACAGGAGACCGGGATCGTTGCGCAAGGCCGGCGGAACCGCCTTCACCAACGCCGCGCTCGTGGGCTGGCGAGCGGCCGCGATGCGGGCCTGAGCAAGCGCTGAGACGTCAGGACCGGCGAGGGCCGCCGCCCGGGCGCCTGCGCCGAGGTAACCTGTGTAGAGCAGCCGATCGGCCCGATAAGCGTGGTCCGCTTTCGCGAGCGAAGAGCCGAATTCGCGCAAGATGACGCTCTCGGAGAACGCGTCGACATTGCCGTCGCGCCACAAAGCGCGAATGATTTGCGACGCCTCCTCAGGGCGGCCCATCGCCTGCGCCGCGCGCGCCGCGGCGATCTTGCCCGCGCTCGATTGCGGCGGGTCGTTGGCGAAAAATGCGGCGACCTGCTCCGGCGCCTGCGGATGCGCCACCAGTTCGGCTTCCTCTCGCTCGCGAATCCACCCGCGGCTTGGCCAATCTGGATGCGCCTTGAGGAAGGTCGCGAGCGAGTCGAAGGACGGGTGCGCGTCGGCGCGCAACGACATCCATTCGAGCGCCGAACGCTCGTCCGCGTCAGTGGCCGCCGATGCCAGCGCCATGAGGCCTGCGGCGTCGCCCTTCCTGTAGAGGATTACGGCCTGGGGACTTCGCGGCGGCGGCAAGGCGGGGTCAGCCGCAGGCGCCGGCGGCGCAGGTGGCGGCGCGGCCGGTTCCAGAGCCGCCGTCTCCGCGGGCGGCGTGATCGCCGACGGCGCCCCAAGCGCGGGCGCCGCGCCTTCAAGGCTGGCGTAGGCGAATTGGACCTTGGCCTCCTTGTCGCTCTGCACAGCCTCGGTTGCGGCCCGGGGAGCGCCGGCGTGTTCCACGCCAATCGTGGAAGGGGGTTTAAGCCCGGCCGCGCCTGGGCTGGAGGAGGACGCGGAGCCATATTCCAGTGACGGCGTGGCGCGTAAGGATTTCGAACCGCTGGTCATGCTTGCAGTCTCGGCCGGCGCGCCGTCCACGCGGGAAGCGAGCGCGCGATCGAGCGTTGCGACTTCGGGCGGCGGTGGATACCCATGAGGCGTCCACACAACCAGGCAAGCGGCGCCCGCAACCGCCACAAGCGGGGCGAATCGCAAGATTCTCATGGGTCCAGTCCTCTCGAGGGAGGATGGCCCGATCTTGGTGACCAAGATGTAAACCATGCCGCTCGGCGGCGAACCCCTTTCGCCGGCTGCGCGTCGGGGCTATGTGTCCGCGAGCGCCTCGAGCGCAAGGATCGAGCGGACGCGGGACGAGCCGAGCGGGAGCCATGGAAAAGCGAGCGAAGTTTCACGGATCGTTGACCGCGCTGGTCACCCCGTTCAAGGACGGCAAGATCGACGAGCCGGCCTACCGCGCCCTGATCGACTGGCAGATCACCTCCGGGTCGCATGGTCTGGTGCCTGTCGGAACGACCGGAGAGAGCCCGACGCTCTCGCACGAGGAGCACCGCCGCGCCGTCGACATCTGCACCGACGAAGCGCGCGGCCGGGTTCCGGTCATCGCCGGCGCGGGGTCCAACAATACCAGCGAGGCTGTTGAGCTTGCGCGGCACGCCGAGCAGAGTGGCGCCGACGCCGTTCTGGTCGTCACGCCCTATTACAACAAGCCGACGCAGGAAGGCCTTTACCAGCACTTCAAGGCCGTCAACGACGCGATCGGAATTCCAATTCTCATCTACAACATTCCCCCGCGAAGCGTCGTCGACATGTCGGTCGACACGATGAAGCGGCTGTCCGAACTCACCAACATCGTCGGCGTCAAGGACGCGACCGGCGATGTCGGGCGCGTGTCGCGCCAACGACAAGCGATGGGCGGGGACTTTATCCAACTTTCTGGCGAAGACATGACCGCGCTGGCGGCGATGGCCGCCGGCGGGCACGGCTGCATTTCGGTTTCGGCGAACGTGGCGCCCGGGCTCTGCGCCGAGTTGATGGAGGCGACCTTCAAGGGCGACTGGGGCCATGCGCTCAAGATCCAGGACCGCCTGACGCCGCTCCATGCCGCAATCTTTGCCGAGCCGGGAGTCAACGGAGCCAAATACGCGCTCACCGTGCTCGGCCGGATTCAGGACGAGACCCGCTTGCCGCTCGTTCCGGTCGGCCAGGCGACCGAAATGCTGATCCGCCGCGCCATGGTCCATGCGGGCCTCTTGAATGCTTAAGGGCTGACATGGCGGCCGAAAAGGAGAAGCCGAACTATAAGGTGGTCGCCGACAACCGGCGCGCGCGCTATGACTATGAGATCGGCGAAACGTTCGAAGCCGGCCTGATGCTTACCGGCACGGAGGTCAAGTCGCTGCGGACTGGCAAGGCGACGGTCGCCGAGAGCTACGCGGCTGTTGACCGCAATGGCGAAATCGTCCTCTACAACGCCAACATCCCCGAATATTTGCAGGCCAACAGGTTCAACCACGAGCCCAAGCGTCCTCGCAAACTGCTGTTGCACGCCAAGGAAATCGTCAAACTGGCGAAAGGCGTCGAGCGCGAAGGCATGACCATCGTGCCGCTGCGCATCTATTTCAACGCCAAGGGCAAAGCGAAGATCGCCATTGCGCTCGGGCGCGGCAAGAAACTGCACGACAAGCGCGACGCCGAAAAGGCGCGCGACTGGAATCGGGACAAGTCGAGGTTGATGCGCGATCGGGGTTAGAGCGGCGAAAAGCTCGCCATGTCCGTCATCGTCGATCTCGACGAAGATGGACGTGTGATCTCTGTCACAGCCCCTCGGCCAAATCCGTGTTTTGGGTCAGTAGGTAGAATTGCCGTCTTGGCCGGGCCGTTTGCACCGGTCAAAAACGACCATTGAACTTGACCGGAAACAATCTCAAGGGTTTAGTTGGATAATGGCGAGCGGGAAGCGCGGCCTTTTCAGGGAGACGAGCGAGCTTCGATGACCGACGACGTCGTCATCTTCTTGTCCTATGCTCACGACGACGACCTCATTCTGTCGGCGGATCCGGACGAACCTGGCTTCGTCAGTTTCCTCGATCAGCAGTTGCGCCTGAAGCTGCGCGATCTCGGAGCGCGACAGGCGAAGGTTTGGCGCGACCGGCGTCGCATCAGTCAGGGCGATCAGTTCGCCGACATCATCGACGACGGGCTCAGCCGAGCCGAACTTCTTGTCGTCGTCATGTCGCCGAATTGGATGCAACGCCCGTATTGCCGCAAGGAGTTCGAAACTTTCCTTAAGCTGCGCAAAGCGGCTGGGGTTACAAATCCAGCGACGCGAATGCTTGTCGTGGGCAAGGGCTATGTCGACCGCAGTGGCCGCCCGCCCGAATTACAGGGCCAGGAAGGGTTCCTTTTCTATTCGCGCGACGACGAGAACGACGTCGGCGCGATCACGCCTTTCTTCAATCGCGGCAAGTGCAACGACCGGTTCTACGCCGAACTCGACGATCTCGCGGGCGGATTGCAAAAGCGCGTAACTCAGATTCTGAGCGGCGCGCCGGCGCCGCCTCAGACGATTCAGCAGACCGCGCCGATCGTCACGCCGACTGGACGCACCGTCTTTCTCGCCAAGCCCGCAAGCGACATGAAAGCGGCTTATGTCCGCCTCGTCACGGAGCTTCAGGGCAAGGGCTTCAATGTTGCGCCAGATCCTTCGGCGGACCTGCCGAGCGACAGGAGCGCCGAACCCTTCCTGACCGATGCGCTATCGAGCGCCGAGGTCTTCGTCCATCTCGTCGGCGACAACGGCGGATTTGCGCCCGAGGGTCTCGCCGACATTGTGACGCTGCAATTGGCGCTTGCCCGCGTCAAAGCCCCGCAGACGGAAGGTGCGCCTGGGCAGAAGCTCACTCGCCGCATTGTCTGGGCGCCAAAAATTCTCGACGGCGGCGGCGCAGCTCCTGCGGGTCCGGCGGTCGAGCGCGATCCCCTGAAGGCGCTGGAGCGCTTCGATCAGCAGATCGCAACCGACAAAATCGATGGCGACATCTTAAGCAAGTTCATCGAATTCCTGTTTCAGTATTTGACGGAGACGGCCCCAAAGCCGGTCGTTACGGCGGCAGCCGGCAACAAGCTCGACCTCTATCTTTCATACCATTCGGCGGATGAGGACTACGCGGGGGCGGTCGCGCAGGCTTTGCTCGAAAGCTCGGTGAAGCCGCGCATCCCTGTGGCGGATTCCGATGCGGACGCGCGCCGCTACAACAGCGACCTGCTCGCCAAGTGCGATGCGGTGACGCTCTGCTGGGGCAACGCCTCTGAGGTTTGGGTTCGGTCGGAAGCTGACAGACTGTCCGACTGGCAGACGCTCGGCCGCAAGGAGCAGTTCGCCTTTCGCGGCCTCATCGCGGGACCGCCGCCCGCCTCGCATAAGAAGAAGAACACCCTCTCGCTCATCTTCCAGGACGGCGAGTTCGACAAAGTGATCGACCTCGTCGAGAAGGGGCCGCCGACGGCGCAGTTGCTGGCGGACCTCACCTCGGCGCCAAGCGCCAAGCCATGAGTGCGGCCGAAATCAGCGACGCTGCGGCTCACGACACGACGCCGCGTGAAACCGCGCCCGCTACGGCCGCCGCGCCGGCTCCGCCGGATGACGGGACGCAGCTTTCCAACGAACGACCTTTTCCTGGCCTGCGTCCTTTCGGCTTCGCCGACCGCGACTTCTTCTTTGGGCGGGAGCGCCAGGCCTTTGCGCTCTACCGGCTCGTCGAGAATGGCCGCTTCATCGCCGTGATCGGCGGTTCCGGCAGCGGCAAGTCGTCGCTGGTGCTTGCGGGACTTCAGGGCCTGCTCGCCGATGAGACCGCCGACTCAGGCGGCCCGAGCTGGGCGTTTCTCGACATGCGGCCGGGCGGCGCTCCGATCACCCGCCTCGCTGGCGCCCTGTCGAAACTATCGACGAAGGACAGCCCGGACGAGACAGCGCGACGACGCGATCGTATCGAGTGGACGCTGCGACAGTCGAGTTTCAGCTTCGAGAGCGCGCTCTCTGAGGCAGGCGGCTTGGGCGGTCGATCGCTCATCCTGATCGTCGATCAGTTCGAGGAATTGTTCCGCTTCGGCCTCGCCGGACTCGGCTACCGCCGCGGCGGCGTCGAGGAAGCGCGACGGCGGGATGAAGCGACCCAGTTCGTGCAGATCCTTCTCGATGCGGACCGCCGCCGCATTGAGAACGTGCGCGTGCTCATCACCATGCGCTCGGATTTCATCGGCGACTGCGCCTATTTCCATGGCCTGTCGGAGGCGGTGAGCGCGACGCAATATCTCGTGCCGAATCTGACCCGCAGCCAGCTCGAGGAGGCGATCCGCAAACCAATCGAAAAGGCGGGCGGGACGATCGAGCCGGAACTGGTCGAACGATTGCTCAACGATTGCGGCGACGAGCTCGATCAGCTTCCGGTGCTGCAGCATTGCCTGATGCGGCTGTGGGATCGGGCGGGGGCGGATGGCTCTGCTGGAGGCCCTCGCCAGCTCACCCGCGCGACCTATGACGCGATCGGGCGCATGACGGACGCCCTGTCGCGCCACGCCGACGAGATTTTCGCCCAATGCGCCGAAGAGGCGCTGGCGATCGAGCAGGCGTTCCGGGCGCTGTCGGAAGTCGACCGGGAAGGCCGAGCCATTCGTCGCGCGCTTCGGTTCGACAAACTGCTGGCCGAAACCGGGGTGAGCGAGTCCACCTTGCGCGCCGGGCTCGACCGATTCCGCGCCCCGAATTGTTCGTTCCTGCTGCCTTCCGTTTCCGTTTCGCCAACGCTTGCCGCAGACGAACGGATCGACATCGGGCACGAGGCGTTGCTTCGCCGCTGGAAGACAATCGCGGGCAGGACCGAAGCGATCGATCCAAAAACCGGCCGCCCGCCGCCGGGCTGGCTCGCCGAGGAGCAGATCGACGGCCAGCGCTACCATACGCTTGTGTCGCTGCTCGATGGGGCCGCTGGCGGCGAACGGGCGACTCTGGACGATCCTGAGCGCACGAAAGACTGGTGGACACATCTGCCGCGGACCGCGGCATGGGCGGATCGCTATGGCGGAAAATTCGAGCAGGTCAAGAAACGGATCGATGACGCCATCGAGGCAAAGCGACGATCGAGACGCAATCGGCGGCTCGCGGCCGCGTTCGGCGTCGCAGCGGTCCTTGGCGTCGCCGGCTGGATGTGGATCGCCCACGAAAGAGCGCAGCAAAAGCTCGACAGGAGCGCGATGACGTCGGCGAAGACGCTGCTTGAGGACGTGCTTCAGGCCTACACCGATAGGAGCCTCGATCTCGCCGGCGCTCGAAGTCTCGCGGCCATATCGGCGCAATTCCTGGATAACGTGCGCCAGTCGAGCAAGACGTCGGCCGCCGATCTCTTGTGGGGGCAATCGCTCAACGACGAGGCCGATCTCTATGCGATCCTGGGAAACAACGTCCAGTCGCTGGCGGTGGCGAAGCAGGCAAAAGACGTTGCGCAATCACTGACGCAGTCACACTCGAGCGCCCAGGAAGGAATGCAACTCCTCTTCGATGCGTCGATCCGCGCCGGCAATGCTCTCTGGGCCTTGCCGGGCCGTCGGCAGGAGGCGGTGCAGGAATATGACGACGCTGTCCGGATCGCCACGACAATCGCCTCATCGAGTGGGGACAAGGGCGACCTCGACGTCATCGACGCGCATTTGAAAATCGGCGACGTCTACAAAGACGGCGACGTCAAGCAGCATCAGCAGGCTCTGGCGGAATATCAATCGGGCCTCAAGACCTGCGAGACCGCGCTTAGTCAGCGCCCGGACGACTTCGCTCTTCTGCGCAACAAGGGAAAGGCGTTCTATCGGATCGCCGATTTGCTTAGGGCCGACAACGCGCTTGCCGACGCGAGAGCGTACTATCAGAAGGCGCTTGACGTTCAAAACGGCCTGGTCTTGCGCAACGCTCAGGAGTCCGTCGCGGCGCGAAAGGCCCCTGACTCGTCACTGAAATCAAACCTGGCCGCGACCTACACCCACTGGGGTCAACTCGAACAGGGCGCCCAAAACCTAGAGCTTGCGCTTGAGAAATTGCGGAAAGGCGTCGCCCTTGATGAGGAACTGACCAAGAACGAGCCCGGCAATCCGCAGTGGCAGGAGTTTCTCACGCCGAACTACCTCTATCTCGCCCAGGCGTTAGAGGACCTCAAGCGGCCGGAGGAGGCGCTCACCTATTACCGGAAGCTGAACGACGCGCGGAGGACGATCGCCTATCGCACCCCCGGGCAGTCGAAGCCGCAAAAGGATTTGGCCGAGGCGGCGAAGCTGCTCGGCGACCGCTCGACCGGCCTCGCCCAGATCGAAGCCTACCGCGAGGCCGTGCGAGGCTGGAACCGGCTGGTTGAAGACCCGCGGAACGCCAACGTGACCACCGACCAATATGATGTGGTCCTCGGCTTCGCCCGTGTGTTCGACGCCAAGAAAGATTGGCCCGACGCGCAGTCGGCCTATCGCGCGGCGATGAAGATCGCGGTTGTAAATTACGTCAAGGATCCTTCGGTCACGTCCTGGCGCGATAAGGCCGAGGAGGCCGAGCGGGCTTCGGTCGTCGCGGGGAAGGCTGCTGAGTCCGCTCCTGCGGACCCGGCGCATTAGAAAGAGCCGCAATCGAATTGGCGCTTCTTTCCCTTCTCCCCGAGGGAGAACGTGGCGGGCGATAGGGCGTTCGGAACGACGCCCTTCCTTTCGGACGGCCTACGGCCGCCGGATGAGGGAGTCGTCATGCCGCCGCCTTCAGCGCCTGGTCGAGGTCGGCGAGAATGTCGTCGATATGCTCGATGCCGATCGACAGCCGGACGTAATCGTCGGTCACGCCGGTCGCCTGCTGCTCCTGCGGGGTGAGCTGCGAGTGGGTGGTGGTCGCAGGGTGGATGGCGAGCGAACGAGCGTCGCCGATGTTGGCGACGTGATAGAGGAGCTTGAGCGCGTCGATGAACTTGCGCCCCGCCTCGCTTCCACCCTTGATCTCGAACCCGACCAAACCGCCCAAGCCCCCTTTCAGATATTTTTCCGCCCGGCGCTTGGCCTCGCCTTTCTGAACCGAGGGATGGATGACGCTCGTGACCGCAGCCTGCTTGGCAAGCCAAGCCGCAACCGCGGAGGCGTTGGCCGAGTGGCGCTCGATGCGCAACGGCAGCGTCTCCACACCCTGAAGGGTCAGGAAGGCGTTGAACGGAGACATGCAGGAACCGAGGTCGCGCAGCAGCGTCGTGCGCGCCTTGAGGATGTAAGCGATTGGCCCAAGCGGCTTGGCCGCTTCGCTCCACACCGCCCCATGGTAGCTGGGATCGGGGGTGTTGAGCGTGGGCTGACGCTCCTTGTGCTCGTCCCATGGGAAATTGCCCCCGTCGACGATGAGACCACCGATCGAGGTGCCGTGGC
>DATDHT010000063.1:0-3995 GCA_036521435.1 Roseiarcus sp.
ATCGGCTTCACGCCGACGAGGTCCGCGGCCGTGAAGGCCTTGCCGCGATGCTCGTCGGGAATGTGAACGGCGCGCAGGTTTGCATGGGCGAGCGGCGAGCGAACGAAAGCGACGTCTTTCATGCCCGCGAGGCGAATATCGCCGACGAACTGGCCGCGCCCGCGTAAGAAGCGGTCGTCCTCCTTGCGCTTGACCGAGGCGCCTACGCCCTGATCGCTCATCTCCTGGCCTTCCTTAGCCCCGACTGATTGCGCGGGCGGGTTCAACCCTGCGTGATGAGCGCCTCACGCGCTTCGCCGGATCGGCTCCGCGTTGCACCAGTCGTAAATCGCCAGCGCCATCACCTTGATCGCCGTAAGGTAGTCGTCAATCCCAACATATTCGTCGTCTGCGTGCATGACGGCCGTCGAGCCGGGTCCGAAGATGACCGTCGGCGTATCGCCGTACAGGTTGAGGAAGCGCGTATCCGCCGCTCCCTGACGGCCGCTGATCACGGGAGCCTTGCCGGTGATCTCGGTGTAGGCTCGCGACACCGTATCGACGATCGGATGGTCGCGCGCAATCTCGGAAGCCTCGGCGTCATAGCCGACGAACCGGACCTTGGGCGGATGATCCTTCATCCAGGGATCCGCCGCAGCGGCGTGCGCGACCTGATCGACCAGGCTTTGCTTGACGCCTTCGTGATCCTCGCCGGGGACCGTGCCAATGCTGCCCTTGAGCAGGCAGTTCGCCGGGAAGGCGCTCGGATAGCCGCCCGCTTGAAAACTGCCAATGATGCAGGGCAGCGAATCGATGGCGCTTGGATAAAGCGGATGAGTCACGGTCGCGACGCGCTTAGCCTCGAGATCAGCGACCGCCTTGGCGATTGTATTGCCGAGATCGATGCCGCTTATGCCCTCGTAACGTTTCTGGATGCCGGCCGGTTTGCCGTGAATCTCGATCTCGAACCAGATACGGCCGATGCAGGCCGGCTGCACGGCGAGATCGCTGGTCTCGCCCGAAACGCCAGCGTCGGCTTTGTAGCCCCGGATCACGGTGTCAAGCGTGCCATGGCCGCTCACCTCCTCGTCGATGACGACGTTGATCATGACGTCGCCCTTGGGGGTGAGGCCGAGCTCCTTGAGGTATTGCACGGCAAGGATGTGGCTCGCGACCCCGCTCTTCATGTCACATGACCCTCGCCCGTAGATGCGCCCGTTCCTGATCCGCCCGGACCACGGATCGTCGCTCCAGCCCTCTCCCACCGGGATGACGTCGGTGTGGCCATTGAGCAGGAGCGATCGGCCGCCGCCCGAGCCTTTCAGCACGCCGACGATATTGGGCCGCCCTTCGTAGCCACGCTGGACCGGGCGATAACCGGGGTGCTTCTTAAGCGCTTCCCAGTCGGTCTCCCAGACATCGACCTTGAGGCCGATCTCTTTCATGGCGTTCGCAACGAACTTCTGGATCGCCGCCTCATCTCCGGTGACGCTCGGAATGGCGATCATTTTCTGCAAGAACTCGATCGCTTGATCGCGGCTCAAGTCGACCTTGTCGAGAATTTTCTGATGGTTTGGATCGGTCATTTCGCCGCCTTTCTTTCTGCTCGGCCCCGTGTCGATCAGAGCGATTTCAAGCGCGGGATGATCTCGCGCGCAATTGTCTCGACCTGATCTGCGCGGTATTTGTAAGGAACGAAGATAATCTTCTGCACGCCAACGGCGAGTTGCTCGCGCAGTTGCGCCACGCAATCGTCGACCGAACCCATGATGGCGCTCTCGCGCGAGCAGTCGCTATGCGCGGGAAAGTCCCACTCCTTGTTCAGCCATTCCATCATCTCTTCGCGCACGGCCTCCTTCGACGGTCCGACCATGATCGGAAGTTGCGCGGCATTGAGGAGCGCGTCGGGGTCCTTTCCGGCCTCTTTGGCGAAACCACGAATTTTGTCCCACGATTTCTTGAAGTCGGCCGGGCGGTAGAAATACGTGAGCCAACCGTCGCCGGCCGTCGCTGCGCGCTGCAGCACCTTGTCGACGTAACCCCCGATCAAGATCGGCATTCGCGGCTTCTGATAGGGCTTGGGATACATCACCGCGGCGGAGATGTTGTGGCTCATATATTTCCCGTCGACCTTTGGCTCCGTCCACAGACGTTTCAGGATCTCGAGATTCTCGTCCATGAGTTTGCCGCGCTTGTCGAACGGAATGCCAACTGCGTCGAACTCGCGCTTGTACCAGCCAGACGCCAGCCCCATGATGAGACGCCCTTCGGAGAGATGATCGATGCTGGAGAGCTGTTTGGCGAGCGTTACTGGATTGCGCAGAGGCAGGACGAGGACGCCAGTGCCGATCTTCAAGCGGCTCGTGCGCGCCGCGATCCCGGTCAGCGCCGTGAGCGAATCGATGATCGGGAAATTTGGCTCGACGCCCAGCAGGATATGGTCCCAAACCCAGACCGAGTCGTAGCCGAGCTCCTCGACGCGGACGCCGTATTCGACCAGCGCTTTCGCGTTGGGCATTTCCGGATAGGCGGTGAAATTCCGCGCGGCGACGCCAAACGTTTTGGCGAGACTCTTCATCAGCGTTCCTCCGAGCGGGTTCTTCAGGCCGTGAACAGGCGGTGCAGGTCGATCTCCCTCAATGTAGCAAGCTCGCGGCCGGTTGGCGGCTCAGTCATCGAAAGACCTTCGTCGAAGAGAAGTTCGAACCCGGTATTGTCTTGAACCTGCCTCCGGTCGACGCCGGGATTGAGGGCGAGCACCTTCATTCGCCGCGTTTCGTCGTCGAAACCGAACACGGCGAGCTCTGTAATGACGCGGAACATGCCGCCAGCCGGCAAGCCGCTCTCGGCGCGAGTCTTGCCTCCACGGATAAAGCCCGGGCTCGTGATGAAGTCCACTTTCTCCACGAAACGCCTCTTCTCGTGCTTCATCGCGACGATCATGTTCGTGAGGCTCGCGATGTCATTTCCGCCGCCCGTGCCGGGCAAGCGCGTTTTCGGCGCAGCGGGGGAGCCGATGTAAGAGGAGTTGAGGTTGCCGTACTGATCGATCTGCGCCCCTCCCATGAACCCCACATCGACATAACCGCGTTGCAGCAACAGCAAAACATCGGCGCTGCCGAGCACCATGTTGGCGCGCTTGGTGCATCGCTGGTCGTTGGTCGAAGGCGGCAGCTTCCCAGGCTCGACGAAAGCGCCGATGACGCCGCCCTCGAAAAGGATGGTAAGGCCGGGGCAATGCAATCTCTGAGCAAGCGTCGCTGCGAGCAGCGGGACGCCGACGCCTGCGAACACAACCTGCCCGTCCTTGAGCTGCCGCGCGCTCAGGATCGCCAGCATTTCCGCGGACGTGTGGCGCTGGCTTTCAGTCATTGTAGATGCTGCGCCCCTTGTTGGCGGCCTCAAGCAGGTTGTCCAGGCCGATCAGCGACAGAAAGTCGGTCCAGGTCTTCGGCCCGTAGACGTGGCGCTCGAGATAGTCGCGCATGCCTTCAACCGGCTCGGCGTTCACCTTCGCCACATAGGCCTCCATGTGGGGCATCATCGGCTCGTAGACGCCGAAGCATTCGTGCGGGGCCGCCCCGAAGGGAACCTCGACCACCGCGTCGACGCAGAAAAAGGGAATCTTGGTTTGATCCGGCGCGCGCCGGATCTGGTCGTTGGAGATGATGCGCTCGGTCGTCAGGATCACCCGATCGGCGGCCATGGCGAGATCGATGTCCATGAACTGCAACCCGTCGATCTGGGCATTGCCGTATGGGTCGCAGCGTTGCACGTGAATGAGCGCGACATCCGGGTTGAGCGCGGGAACGAGCAGCAGTTTCTCGCCGGTGAAAGGGCAGTCGAATTCCTTGGCTTCCGGGCGTTGGTTGAGGACATCGGAGCCCAGCATCGAGCGGATCGGCAGGAATGGCACGCCCATGCCGCCAGCGCGAAAACGCATGCCCATCGCCATGTGGCTCCATTCCTGGAAGCGCTTGCCGCCTTTCTCGACGTGGTGGCGCATGACCTTGGAG
>DATDHT010000064.1:0-8913 GCA_036521435.1 Roseiarcus sp.
TCTGCTCGGGATCGGACGAAAAGGCGACGTCCAGCGCCGACCCGATCGCCTTGCGTCCGGGCGCTCCGTCCGGCGCCGGCGAATAGGCGGTTCCCGGCTTGACTTCGATGATTCGTTTCACGGCGCCGGTCTTGTCGAAGACCTGGATCCGGTCGTTGCCCCGGTCGCAAACATAGAGCAGTCCCCCGCGGTCGAACTTGGCGCAATGGGGATGACCTCCGCCGATCAATGCGAAGAGACCGCGATCGGTCCCGGCATCGCCCCATTGACGCAGGAACTTGCCTTGGGCGTCGAAGACGACGACGCGATGGTTGCCGTAGCCGTCGGCGACATAGATATCGCCGTTCATCGGATCAACCGCGATGTCTGCCGGCTCGTTGAGAAGCAGCGGGCTCCTGTTGGCGCCGGGCTCGCCGCACTTTTCGTCCCGGTTGTCGCAGACGCCTTTGCGGCCGATCTGCAAGAGCAGCTGCTTGCCGTCATGCGACCATTTCTGCACGATCCCATCGGCGCTGCCGCCGATCCAAAGGTTGTCGTCTTTGTCGATGAAACAACCATGAATCGACTTGGGCATCCGTTTCGGATCGCCCCATGAATTCACGACGTTCCCGTCGGAATCATATTCGATGACGACAGGCGCGGGCTCCTTGCCGACCGTCCGCTCCATCGCCGTGAGATCGGACCGATTGACGCCGAACACGTGATCTTGCTTGTCCACGCAGACGCCGCCGACCGCTCCCGTCACCCATCGATCGGGCAAGGGTTTTGGCCAATAGGGATCGACGACGAAGCGTGGGACTTCACTGTCCGCCGCGCGGGTTGCGTTGTGTGAAAGCAAGACGACGATGGCGACCAGGGCCGCCAAGACGGCCCTGCCGCCTCCCGTCCAGACTGTGAGCAAAAACGGCGAGCCGACGCGCCTCATCAACCTACCCATCGAACGCCTCCCTTCGTGGCCCCGATCCCATCGGATCGAGGCAAATCGAATGCCTATGACGGTCAGTTATAATTGCGCGCGCACCGAATTTCGCACCTCCACACTGGCGCTCAGATGCCGGTACTGCCGATAGACTTGAGAATAGGCGCGTTCGCGCTCCGGATCTGGCTCAAAGGCGTCGAAATTTCGCGCGCCGAATCTGTCGCCGCCTTCGCGGAAATTCGCGACAACCTTCGCGGCGACGGCGCCGTGGATCGCAGCGCCGACGCAAGTTGGATTGTCGATCGCCGGCACATGCACGGTTTGCGCGAGAACGTCCGCCATGATCTGCAGCAGGAAGGGATTGCTCTTCGCGAGCCCACTCGTCAGCACGATGCGATCAACGGGGATGCTCGCCTCGCGGAACAGGTCGACAATTGAACGCGCGCCAAAGCAAATGCTGTCCATGAGCGCGCGATAGATGTCGACAGCGCTGGTCGAAAGGTCCAGGCCCGCAACCAACCCTCGCAAACTCTTGTCCCCGTAAGGCGCGCGATTGCCGTTCCACCAGTCGATCGCCACGAGACGGTTTTGCCCCGGGGCGAGCGCGGAAGCCTCCCGATTATATTCGGCAAAGTTCGTGGCCATGTCGGCCGAACGGGGAAACGTTCGCACGAACCACGCCAGCACATCGCCGAACGCGGGCTGTCCAGCTTCGTAACACCAAAGGCCCGGGAGCGCGGCGCCGTAGGCCCGACCCTCGATTCCCGAGGGCATCGGCCGATCCTTATCGTCCAGGAGAAGATAGGCGGCGGAAGTGCCGAGCGCGCCAACCAGAACACCCGGGCCATACGCGCCGACGGCCGGCAGAACGACATGAGAATCGATGACAGCAACGGCGACGACGGCCTGCCCCTGGATTCCCGTGCGCTCACGCCATTCGTTCGAGAGCGGACCGGCCGCCGAGCCTACAGGCTGAGGATCGGAGAGCCTCTCCAAAAGACCGGGAGCGATGCCGTCCGGATAGCCGACGCTGGATTCGTATTGGGCCTTGTAGGCCGCAAAATCGAGGCTGCGGGCCTCGCGTCCCGTCAGTCGCCAGACCAGCCAATCGCCGGCTTCGATGAACTTATCAGAGCGCCGCCAGACGTCCGGAGCTTCGGTTGCGATCTGAGCCGCCTTCGCGAGCAGCCATTCGCCCGAAACCTTGCCGCCGAAATTGACGAGATAGGAACCGCCGCGGCTGTTGATCGCCTCGGCATGAGGCTGCGCCGCTGCGTGCTTCCAGAGCTTCACATAGCCATGCGGATCGTCCGGCATCAGTTCCGACAACGGCCGCCCGTCGGCGAGCGCGGGCATAGGCGAGCTTGCGGTGAAGTCGACGCCAATTCCCGCGACGTTTCTCCCAGCGCCAATTGCGGTCATGATGATCTCGGCCGCCTCGAGATAATCCGCGGCCACCTGAAGCGCGAAGCCGGCGGACAGAGTCCGTCCGCCGGGAAGCGCCGCCGTCATGATCCCGTGCCGATAGGGATGGACGTGATAGGCGGCCTGCCGCCCGGTGCTGGTCTCGATCAAGATTCCGCGCGCCGACTCGGAACCGAAATCGAGACCGATCACAAAAGTTTCAGACATGCGGTCTTCGATCGTCTCTGCAAGCAGGGGCGCAGCGACGGCGGCTCACTCGCGCCGCCGGCGACCTTTCCATCTAGCGTTCGCTCAGCAGGTCAGCCCCAGCACTTGGCGAGACCTTCCTTCGATGAGATCGATGGAACGCCTTCGACCGGCTTGTCGGTCACGAGCGTAACGCCGGTGTTGAAGAAATCGAGGCCCGGAGTCGGCTTCGGCTTCTCGCCCGTCTTGGCGTATTTGACCGCCGCTTCGATGCCCATGGACGCCATCAGAAGGGGGTATTGCTGGGCGGTCGCGCCGATGACGCCGGCGGCGACGTTCTTCACGCCAGGACACCCGCCGTCGACGGAGACGATGAGCGCGTCCTTGTCCTTGCCCGCGGCCTTGAGCGCCGCATAAGCGCCGGCCGCCGTCGGCTCGTTGATCGTGTAGACGACATTGATGTTCGGATCCTTCTGGAGCAGCGTCTCCATCGCGGCGCGGCCGCCGGGTTCCGCGCCCTGGCCCCACTGATGGCCGACGATGCGCTTGTCGGTCTCGTGCCCGTATTGCTTCCAGTTCGAGTTCTCGATCCCAAAGCCCTTCGAGAAGCCGAAGTCGCGCAGGCGATCCACCGAAGGCTGATCGACGAGCGCGTCGACATAAGCGACGCGGGCGTCCTTGGCCTTGTCGCCGAGCGTCTTGGCGGCCCATTGGCCGATCAGTTCTCCGGCCTTGAGGTTGTCGGTTGCGAAAGTCGCGTCGGCGGCGCTGAGAGGATCGAGCGGTGTGTCGAGCGCGATCACCAGAATTCCAGCCTTGCGCGCCCGCTCGATAGACGGAACGATCGCCTTGGTGTCGCTCGGCGTGATCAGGATCGCCTTGGCGCCAACGTTCATCAAGCGCTCGATCGCGTCCACTTGGCCCGTGGTGTCGCCATCAGACTTGCCAGCGAGGCTGCGAAAATCGACCCCGAGCTCCTTCGCCTTCGCCTCCGCGCCTTCCTTCATTTTCACAAAGAACGGATTGGTGTACTCCTTGGTGATCAGCCCGACGATGATCTTATCCTCGGCAAAGGCCGAAGCGGACGAAAGCGCCCACACGGCGACAGCGCAGGCGGTGATTGTCTTCCAACGCGCGCCGCGTTGGTTACCAACGTTAGTCGTCATACGTTCCTCCTTGTGACGCTTCGCCGTTGTTTGCTCGCTTCGAACGCGACGACGATCAGCCTCATGAGGCTATGTCCTGGATCGGGCGCTGGCAAACACGAATTTGATTGCCGCGGACCGCTTTGCTCTCGCGTGAATTGGGCGGAACGCGTCGCCCCCGGAGCGCTGGGTTGAACCTTGCGGCGGAACGAAATGATGGATCCAGCGGCGAGGGTTTCTGATAACGGCCGGCCCTACGACAAGCGCGGGCGGCGCGCGCAGAAGGCGGCTCTGGCTCGGTGCAGAGAAACTTTCCAGGGTCATTGGAGGGCAACCAGCAGTGCGAAGGCAGGTGTCGCCGGCTCATGGGGTTCTGAGCCGGCGACTGGGCCCTTCAGCGGTCGGCAGCGGCAAGGGGAAAGCCGCGGCCATTCGCCGGTGCGGAGGCGCCGCCGAGGGCTTTTTTCGGGGCCGGCGCATCACTTTGAATAAGATGTATGTAGCGGGGCGAAATTTTCCAGTGGCCGAGAGCGGCATCACGGCTGCGAGGTCAGATCGAGGAGCGACGCCAGCATCGGCCGAAAGCGGTCGAGGGCGGTCGCGTTGCGCTCGACCTTCATCCTGAACAGCATGCGGCGCCACGCGGCCAGCATGAAGGCGACGCGCTGAAGCGCAATGGGGAGGCGCGTGCGTAGCCGCCATTTTACCGGCGCCCCCTAACGGAATCAGTGGGTTAGGACCCCCTTTAGTTCCGTCCGGAAAAATGGGTGCGGTTCGCCGGATGTTCATATTATTAACAGACCGATTATGCTATTTATTATGGGAAGCGCCTGTACCCAAGAACAAACTTCTGTAGCCGAGCGAACGACGCTTTCGAACTGCGCCTGACCAGGAGTCCAAACGCCTTGGCGGCCCGCCACTCGCCCCGTTTCCGGCGACGGCCCTCTGATCGAGAAAACGGGCGCCCCCCTGACCCGGGTGCTCGATCCCGTGGTCGGCTCGGACACGGATGACTGATCCGCCGACGCCGTCGTTTGAGGACACCGCCCGATCAAGCGCATGAATGGCGGGCAAACCTATTTTATTCTTGCTTTGTTCTTGTTTATCCCCTATCACTGTCCCGCGGGCCAGGAATGCCTCAGGCAAGTCGAAAAGGCGATCGTGTCTCAGAGATCGTGGGCGGCGAGCGCGAGGGAACGGAACATGAACGTTGCTGGTCAAATCGCTGTGACGCTCGCCGCATTCATCGGCTTCGGCCGCCTCTTTCTGGCGGACGAGGGCGACAGCCACCGCCTGAGCGGTTTGCTCATTCTCGCCGGCCTGGTGGGGAAGATCGCGCTGTCAGTCTGATCAACGCCGAAGGCGCGAGCTGGCCTTACGGCGCAGGAAGAAGCTGCTCGCAATGGGAGAGGCCGCAAATGCGGGTCGAAAAACGCCCCGTATTTCGATAGGAACTGCGCCGGATGGGTGGGATCCGCCGCCGCACGAGGCCGGCGGTCAGGCGATGACGCTCCAGGCCCTCGTCCCCGACCCTTCTCCCGAGGGAGAAGGGGGTGTTTTCTCCGACCCTTCTCGCATAGCGCGTCGAGAGACGGACGTTCTTCCGAACGCCCTCGGGAGAAGGGGCGCCGCCTTTCCAGCGCCCCAGGGGCTCAGCTTCCTGATAACCCGCCGTAGCCCGGCCAACCGAAATGGCGATGGAGCGCATCCTCGGTGACTTCGTCGGCCATCGCCAGCGGGTCCCAGGCTGGCGCAGACCGCACCTGATCGCGGGTGACGTTCATATTCACGTGTTCACCAAACCAGTCGATGTCCTTCACAGCGTAAGGCGAAAGCTGCACGACCTTGCCCGGCCACCAGTTCCGCGTCGCGATCACGAGATAGCGCACGTCCCAATTCGCGTCGTCTGCGAGAAGGTTCTCGATATGGCCGATGTCGCCATCCACCGCATGAACATAATAGTCCTTGAACTCGGCGACGCTGTGCAGGTGATCGCCCCCATCAAGCGGCGGGATCTGCGCGTCCGCATTGCGCCGCGCCGCCTGTTCGACGATCTCAGATTCCGCATTAGCCAAAGGGGAGCCGCCACCAAAATACGACGCGCCCCAATAGGGATCCCAGCCATAATAGTCGTAGAGGAGCCCCTCCATATCTCTCGTCACCGGCTCGTCTTCGTGGGCGTGGGGGCCGGCCTCGATCTGCGCTCTCGCCAGATTGACGGTCAGTTGGAGCCTCGCCGGTGAGCTCATCATCGGCAGGGCGGGCTTTGGCGAAATCTGCAAGGGCGCAATCGCCGAAGGGTGAATGAACACCCGGCGGCGGCCGGGCAACCAATCACTGGCTTCGACCGCCATCCAACGAATCTTCCATGTCTCATCGTCGAACAGGAAGTCCTTGACCGCGCCGACATCGCCGTCGCTCGCCTGGACCGGGCAACCCATGAGACCACTCACGGCGAACAGCATGGGCCCTTCTCTCCTCGATCGATCAGCCGGCCAACCCGACGTCAGCCGCCTTCAGGTCTGAGGTTACTCGGCCGCAGCCTTGGCGGCCACAGATTTTAAATAGCCGACGAAACCCGCCACGTCCTTGGCCAGCATCCGGCCAATGGCGCTCGTGGCGTAGACGGCCGCTTTCACGCTTGCGTCCGGGGCGAGAACGAAGCCGGCCGGTTGCAAATAGTGCGGCTTCGCGTTGACGAACGCTCCGGTCGCCGCTGCAACAGCTTCGGCATCGGCGCTGTGGCCGACCGGGAACTGCAAATGGTTCTTGGCGATGGTCGCGGCGCTAGTCGCTTCGTCATCGACGGAGAGCGCGATCACCTTGAGCCCGAGAGCGTCCAGCGCCGCCTTCTCGGCCGCGAAGCCTGCGAGCTGGGCGTTGCAAAACGGGCACCACGCGCCGCGATAAATCACGACGGCGCCCCACGATCCAGCGAGCGCGTCAGGCAGGTTGATAGCGCCGCCGCCGACGGCGGCGACAATCAGCTTCGGGAAGGCGTCGCCGTTTTGCAGAAGGGGCATCGGAATCTCCATTTTTGCTACTGGACCGATTAGTCCAGTTGTGGTCCTGAGCGTTCACGGTCATAAATGGACTGTCAAGTCCAATTCGGTCTGGCGTCGGCGAAGAGCGAGGGGCTAATCGATGCGATGGCAAAAGAAGGCGCGGTCGAAGGAGCCAAGGAAGGCGACGGCGCGGGGCGCCGCGACCCGCGCGCGCATCATCGCGGCGGCGGCCGACCTCGTGTGCCGGCGCGGCGCGCGCGCAACAAGCCTCGACGACATCATGGCGGCCAGCGCGACCAGCAAGTCGCAGCTTTACCACTACTTCGCCGACAAGGACGCGCTGATGCGCGCCGTGATCGAGCTTCAAACCCGCCGTGTGACCGGGGGGCAGGCCACCCTCCTGGAGGCGGTCGATACTTTGGACAGGCTCAGGGGATGGCGCGATGAGGTCGTCGCCATGAACAAGGCCGCGCACAGCGTCGGTGGCTGTCCGCTCGGGTCGCTGGCGAGTGAACTGGCCGATCAGTCCGAGAGCGCGCGAGCAATGCTCGCGGACGGCTTTGGCTTATGGAGATCCCATCTCGCGAGGGCTTTGCGCGCAATGCGCGATCGCGGCGAACTCAAGGAAGACGCCAAACCCGAAGACCTCGCGACTGCGGTGATCGCTGCGCTCGAGGGCGGTCTCCTGCTTGCTCAGACCGCGCGCACAACCCGGCCGCTCGAACTCGCGCTCGACATGGCGATCGACCATGTCGCACGCGCGTCTCAATGCGGCGCTGCGGCGTAAAGCGTGAGCCGCCCGGGGCGAAGCAACTTTGTGACGGCCTGTCGCGCGTGATAACGAATCATCAGCACGAAGCTTCGGTTGGCGGCCGGCCCAGTCATCGACGGCGCGCCGGAAGAGCGGGCCGACGCACGGGAGGATTTCCAGGAGGAGACTTCATGGCCGCGAGCGCACATGTCATCACGATGGGAATCGACAATGACATGAACGGCAATATCAAGGCATGGTTCAAGCAGTTCAATTTCCTGCCGCCGATCCCGCTAACTGCAGCGCAGGTCGACGCCGTGTCGCACCCTCTTTCCTTCGAGCATCTGCTGGAGTTGGTGCTTCAGTCGACCTACACCAACTTTATTCTCATCATTCACGGCCAGCCTGACGGGTCCGGACTCTATCTTCCGCTCTTCGCCCATTCGAGCAAGTATAGCACCTTCCATTACGACTTGCAGAAGCTCATGGATGTCGACGGCGATGTGTCGCGCATGAGCGAGGCCGATTTTCGCGTCATGGGCTTCGCGGCGCTCGACGCCCACACAAGGGTGTCGCTCAAGCAAACGAACCGAAAGGATCCGAGACAGGAACGCGTGGATAGAATGCTGGACCTGATGCACCAGGTGCGGAACAAGAAAATCGATTGCATCGAGTTCCGGTCCTGCAATCTTGGCCGGAATGTGCTGTCGTTGCAAAGATTTCGGGAGTTCTTTGGAGCGCGTCTTGCTGGAGCGCCTGATCTGCACACCGTCTTCGGCAGGACGGATACGCGGGTCGGACAAACCTTTCTCGACGCGCATATGCAAATGCACAGGCTCACAAAGAAAGCCCTGTCCTGGGAGACATACAAATTTCCCTCAGCGCTTGGAAATCCGAGGCTCGTGTGCTGCTTCGGTCTGAATCAGGAGATGAAACCGGAGTCCGAGGGCCACATCGTCGCCGATACGGACGCCACTTTTGACGCCTGGGTGAAGCAGCATGTGATGCCGACGGGCAGCCGGTCGGGAAATGAGATGGCCATGCATTGCCTGTGGGTCGCGGACATCAAGGTGAAGCCTCCGGCCGGCGGAGGTCCGAGCCACCGACCGGTCGCTATGATCGCCGGGGACACCGATAATCCGCTGGGTTGGGGAAAGGACGACATGAGCGCGTTGAGATTCGTCCCGCCGCTCTCTGACGACTATAAAAGACACATCATCTATTCGCGGCGGTAATCCATGAACCGAGCTTACCGGACGTCCTGATCGACAAGCGACTTGCCGGGCGCTAGGGGTGCATGTTGCCGCTGTGCGCAAACACGCAGGGCCCGGGAGGGAATTTGGACACCCTCGTTTCGATCGTCGGCGGCGTCGGCCTGTTCCTTCTTGGCATGGCGGTGATGACCGACGGGCTGAAGGCGCTCGCCGGCACGGCTCTCAAGACGGTGATGGAAAAAGCGGCGGCGACGCCGCTGCTCGGCAC
>DATDHT010000065.1:0-7797 GCA_036521435.1 Roseiarcus sp.
AATCGCTGCAACAATCCGGCGCGTTCCACGTCCGCAACGGCAGCCCGCTCGCTTCGTTGGCCTCACCGGGATCGGATCTTCGCGACACCCCCGCGCCTCAGTCGCGCCGTGCTCTATCGCCGCGGGCTGAAACTTATGGAATCCTTACGCTCGGCCGCCCAATTCGCAATCGAAAGCTTATGCCGGTCGGCGCTAAGAGCCTCTCCAGCAAGGAGGCGAACATGCTCGACTTCGCATTCGTGGCGCTCGGTTTAGCGGCTTTGGCGTTGATGGGCGTTTACGCCCTCGCGCTGCGCCAGCTTTAGGAGCGCTCGATGAGTGAACCGATCATCGGGCTGGTCGTCGCCGTCGGGCTCGGCCTCTACCTCCTCTATACGCTGATCCACCCCGAAAAATTCTAGATCAAAGAAGGTGATGCGATGACGCTCGTTGGTTGGGCGCAGATCGCGCTTGTGCTCGCTTTGGTGCTGGGCTGCGCCCTACCACTTAGCAAATACATTGCGGAGGTTTACGCAGGCGAGAGAAACCTGCTCAGCCCGGTCATAGGACCGGTCGAGCGCGGCTTTTATCGTTTGGCGGGAGTCGATCCGGCGCGCGAGCAGGACTGGTTCGCCTATACGATCGCGATGCTCGCCTTTTCCATCGCCGGGTTTCTCGTTCTCTACGGGGTCCAGAGGCTGCAAGGCGTCCTGCCTTTAAATCCACGTGGGTTCGATGCGGTCCCGCCGGATCTCGCCTTCAACACCTCGATCAGCTTCATCACCAACACCAACTGGCAGAACTATGCCGGCGAGACGACGATGAGCCATCTGACCCAGATGCTCGGCCTCACCGTGCACAATTTCGTCTCCGCGGCGACCGGTCTCGCGATGGCCTTCGCGCTGGTGCGCGGCTTTGCGCGCTCCTCGGCGGTCACTGTCGGCAATTTCTGGGCCGATCTGACCCGAATCACGCTCTACATTCTGCTGCCCATCGCTGTCATTGGGGCGGTCTTGCTGATCGCGCTCGGCGTGCCGCAGACGCTTGTCGGGTCGGTTGACGCAACGACGTTGGAAGGGGCGAAACAGACCATCGCGATCGGGCCGATGGCGAGCCAGGAGATCATCAAGGAGCTTGGCACCAACGGCGGCGGCTTTTTCAACGCCAATTCGGCGCATCCGTTCGAGAATCCGAACGCCTGGACGAACCTCGTCGAAATCTGGGCGATTCTCCTCATTCCGATTGCGTCGGTCCTGGCCTTTGGACGCGTGGTCGGCGACCGGCGGCAGGGATGGGCGATACTTGCCGCAATGGCGGTCTTCCTGATTGTCGGCATTGGCGTCGCCTATTGGTCGGAGACCGCCGGAAATCCGATTCTGACAGCGCTGGGCGTCGACCCGTCAGCCGGCAATGTCGAAGGCAAGGAAGTCCGTTTCGGCCAGGCGATGACGGCGCTGTTCACCGCCGCAACCAGCGGCACGAGCACGGGCGCGGTCAACGCGATGTTCGATTCTCTCACTCCGCTTGGCGGCCTCGTGCCGATGTTCAATCTGCTCGCCGGCTGCATTTGGCCGGGCGGCGTCGGCTCCGGGCTCTACGGCTTTCTGGTCGTTGCAATCATCGCGGTGTTCGTCGCCGGGCTGATGGTCGGGCGCACGCCGGAATATCTCGGCAAAAAGATCGAAACGCGCGAGATGAAGCTCGCGATGCTGGCGGTGCTGATCTATCCGCTCGTCGTGCTTGGCTTCGCGGGCGCTTCGGTGCTGCTGCAGACGGCGCTCGACAGCCTGAACAACAGCGGCCCGCACGGGCTCTCGGAGATCATCTACGCCTACGCGTCGACCAACGCGAACAATGGCTCGGCCTTCGCCGGCCTGAACGGCAATACGCTCTGGTTCAACTCGACGCTCGGCATTGCGATGCTGCTCGGCCGCTTCGCTTTTGTCGTGCCCGTGCTGGCGTTGGCTGGATCACTGGCGGCGAAGAAGAAAATTCCAGCTTCGGCTGGCACCTTCCCAACCGACGGGCCGCTGTTCGTCGGTCTCCTGGTCGGCGTGATCGTGATTCTCTACCTGCTGCAATATCTCCCCGCGCTCTCGCTGGCGCCGATCGTCGAGCATTTCCTGATGCTCGACGGCAAGACCTTCTGATCGGAGATCGACTCATGTCGTCGAAAGTCAAGCCGCAAGGCCTGTTCGACAGCGGCATCATCGCGAGCGCCGCGATCGACGCGCTGCGCAAGCTCGACCCGCGGGCCCTAGCCAAGAATCCGGTTATCTTCGTCACCGAGATGGTGTCGCTGCTGGTGACCCTGCTCTTCATTCGCGACCTCGCGGCTCACAACGACACGGCCTCTTTTTCGGGCCAGATCGCCGCATGGCTGTGGTTCACCGTGCTGTTCGCCAATTTCGCCGAGGCCATCGCCGAAGGGCGCGGCAAGGCGCAAGCCAATGCTTTGCGCCTCACGCGGAGCGACACCCGCGCCAAGCGGTATCTCGACCTGGAAAACCTCGGCGAAGTCGTCGAAGGCGTCAACGCGCTTGATCTTCGCCTCGGCGATGTCGTCCTGGTCGAAGCCGGAGACATTGTTCCCGGCGACGGCGAAATCCTCGAGGGCGTCGCCTCCGTCAACGAATCGGCGATCACCGGCGAATCTGCGCCCGTCATTCGCGAGGCTGGCGGCGATCGATCGGCTGTCACCGGGGGAACGACCGTGCTGTCCGACTTCATCAAGGTGAGGATCACGGCCGCGCCAGGCTCGACCTTCATCGACCGGATGATCGCCCTGGTCGAGGGCGCCGAGCGGCAGAAGACGCCGAACGAGTTGGCGCTATCGATTCTGCTGTCGGGGCTGACCATCATCTTCCTGATCGTCTGCGTTACGCTCTGGCCGCTCGCCAAATATTCAGGCACTGTCCTGTCCGCGACCGTCTTGATCGCGCTGCTCGTCTGCCTCATTCCAACGACGATCGGCGGCCTTCTCTCGGCCATCGGCATCGCCGGCATGGATCGGCTGGTCCGTTTCAATGTTATCGCCACCTCCGGCCGCGCGGTCGAGGCTGCAGGCGATGTCGATACGCTTCTCCTCGACAAGACCGGAACGATCACCTTCGGCAATCGCATGGCGACCGAGTTCCTAGCCGTCAACGGCGTGCGCTCTGAGGATCTCGCCGCCGCCGCGCTTGCCTCGAGCCTTGCCGACGACACGCCCGAGGGGCGCTCGATCGTCGCGCTCGCCAAGGGCGATTTCGGCCTCGCGGAGCCAAAGCTTGATCCGAAGACGACCGTCGTCGTGCCGTTCACTGCGCAGACCCGCATTTCGGGCGTCGACGTCGACGGCCGCTGGACCCGCAAGGGCGCGATCGATTCGATCCTTCGCTATCTCAAGCTGCCCATGGAGAAAACGCCGCTCGAATTTCGACAGGCGGTCGAGCGGATCGCGATGTCCGGCGGCACGCCTCTCGCGGTGGTCGAGGAGGGCCGGCTCATGGGCGTCATTCATCTCAAGGACATCGTGAAGCCCGGCATCAAGGAGCGATTCGCGGCAATGCGCGCCATGGGCATCCGAACCGTGATGGTGACCGGCGACAATCCTGTCACCGCCGCGGCGATCGCGTCGGAAGCGGGCGTCGACGACTTTCTCGCCGAAGCGACGCCGGAGGACAAGCTCGCCTATATCCGCAAGGAGCAATCCGGCGGCCGGCTGATCGCCATGTGCGGCGACGGCACCAATGACGCGCCGGCGCTTGCCCAGGCCGACGTCGGCGTCGCCATGCAGACCGGCACGCAGGCCGCGCGCGAAGCCGGCAACATGGTCGATCTCGATTCCAATCCGACCAAGCTGATCGAGATCGTCGAGATCGGCAAACAATTGCTGATGACGCGCGGCTCGCTCACCACTTTCTCGATCGCCAATGACGTGGCGAAATATTTCGCCATCCTGCCGGCAATGTTCGCGGCGACCTATCCGGTTCTCGGCACGCTCAATCTCATGCGCCTGACGTCGTCGCAATCGGCGATCCTGTCCGCGGTCATCTTCAACGCCCTCATCATCATCGCCTTGATCCCCCTGGCGCTGAAGGGCGTCGCTTACCGGCCGGTCGGCGCGGCGGCCCTGCTCAGGCGCAACCTCCTTATCTATGGCCTCGGCGGCCTGATCCTGCCCTTCATCGGCATCAAGGCGATCGATGTCGTCATCGCCGCCCTTCACCTCGCTTAAAATCTCGAGGCTCTACCCATGCTCCAGCACGTCCGTCCCGCACTCGTCCTCATCGTCCTGTTCAGCGCCCTCACCGGCCTCGTCTATCCGTTGGCGGTGACCGGAATCGCTCAGATCGCCCTGCCCTATCAGGCGAACGGAAGTCTGATCCGGAAGGATGGAATCGTCGTCGGCTCGGCCCTGATCGGGCAGTGGTTCAAGAGCGATCGCTATTTCCATCCGCGTCCCTCCGCCACCACCGACAGCGATCCCAACGATTCGACCAAGGCGATCGACGCGCCATACAACGCCGCCAATTCGTCCGGCTCAAACCTCGGCCCGACCTCGCAAAAGCTTGCCGACCGGGTGAAGGGCGGCGTCGAGGCCTGGCGCGCTCTTGCCGGCCCCGGCCCGGTTCCCGCCGACGCCGTCACGACGTCAGCCTCGGGGCTTGATCCGGACGTCTCGCCGCAGACCGCGTTGGCCCAGGTCGGCTCGGTGGCGAAGGCGCGAGGTCTTCCGGAGGACAAGGTGCGAGTGTTGGTCGAAGGCGCGATCGAGAGTCGGTCTCTGGGGTTGATAGGCGAGCCTCGAGTCAATGTTTTGCGGCTGAATTTCGCGCTGGATCGGTTAAAGTCGTCATGACCACCCGCGAGCGCCGATGGCCCCAATCAACCGACCCGATACCGGACGCCCTGATCCGGACGCGCTTCTGGCGGCGTTCCACCGGGAGACTGCGGGCCGGTTGAAGGTCTTCCTTGGCGCAGCCCCTGGCGTCGGCAAGACCTACGCCATGTTGCAGAACGCGCGGCGCCTGAAGAACGAGGGCGTCGATGTCGTCGTCGGGCTCGTCGAGACTCATGGCCGCGCCGAAACCAGCGCGCTTGTCGAAGGGCTCGAGATCTTAAGCCGGCGCAGAATCGAATATCACGGCCGCACGCTCGATGAATTTGATCTGGACGCGGCGCTGGCCCGCAAGCCCAAGCTGATCGTTGTCGACGAGCTCGCCCACACCAACGCGCCCGACAGCCGGCACCCGAAGCGTTGGCAGGACGTCCAGGAGCTCCTCGATGCGGGCGTCAATGTATGGACGGCGCTCAACATCCAGCATCTCGAGAGCCTCGCCGACGTCGTTTCGCGCATCACCGGCGTCGCCGTGCGCGAGACCGTTCCCGACCGGGTCTTGCAGGAGGCCGCCGACGTCGTTCTGGTCGATCTCACGCCCGAAGAGCTCATCCAGCGCCTGAACGATGGCAAGGTCTATGTGCCGGACACCGCGCGGCGCGCGACGCAAGGTTTCTTTACTCCCGGCAATTTGACGGCCTTGCGCGAACTGGCGCTACGGCGCACCGCCAATCGCGTCGACGATCAGATGGTCGATTATCTGCGCCAGAAGGCGATCGAGGGTCCATGGGCGGCGTCCGAGCGTCTGCTTGCTTGCGTCGGGGCTGACGAAGTGTCCGAACGGGTCATCCGGCGCGCAAGCCAGCTCGCAACCAGCCTGAACGCGGACTGGATCGCCGTTACGGTCGAGACCGTCGGCCAGGCTGCCGACGCCAAGCGTGCCAACCGGCTCGCCAAAGTGTTCGGCTTGGCCGAGCGCTTGGGCGGCCAGACGATGCGCCTTCAGGGCAGCGACTATCCAACCGACATTCTCAAGCTCGCGGCGCGCGAGAATGTCACTCAGATTGTGCTTGGTCCGTCGCGGGCAGGACTGTTGCGCCGCATTCTCGGGCGGTCGCTGCCTGAGGCGCTGATGCGTGGCGCCGGCGGAATCGAGATTCATATCGTTCCGGGCGAAGAGGCGCATGAGGCGCTGTGGCCGCGTCTGAAGCCGCTGCTAAGCCGGAGAGGCCTCGGATTCGAGCTCGCGGTCGCGCTTGTTTCGGTCGCCTGCGCCGTCGCTGTCGCCGAAGCTTTGTCCGCTTTTCTCAAGCTTCCCAACCTGTCGATGATCTTTCTCACTGCGGTCCTGTTCTGCGCGGTGAGATTCGGAACCCGGCCTGCCGTCCTGGCCTCCCTGGCCTCTTTCGCCGTCTACAACTTCTTCTTCATCGCGCCGGTTCATACGTTCACGGTCGCACAGCCGCAGGAACTGTTCGCCCTGCTCGTTTTTCTCGCTGTCGCCGTGCTCACCGGATCCTTGACCGGGCGCATCCGAGACCAACGCGAAACTGTGGTCCGGAACGCCGAAATCACTCAGTCCCTCTATGACTACTCGCGCAAGCTTTCCGGCGCCTCCACCCCCGACGATGTTCTGTGGGCGGCCGCGGCCCATCTGCACGAGACCTTTGGCGGCCGCATCGTGCTCCTGGTCAGCGAGGGCGACGAACTGCAGATCCGCGCCGCCTGGCCGCCCGACGCGCACCTTGACGCCGCCGCCCTCGGCGCAGCGAACTGGGCGCAGCAGAAAAAGGAGCCTGCGGGCTGGGGAACCGGCACGCTGCCGCGCATCGCCTATCAGTTTCGCCCGCTGCTGGCCGCGCGCGGGTCGATTGCGGTCTGCGGCTTCGAGCCCCATTCCGCGGATGAGCCAATCGCCGCGGAGGACGAGCGGGCGCTGACCGCCATCCTGGACCTGACCGCGATCGCGCTCGACCGGGCGCTGCTCGCGCGCGAAGCGGTGAACGCGGCGACGATGCAGGAAAACGAGAAGGTGCGGGACGCGCTGCTCGATTCGCTCTCGCACGATCTGCGCACGCCTTTATCTTCGATCGCCGGCGCCGCGACGTCGCTGCGCGATCTCGGCGACAAGATGAGCCCGGACGAACGGCTCGAACTTCTGTCGTCGATCGAAGAGGAGACGGGGCGGCTCGCCCGCTTCGTCGCCAATCTCCTGGACATGTCGCGGATCGAAGCGGGCGGCCTCAAGGTCAATCGCGATCTGGTGTCCATCGCCGATGTGGTGCAAGGCGCGGTCGAGCGCAGCCGCAAGGCGTTCTCGGGCGAGCCCGTGCGTGTCAGCCTCGCGCCCGATCTGCCCTTCGTGCGCGGCGACGACAAGCTGCTCGAGCAGGTTGTGTTCAACCTGCTCGACAATGCGCACAAATACGCTGGCGATGCGGGCGCGATTGTTCATGCGCGCCAGGAGGGCGGCGAGGTGGTGCTCACCGTCACTGACGAGGGGCCGGGGATAAAGCCGGCGGAGCTCGAACGCATCTTCGAGAAGTTCTATCGCGGTGGGCGCCCTGACGGGCGCAAGGCAGGCACTGGTCTCGGCCTTTCGATTTCGCGGCGCCTGATCGAAGCGATGGGCGGTGCGATCGTGGCGCAGAGCCCCGCGGTGCGCCGCCGGGGAACCCGATTTGTCGTGCGCCTTCCCGCCGCTCAGGCGACTCCGGTCGCGTCGAGTCCGGCATCATGACGGGTCCGCGCGTTCTAGTGGTCGACGATGAGCCGCAGATACAGCGGTTTCTCACCGTTGCGCTCACCGCCGCCGGCTTTCAGGTGCAAACCGCCGAGACCGCCGCCCAGGCTTTGCGGTTCGCCGCGACCGGCGCGCCCGATCTTATCGTTCTCGACCTCGGCCTGCCCGATCGGGACGGCAAGGACGTGCTGCGCGACATCCGCCAGTTCTCCACGATTCCGGTGATCGTGCTCTCCGCGCGCGACCGCGAGGC
>DATDHT010000066.1:0-2555 GCA_036521435.1 Roseiarcus sp.
CAACAGCAGTTGGCTCGTGGGGCTTTTCGCGTTCGTCTTGCCGATAGACTTTGCCAGGCTGGCGATGGGGGTGTCGAGTTGCTCGGTCTGGAGCGCCAACATCTCCACCGCCGCAAGCGCGTCGTCGGGCAACGTGGTTTCCGCCCGCGCCAGGGCGATCAACTCCTCCAGCCGATGAATGCCCTTGGCCACGATGAGGCCGAACTCCGCCAGATGGCCGCGCAGGGCGTTGACGTTCATCGTGCGCTGCTTGACCAAAAGATCGCGCGTCTTGTGAAGCATCAGGACGGCCTGTTGAGCGGCGCTCTTGACCGGAACGAAACGCATCTCGGGCCGCGACATCGCCTCGCAGATCGCCCCCGCGTCGGCTGCGTCGTTCTTGCCGCGCTTGACGTAGGGCTTGGTGTAGGCCGGCGGCATCAAGACGACATCATGGCCCATTGCCCTCAATTCACGCGCCCAATAATGCGCCGATCCGCAAGCCTCCATCCCGACCCGGCATGGCGCGACGCCCTTGAAGAACTCACGAAATTTCGTTCGCGTGAGTTTTCGAGCCACCGCGGCGCCACCTTCCTGCTCGAGCGCATGAACCTGAAAAAAGTTCTTCGCCAAATCGACGCCAATTCGGATAAAGGTTTTCACGGACGGTCTCCCCGTTGGTGGCGCTTCGGCGACCACGTCTTGGCACTTGATGCCGTTTGGGTGGGGCCGTCCACACCATCATGGCCGGCCTTGTCAAGGCCATCCACGCGGTGCCGCTCCAAAGACGCCGCAGGCATCGGCGTGGCCAACTGCGAAGGCCTATAAACGCAGAGCTTTCCACCCGTTCTGCTCGCCCGCATGGGCTCGATGCGCCGAACCACGTGGATGACCTGGACAAGCCCGGCCATGACGCCTTCGGGACCACCTGCTGGTCTGCCCTATCCCCATTCCCGGTTACCAATCCCTAACCCTATAAGAGCCCAATTGTCGTCCGAGCCGTCCGCCGCCAGAATCCATGAGCCACTCGGTGGGCGCTGGCTCTCGCACTTGCGCCGATTGAGGCCGGTGCTAGACTGGTCGAACCTGGGGACCAGGATGGAGGTACTCATGCGCTCCAAGCTTCTCAAAATGGCGTTGGGTTGTGGCTTTGCGGCGGCCCTTGTCGCGCCCGCGGTGGCCTGCGAATTCAATAAGACGTCCGCGCAGAACGATCAGCCGATGGCTCAGTCTCAGCAGACGACGCCTGATGCGCCTCAGACAGCGCAGTCACAACCGGCCGACACCGGCTCGAACTAACGAGAGCGACCGTTGGTTTTATCATTGCCTGCCGCAGGTCTCCTGCGGCGGGTTTTGTTTGCGCGGCGTTCCTCGGCGTCACCCCTCTGGCGGCTTTCGCTGGAAGTTGACTGGTCGCTTGTCCAGAAAGGCGCGTACGCCTTCCATATAGTCGTCCCCCGCTCCGGCCTCCCGCTGCAGATCGCGCTCAAGGTCGAGTTGAGCGTCGAGACTATTGGCAGGCGACGCCGCCAGCGCGCGCTTCATGAGGCCGAGCGCATGCGTCGAGCCGGCCGCGAGGCGTTCGGCGACAATATGCGCCTCGCCCATGAGATCCTGATCATCGACCGCACGATAGATCATGCCGATCGCCTCAGCCCGCTCCGCTCCGATCGGCTCGGCCAGCATCATCAGCGCGCGGGCGCGCGCGTCGCCGATGAGCCGCGGCAGAACAAAGGTCCCGCCAGCGTCCGGAATGAGGCCAATCCGGGCGAACGCCTGCAGGAACTGAGCTGATTTGGCGGCAAGCACGATGTCGCAGGCGAGCGCGATATTGGCGCCGGCGCCCGCCGCCGGGCCGTTGACCGCGCATACGACTGGCTTCGGCAGATTGCGGATCGCGCGAATGATCGGATTGAGGCCGTTTTCCAGCGCCGCGCCCAGGTCCGGCCGGGCGTCGCCGGGCGCAAAGGCGCGGTTGGCGAGGTCCGCCCCGGCGCAGAAGCCTCGGCCCGCGCCGGTGATCAAAACGGCGCGGCATTCGGGGTCCGTCCCAGCGCGCTTAATTCCGGCTGACAGCCCTTCTATGAGGGCCGCGTTGAGCGCGTTCAGCCGCTCGGGCCGGTTGAGGGTGAGCGTCAGCACGCCGCCCTCGAGCCTGTCCAGGAGGGCCGCTTGCGGTGAAACTTGGGCCTCTGCCGTCACGGGCGCTCTCCCTCAATTCGCCTGTCGCCGCCGCCCGGCGCAAGCGCCTATATTAGACCCTGGTCAATGGAGGCGACAGTGTCGGAATTGGATCAGGGGCCGGGTTGCGCAATGGTGCGACCATGACCGAAGAAGCGTTCATCTGCGACTACGTCCGCACGCCGATCGGCCGCTTCGGCGGCGCACTCGCTAGCCTCCGCGCCGACGATCTTGCCGCCCTCCCTATTCGCGAGCTCATGCGCCGTCATCCCGGCCTTGGCGAGAAACTCGACGAGGTCTTTCTTGGCTGCGCCAATCAGGCCGGAGAGGACAACCGCAACCTCGCGCGCATGGCGCTTCTGCTCGCTGGCCTGCCGGATTCCACTCCCGGCGCA
>DATDHT010000067.1:0-2029 GCA_036521435.1 Roseiarcus sp.
ATCACGCGCCAGCACCACGATTATCTGATCAAGGCCTTGACCGACTATCGCGAAAACGCGCGTCCGAGCACGGGCGTTGGGGCCATGAACGACGCCGCCGCCAGCCTGACGGATGGCGACATCAAGGCGATCGCCGCTTACCTGGAGACGTACAAATAAAACCGCATCCCCACCTGCTCGCGGCGCTCGGACTCGCCCTTGGCGTTGCGACGCCTGCCTTCGCCGCGCCCGCCGAATCCACCCGCGCCTTTGAACAGGCGTTCGCCACGTCTCTCTTCGTCTTCGACGCTTGCGGCGACGGAGACCGAGGCGCGATATTTCGCAGAGCGCTGGCCGAAAAAATGGCGCAATGTTCAATTTCCGAGACGGCGCTGCAGCGCTTCCGTCAGCGTACCGCAGTGCTTCTCAAGAACGAAAAGGATCGCACCAACAAGGCCATTCTGGAGCGCGGAGGTTATCCCGACAGGATCGATGGCATGCCCGGCACCTGTCATGAGCACCAAAGCGCTCCGAGCTACGTCCAGTTGCGCGACAAGCTGGATAAATATTCCGAAGGGCTGGCGAATTTCGACGCCGTCATTTCCGGCGAATGCGAAGCCGAAGTCTTCGTACCCAAGTAGTGATCTTGCTTCGAGCCGGGTCCGCCGCTGAGCCAGCGCCCGGCTTCAGCGCCTAATCCCGCGGCACGCGTCGAGGCGCCGCCCGCTGGCCACTACGCCCACTCGCCCTTGCGGAACACCGGCGTGCGGGCGCCGTTCGCGTCGAGGCCGTCGATGTCAATTCTGTCCGAGCCGATCATCCAGTCGATATGGATCATGCTCTTGTTGCCGCCCCGCTCCGCGATCTCATCGGGGCTGAGCTTGGCGCCATCGACGAAGCACTTCGCGTAGCATTGCCCAAGCGCGATGTGGCAGGCGGCGTTCTCGTCGAACAGCGTATTGAAGAACAAAAGGCCGCTCTTCGAGATCGGGGAAGAGTGCGGCACCAGCGCGACCTCGCCGAGGCGGCGCGCGCCCTCGTCGCTGTCGAGCACTTTGTTCAAGACATCCTCGCCGCGCGCGGCCTTCGCTTCGATGATGCGCCCGCCTTCAAAGCGAACCGCGATGTTGTCGATCAGCGTGCCCTGATAGGAGAGCGGCTTGGTGCTGGCGACATGGCCGTCGACCCGGCGCGCGTGAGGCGTGGTGAAGACCTCTTCGGTCGGAATGTTCGGGTTGCAGGTGATTCCGTTCTTCGCCGTCGCCGCGCCGCCCTGCCAGTCGTGGCCGTCGGCGAGCCCGATGGTGAGGTCCGTTCCCGGACCGGAATAATGGAGCGCGTGAAACTTCCTCACGTTCAGCCATTCCGTGCGCTTGCCCAAAGCGGCGTTGTGCGTGGCCCAGGCTTGAACCGGATCGGCATTGTCGACGCGGGATGCGGAGAAGATCGCCTCCGCGAGCCTGCCGACCGCGACCTCCTCCTCGTCGCCCGGAAAGACACGGCTGGCCCATGAGGCGGTCGGATAGGCGACGATGTTCCAGTTGATGTCGAAGCCGGCGATCTTCTCGAGCGCCGGCTGGTAGGCGATGGAATTGGCCTTGTTGGCGCGCGCGACCTTGGCCGGGTCTTCCTGCGACAGCAGCATCGGATCGTCGCCGACGATGGCGAGCCGCGCCGTGTTGGCGGCGAAAGCTTTTCCGACGCCTTCATAGAGCCAGCCCGGCGCGCGGTCGAAGCTCGCGTCCATGGCGAAACGGTATCGCGTCAGGGTGATTTCTTCGTCGGAGAGAATCGGCGTCACCAGGCCTGCGCCGGCCTTGTAGGCCTCGGCCACGATCCGCCGGGCCAGCGGCAGCGCCGAGACCGGCGCCGTCAAAAAAAGATCCTGCCCCGGTTGAAGCTGCAAGCCCACCCTGACCGCCGTCTCGGCCAGCCGCTCGAGCTTCGCCGGGTCGATCGAGGGGAAATTGCGCTGGTGGGTGGTCATGTGCTGCTCCGGTGAACTGCCGTCTTCGGACGATCTGCGATTATAGGCGGCCACGGAGGCAGC
>DATDHT010000068.1:0-3430 GCA_036521435.1 Roseiarcus sp.
CGGACGCGCGACGATTGTCGGACTGTCGATCGGCGGCCTCATCGCGCAGGAGCTTTATCGTCAGAGTCCGGAGCGCGTCGCGGCGCTGGTGCTTTGCGACACCGCGGCCAAAATCGGAACGGATGAGGTCTGGGACCAGAGAATCGCCCAGGTCGAACGCGGCGGCATCGAATCCCTGGCCGATTCCGTCCTCGAACGGTGGTTCACCGCCGATTTCCGATCTCGGCGATCCGCCGAGCTTGCCGGCATGCGCGCCATGCTCACGCGAACGCCGCGCCAAGGCTATCTTGCCGCTTGCGGCGCCTTGAAGCGCGCCGACCTTCGAGCCTATGCCGGACGGATCAAGGCGCCGACCCTGTGCCTGGTCGGCGACCAGGACGGATCCACCCCCGTCGCTTTGGTGAGGGAAACGGCCGCGCTCATCGCCGGCTCGCGGTTTGAAGTCATCAAGGGCGCGGGTCATCTGCCGAATGTTGAAAAGCCGAAAATCGTTGCGGAATTCATCGCAGAACACGCCAGGCGGACAGGCCCTTGACCTCGACCCGGCGGCACGCGCCACAAAGTCGGGTTGCGAGAGTTCATCTATGCGAAGATTACCGCCCTTCCCGTCCCTGGGGTGAGAGGGTATAGACACCCGCCGTTTGGCGGCCTGGCGGGCAGCCGGCGGCCGCGAGGTCAGCTTTCCGAATGTCAAATCCCGTTTCGAAGGATGCCGTATCGCCGTCGGCTGTCAGCAGCGCCAGCGAGGGCCAAGGGCATTCGTCAAGGAATTTCGGGGTTCTGGCGCTCGGCTCGATCGGCGTCGTGTTCGGCGATATCGGCACAAGCCCGCTCTATGCATTGAAGACGGCGCTCGGTCAGCTGGATGAGGGCGCGCTCGGCCCTCCGCAAGTCATCGGCGTCGTCTCGCTCATCATTTGGGCGCTGCTCCTTGTCGTCACCGGAAAATATGTGCTGTTCTTGATGCAGGCCGACAACAAGGGCGAAGGCGGAACGCTGTCGCTGGTGGCGCTCGCGCAAAATGCCTTGGGGCGACGGACCACGGTCGTATTTCTGCTCGGCGTCGCCGGGGCGGCTCTCTTCACGGGCGACGCGATCATCACTCCGGCTATTTCGGTCCTCTCCGCGCTTGAAGGATTAAAGGAGGTCGACGCCGACCTGGCGGCCTATGTGCTGCCGGCGACGCTCGTCATCCTTGTGCTGCTCTTCATGGCCCAGAGCCGAGGCACCGCCCGTGTCGCGGCTTTCTTCAGCCCGATCATGGTGACGTTCTTCGCCGTCAACGCCGTACTCGGCCTGACGCATATCGCCTCCGCCTGGATCATTTTGGAGGCCTTGAGCCCAATCCCGGGGCTCTTGTTTATCCATGCCCATGGCCTGATCGGATTCATCGTCCTGGGCAGTGTCTTTCTGGCGGTGACCGGCGCGGAAGCGCTCTACGCCGACATGGGCCATTTCGGGCGGCGACCGATCCAGGCCGCATGGCTGTTCTTCGTTCTGCCGGCACTGGTCTGCAATTATCTCGGCCAGGGCGCGCTGATCATTACCAATCCGAACGCGGTCGCGAACCCCTTCTATCTGATGGCGCCGGCCTGGGCGCTCCTGCCCCTCATCCTTCTGTCGACCGCGGCGACAGTCATCGCCAGCCAGGCCGTTATCACCGGCGCTTTTTCGTTAACCAGCCAGGCGATCCAGCTCGGGTTGCTGCCGCGGCTTGAAATCGTCCACACCTCCTCGACCCAGGAAGGGCAGATTTTCATTCCGCGCGTCAATCGCATCATCCTGGTCGGAGTCCTGGCGCTGGTGCTCTTGTTCCGCACCTCCGAAGCGCTCGGCAACGCTTATGGCATCGCCGTCGCTGGTACGATGGTCGTCGACACCTCGCTTGCCTTTTTCGTCGTTTGGAAGTTGTGGCGATGGTCGGTCTGGGCGGCGGCGGCGCTCGCTGGCGGATTTCTCGTCATCGACGTCGGTTTCTTTGTTGCCAACCTCTACAAGGTCGTGGACGGCGGCTGGGTGCCCCTTACGCTTGGCACGGCAATGTTCATGCTGATGTGGACCTGGTCGCGCGGCAGCGCGATTCTGCTCGCTCGAACGCATCGAGACTCGATCCCGATGCTGGACCTGATCAAGATGCTCGAGAAGTCGAAGCCGGTGCGGGTCCAGGGAACATCGGTTTTCCTCACCAACGATCCCACATCGGCCCCGTCGTCGCTGATGCACAATCTCAAGCACAACAAGGTGCTGCACGAGCGCGTCGTGCTTTTGAACGTCCGCAACGAGACGACCCCGCGGGTGCCCCTCGCCAACCGTTACGAAATGAAGAGCTTGTCGCAGGATTTCATGCTGGTCACGCTTCATTTCGGCTATATGGAGCAACCGCACATCCCACGGGCGTTGGCGGCGATGCGGAAGGCCGGACTCAAGTTCGACATCATGACGACGTCGTTCTTCCTGGGGCGGCGCACGTTGAAAACAGCGCCCAACTCAGGCATGCCCCAGTGGCAGGACAAACTGTTCATCGCGATGACGAAACAGGCGGCGAGCGCGCCGGACTTCTTCAACTTGCCCTCCGATCGCGTCGTCGAGCTTGGCGCGCAGATGAAGGTCTGAGCGCGCCACCGGCGAATTACCAAAGCGCGCGCCCTGCGCTGAGCGAGCCGGAGTGAAGGCGCCGACTGGAAGCGCAATGAAGATTTACCTGATCAACCTCGATCGCCACCCCGAACGCCTTGCGCATATGCGCAACCAGTTGGATGGCGTCGCATTCGAGCGCATTTCCGCTGTCGACGGGTCGAGCCGCCCGCCGACGACGAAAGGGCTTACCCGCTTCGAACTGGCCTGCCTGGAAAGTCACAGGACCGCCTGGCGGAGATTCCTTGCAAGCGCCGACAGCCTCGCATGCTTCCTAGAGGACGATCTGCATGTCCAGCCGGGCTTCGCCGCGCTGCTTAGCGGGACGAAATGGCCCCCGAAGGACGCCCACGCGGTGAAGCTGGACACCTATTTTCAGAAGGTCAGGCTCGGCGAAAGGCTGAGCGCGAGCGGTGGCCGCGAAATCGCTCGGCTCTATTCGCGTCACGAAAGCGCAGCGGCGTACATCCTGAGCCGCGACGGCGCCACGCGCTACCTAGAGCTGACTGAAAGCGCGCGGCAGCCCGCCGATTACGCGGTCTTCCCGAACGCTCCGCGGCGCTTGGGTCTCAGCATTTATCAACTCGTTCCGGCTATCGCGATTCAGGATCATCTTCTCAAGAACGGCAAAGGCTTCGCGACCGCAATGACCAAGACTGACGGTCAAGCCACTGCGCGCCGTTCATCGCTTGTCGAGAAACTGGGGCGCGAGAGCGCGCGATTCGCCGGCCATTTCTCGAGCCTTGGCGAATGGGCCTATCAGAAGGCGTTTTTGCGGGTCGAGACGACGACAGTC
>DATDHT010000069.1:0-18511 GCA_036521435.1 Roseiarcus sp.
AAGCTGAAAGAAACGCTTGGACGTGTCCATGCCAATGCGCGTAACCTTTTCCACGGACGGCTCCTCTTCTGATGAAGTCTTCGACAAACCTCATCATGGCACACAGATGCCGCTCGGGGCCGTCCACCCCAACAATCCAGAGTCACCGGCGCTGCCCTACGATCCCCTGGATTGCTTCGTCGCTTTGCTCCTCGCAATGACAGCGTTCTTCACGGCGCCGGCTCGGAAGTTACAACCGAAAGAGGAAAACCGCCCATGTCTTTCCAAATCACGGGTCTCGAAGCCGCGCCCTTCCGCCGCTTCTACGGCCTCTCCGACGAGGAGCTGCAAGGGCTCGGCGTGAAGCGCCTGATTGCCGACTCGAGCCCAGGCTTTCCCGATCGCGTGGAGCTCAGGGATGTCGAGAAGGGAGAGGCTTTGTTGCTTCTCAACTACCTCCATCAGCCGGACGACACGCCCTACCGAGCGAGCCACGCCATTTTCGTGCGCGAATGGGCCGAGACGCAATATCGCGCAAGGAACGAGATCCCGGACGTCCTCCGAATTCGCCCGATCTCGCTGCGCGCTTTCGATCCCTCAGGCGACATGGTTGACGCCGATCTTGTGAGCGGAGAAGACCTCAAGGCAACGATCGAGCGCCTGTTCGCCAATCCTGAACCCGCTTACATCCACGCGCATTACGCAAAGCGCGGCTGCTATGCGGCGAGGATCGATCGCGCGTGAGCGTGCCGGGCGCAGCATTGCGCCTGTGCGCTGCGTGACTTAAGTCCATGGGACCGAACGAGAGGTCCCATGCCAAGCGTCCGCCAACCCGTGATCTTCGTGCCGCATGGCGGCGGCCCGTGCTTCTGGATGGACTGGCCGCCGCCTTTCGGCCCGCATGCGTGGGATGAGCTCAAGGACTATCTTGCTGGCGTTCTCAAATCGCTGCCCGAGCGGCCGAAGGCGTTCCTGATCATCACCGCGCATTGGGAGACGGACAAGCCGACGGTGAGCGTCAACCCCAAGCCGGGCATGCTCTACGATTATAACGGCTTTCCTGAGCACACTTATAAGCTCAGCTATCCCGCGCCGGGTGATCCGGAGCTGGGGGCTGAAGTGAAGCGCCTGATTGAGGCGGCGGGCCTGCCGGTCGCGACCGACGGCGAGCGCGGCTTCGACCACGGCGTGTTCGTGCCCTTCCTCATCGTCGATCCGAAGGCCGAGATCCCGGTCGTCATGCTGTCGCTGCGCAAGGACCTCGATCCCGCCTTTCACATCAAGCTCGGCAAGGCGCTTCAGCCCTTGCGCGATCAGGGCGTCGCGATCATCGGTAGCGGCATGAGCTTCCATGACCTGAAGAGTTTCCGCGACGGCGACACGAAAGCCTCGGCCGCCTTCGACGCCTGGCTCGACGAGACCGCGAAGGCGCCGGAAGCGGAGCGCGAGGCGCGACTCACGCAATGGGATAGGGCGCCGTCGGCCCGCGCGTGCCATCCGCGCGAGGAGCACCTCTTGCCGCTGATGGTCGTAGCTGGCGCCGCCGGCCACAGTCCGGGGACACGCGACTTCAACGCCAGGATCGGCGGCAAGATGATCTCGGGGTTTCGGTTCGGGTGAACGGCTTCGATTCGCAAGCGGTTCGCTGCTCAGGACGCTCCTATATCCGAATCTCGCCTTATAAACATAAGCGTGATGTAAATTACTCGCTTTGCGCCGTCGCTCCGGCCAAAAAGCGCCGATTTTTAAGGGCGAAACTAAACGGGGTCGTAAGTCCCTGATTCCCTTAAGGGGCGCCGGTAAAATGGCGGCTAGGTCAGCCGGCGGTCGCGACCGAGCGGGTGTTCAATCCGGCGGCAAGGCTGGCTCGTTTCTCGGCATGAGGTGAAGCTCGGTCCCCGTCCACGGATGGGCGAGGGCGACCTCCTCATTGAGCTCGACGCCGAGGCCGGGCTCTTTCGGCGGAATGACGTAGCCGTCCTCCCAGCGGATCGGCTTCTTGAGGATTTGAGCATGGAAGCCGTCCCAGCGCTCGATGCTCTCGAGGATCAGGAAATTGGGGCTGCAGGTCGCAAGCTGAATGTTGGCTGCGCCGACAATCGGCCCGCAATAAAGGTGCGGCGCGATCTGGGCGTAATGCGCTTCCGCCATTCCCGCAATCTTCTTCGCTTCAAGAATCCCGCCGACGCGGCCCAGATTCATCTGCAGGATCGAGGCGGCGCCGGTTTCGAGCACGCGCGCGAATTCATACTTTGTCGTCAGCCGCTCGCCGGTCGCGATCGGCATGCGGCATTGGGCGGCGACCTTGGCCATCTCCTCCGGCGCCTCGGGCGGAATCGGCTCCTCGAACCATAGAGGCTCGTAGGCCTCGATACGCCGCGCCAGACGCAGCGCGCCCGAGACGGTGAACTGGCCGTGGGCGCCGAACAGAAGATCACATTTCGTCCCCACGGCCTCGCGCAGCGTCTTCAAGAACGCTTCGCAAAGCTCGAGCCGTTCGAGGCTTGGCTGGCGCGGATCGAAGGTCGAGTACGGCCCTGCCGAATCGAACTTCACCGCGGTGAAGCCTTGGCGCAAATATTTGAGCGCGCGCTCCGCGGCGGCGACCGGATTCGAATAGACGGGGCTGTCGGAATGAGCGTGCGAGCCGGGCTCGTCCGGATAGAGGTAGGTATAGCTGCGCAGCCGCTCATGCACCTTGCCGCCAAGCAGTGCATAGACGGGTTTTTCGACCGCCTTGCCGATAATGTCCCACAGCGCCATCTCGATGCCGGACAGCACCCCCATCAGTGAAATGTCCGGCCGGCCGGAATAGCCGCGGCCGTAGACATTGCGCCAGAGCGCCTCGATGCGGAACGGATCGGCGCCTTCGACGTGACGTTCGAACACTTCCTCGATCATCGCCACGATCGCCTTGGGCGCGAAGGTCGCGGCATAAACTTCGCCAACGCCCTCGATCCCGCACGCCGTCTTCAGCTTGAGGAAGATGAAGGTGTGGCCGCCAAAGGCGGGCGGGGGATTGCCGACGACGAAAGTTTTCAGCTCGGCGATTTTCATAGGCGTTCGGGCGGCCGGAGTGAGGGATGGACGAGAACCAGCGCTTTGGCGTTCGCGCGTGCGTCTCAATGTGCTAACGCGCTGCACGCCTTGTGTCCAAGCCTCCGCTCATGCGGGTCAGGAGCCCATGTTGGCCGAAACGATCGCCTTCGTCTTGCGCAACCTGCCCGTTTTTCTTTTCATTGCGGCGCTGGCGCTTGCGGCGGCGAGCCGATCCGACGCGCCTGTCGCCGATCGTTTGCTTGCCTGGATTTTGCTCTTGCCCATTGGCGTCACGGGCCTATGGGCGGCGGCCTTTCACCTGTTCTTTCCGCAAATCGCGGCGGCGGACATTGGCTGGGAGGTGAGTCCGTTCCAGTTCGAAGTGGGCTTGGCGGATCTTGCGATTGGCGCGACCGCCTGCGTGAGTTTCTGGCGCAGCCTGGACTTCAAGGCGGCCGCGGTCATGGTGAGTTCGATCTTCCTCCTCGGCGACGCGGTCGGCCACGTGAAACAGATGATGGTCGCGGGCAATTTCGCGCCCGGCAACGCCGGCGTTCCCTTCTACAGCGACATCGCATTTCCCGTGCTTGCGATCGTTCTCCTCATCATCGTGCGGCGGTCCGAGGGGGCGGAGCGAATCTCGTAGAGCGATTGCAATTCCGTCGAATCGGATTTGTAGCCGCGGTCGTTGACCGCGTCACCGCGCTCGCCGAGCGCGGCTACAATGGCCGCGCTGATCCAAATGCAATCTGCTCGAACAGCCCCTCAGAACACGATGACATTGCGCAAAGCCACGCCGGAGCGCGAGGAGGCGAGGGCCTCGTTGATGGACTCGAGCCGATAGCGGCCGCTGATCAGTTGGTCGAGCTTGAGGCGCCCCTCGCGAGTGAGCTGGACGATCCTCGGCACGTCGATCGCAGGCCGCGCCGAGCCCATCTTGGAGCCGAGAATCCTTTGGCCGCCGGCGGCGAGCCAGCCGGGATCGATCGTCGCCGTGACCCCGGACGGCGGCATGCCGACGAGCACGGTCGCGCCGTTGCGTTTCATCAATGAAACGCCCTGTTCGGCCGCGCCCTTGACGCCGACGGTGACGAACACCCAGTCCGCTTTGCGTGCCCCCGTTAGCGCCGCCACGCGCTCAACGACGTCTTCGCTTTTGGCGTTGATGGTCCCGGTCGCGCCGAATTCGCGCGCGGCGGCGAGCTTCAAGGGCTCGACGTCTATGGCGATGATCGGGGAAGCGCCGGCGATTCGCGCGCCTTGTATGGAATTGAGGCCGACGCCGCCGCCGCCGATGACGACGACGCTCGAGCCCGCCTTCACGCCAGCCGTGTTGATGACCGCGCCCAAACCGGTCAGCACCCCACAGGCGATGAGCGCCGCGCTATCGAGAGCCATGTCCTTCGGGATCGCGACGGCCTGCGACTGGTCGACAACCATATGTTCGGCGAACGCGCCGGTGCGCAGGCCGTGCACGATCGGCCTGCCGGCGCCGTCGTGCAAAGGGGTTAAGCGGTCGAGCGGAAACACTTCCTCGCAGAACACCGGCGCGCCTTCGGTGCAGGCGGGGCAGAAGCCGCAATTGCGGATGAGCGTCGCCACCACATGGTCGCCGACTTTCAGGCGCGTCACGTCCGGGCCGACCGCCTCGACCACGCCCGCCGCCTCGTGGCCATAGACCGCCGGCAATTCTCCGCCCCAGGCGCCGTCGATGTAGAAAATGTCGCTGTGGCAAATCGCGCAGGCGGCGGTCCGGATCAGCACCTCGCCCCGGCCCGGCTCGGCGAGTTCGACCATCTCGATGATCAGGGGCGCGCCGAAGGCGCGGCAGACGGCGGCTTTCGTTTTCATTGGGTGGTCTCGGCGGAGCGGCGTGTTGCAGGACGCCGTCAGCGTTTCGCGATGAGCGGCCTTAAGATCAAGCGCAGTCTTGATGTGGCGCCATCAATTTTTGGAAGACGGCGCACGCGGCCTGACGTGGGGTGTGCGCGGCTAAAGGTTCAAGCCTGTGACCCGGCGCCCGGGTGGGCGCCTGACGTCGGCTGGTAAAAAATAATCTGGCTGCCCGTTCGCTCGAAGTCGACGGGAATGGCGCGCAGTTTCGGCAGCGCATGGCGTATCGCTTCGTGCCGCTCCTCAGGAGCGAAAAGAGCGAGGAAACCTCCAGCGCCGGCGCCGAGAATCTTGCCCCCAATGGCGCCGTGCTTGCGCGCGGTCTCGTACCACTCGTCGATATCGGAGGTGGAAACCCCCTGCGCCATGTCGCGCTTGATCATCCAGGACTCATGCAGAATCTGGCCGAATGAATCGAGATTGTCGTTCCGGATCTCGTCCAGGAGTTGATAGCAGAGCGACACCATCCGCTTCATTGCGGACTTCTTATCGGTATTGGTCGCGAGCTCCTCCGACTGCTGCTTGAGGATTGTGGAGGCGCCTCTCGTGATCCCCGTATAAAGGACCAGCATCTGTTTCCGGATGCCGGCAATGGTTTCCGGCTTGCAGATGACGGGCGAGACGGTCACCGTGTCGTTCGGATTGAATTCGTAGAGATTGAAGCCGCCATAAGCGGCGGCGTACTGATCCTGCTTGCCGATCGGTTCGCCGCACACATCGATTTCGACGTGGCAGGCCTGTTCCGCCAATTCCTGGCGCGTGGAATGGCGGCCCAGAAGCGCGTAGAGCGCGTGCAAGAGAGCGACCGTGAAGCTGCTCGATGAGCCGAGGCCGGTTCCTCGCGACGGGATGTCTGCAACGGTCGTGATTTCGACGCCGCCCGGAACTCCGGCCATGTTCAGCGCCGCGCGCACCAGCTGGTGCTCGATCTCGGAAACCGAGTTCACCTCTTCGACCCGCGAATAGGCCACGCGGATTCCGCTATCGAATTTGCGGTTCATGGTGACATAGACATATTTGTCGATCGCCGTGCTGACGACCGCGCCCCCATATTCTCGATAATAGGACGGCAGGTCGCTTCCGCCCCCGACGAAGCTCATGCGCAACGGCGTGCGACTGATGATCATGGCGCCGTTCCCCTCGCGAGGATGGACTCAATTTGACAGGCGTCGAGATTGATCTGCACGGGCGATCTCGTCGATGGTCCCAGAACCGGCGCGCTGGCGAAGAGAGCTTTTGCGCGCGCCGCAGAGATTCCACGTCGTTCGCACAAGTGCATGAAGCGCGCATGTCGGGCGGCTTCGCTCGAAACAACGTCGATGGCGTGAGCGGTCCGGCCTAGCGACGCTGCGAGCTCCTCGGCAAAGACCCCTTCCCATATCAGGATTTCGTCCGACGCCAGTTTGATCTCCAATTGGCGCCCTTCGCGGCCGGCCGGAAGCATCATTGGCACGGATTGGCCTTTCGCGCGCTCGGCCGCTTTCGCAACGGCCGCCTTGAGGCCGTCCATGTCGAAGGACGCCAGCGCATGCCGATCGTCGTCGTTCTGAATCCAGCGATCTGTGTGAATGATCCGAGCGCATCGTCCCTGCAACCGCAATTCGCGCTCAAGGGTCGCGGCGACCGTCGATTTTCCGGCGCTCGGCGAGCCGCCGATGAACCAATCGTCGCTTGAGCCCATCGCTGCGACTTGCGGAGCCAGGAGCTTCGCGATCTTCGGATAGACATCAAGAATGAAGGCTGCCGCCTCGGAAATGTTCGCGACGGTGAATCTCGCTTCGTAAGGATGGCGCCGCTCGAGCCCGCCGTGCCCGGTCTCAACCAGAATGGAGGAAACGCCGGCTGTTTCGGCGGCGCCCAGATCCGCCGTCGAATCGCCGACATACCAGGAGCTCGCGAGATCGATGTTGAGATCTTTTTGAGCCTCGAAGATCAGGCCCGGCTCCGGCTTTCGGCAATTGCATCGGATCTTGAGCTCCGCGCGTTCGCCTGGAAAACCTCCGTCGGGGTGATGGGGACAGATATAGATTCGGTCGAGATACGCATGATCGCGGCCGATTTCCGTTTCCAGCCGTGCATGGATGCGGCGCAATTGCGCCTCGGTGACCTCGCCGCGCGCGATGATCGGCTGATTGCTGACAAGCACCGTCCGCCATTCGGCCTCGTTCAGCCGCCGGATCGCAGATCCGGCGAGGAGAAAAATCTCGAGATCTTCGGCCCGGCGGATGAGTCCGTGTTCGACATTGAGGGTGCCGTCGCGATCGAGGAAGACGGCGCGCTGAGGCTCATTGAGCGAGGCGCGACGGATTGCGCCGGAGGCCAGCGCATTGCGAACCTTTTGCAGTCGTTCGGGCGTGCCCGCATCCTTGATGTATTCGGGCGAGGAATATCCACGCAAGGCCGCGCCGGCCGTCAGCATGCGCGGAAAGAGATCCTTGGCGAAATCGAGAGGGTCAGCGGAGTCGACCCATGCTCCCAGGCTCTCGCGGCGCACGACATAGAGCGCGGCGTTCACGAGGTTGGGCAGCCACGCCTCCGCCGGGTGGGGGTAGGCATGGAAGGCGACAATGCGCCCGGACTCGTCGATTTCGACGAGGTCCGAATCATGCGGATGGTCGTTGGGGTGAAGAAAGAGCGAAACGTCGGCGCCGGGAACCGCGCGATGCCACGCCCAGAAACGCGTCAGATCGACGGCAAGCATCGTGTCGCCGTACATGACCAGAAATTCGGGCTCGAGCTCACCAAGAGCGGCGAGCACGGCGCCCGCCGTTCCTCGAGGTTCGCCGTCGTCGATCAAGCGGACGGAAATCGGCAGGTCGACGCCGGCCAGCCATGCGCGGATCGCGTCGGCCCTGTGGTTCACCATCACGACCGCGTCGGTGAACCCATGCGCGCACAGAAGTTCAAGCTGATGCAAAAGCAGCGGCTTGCCGCACACGTCCACGAGCGGCTTGGGCAGGCCGTTGAGCACCGAGGCGAGCCGCGTGCCTTTTCCGCCAGCAAGAATGACCGCCTGCTTCATGGCGGATTTTCCTGACGGTTGATCTCATCGATCGCGCGTTGGACGGCTTCGAGGGAGCTCAGTTTCGGCGTCCAGCCGAGCGCCGACAGCTTCGCTGTCGAATAGGTGAAGCGTGGCACGTCGCCCACCCACCCTTTATTGTCCGTCCCGAACTTCAGCCGTGCGCCGGGCGCAACCGCGGCGACGGTTTCGCGGGCAATGTCGCGCACGAAGATCCCAGCGTCGGTCGGGCCGATGTTGAAGACGTCGACCCTCTTGGCAGCGCGACCTTGGATGAAGAGCATAGCCTCGACGAGTTCCGTGACGTGCAAGTAGGACTTCCGTTGCGAGCCGTCGCCGAGCACGTCGAGATGGTCAGCATTCGAACGAAGCCGGCGGATGAAGTCGAGAATCACACCATGGGTCGCCGGCAACCCGACCACGTTGGGAAAGCGAAACAGCAAGGCGCGTCCGAGGAACTTCTCCACCGCCGCGGTGATCATCCCTTCTGACGCAAGTTTCATGGCGCCATAGTTCGAGATCGGAAACAGGGGACCGGTGCTCTCCGTCAGTTCCTTCTCTCCAAGATCGCCGTAGATCGCGGAACTCGAGGCGAAGAGCAATTCGCCAATCTTGCGCTCCTCCATGATCCTGAGGACGTTAAAAGTGGTCATGAACGTATCGCGCAAATCGACGCCCGGATCCGCGATACCCGCTGGAATGTCGGAATTGGCCGCGAGGTGCCAGACCTCCGAAATCTGGCCCATGTTTGCATGTGAATCGAGACAGGATCGGAAGGCGTCGAGATCGGCAAGATCGACGGTCGAAAACCTGAAGCTGTTTTTCTTAGTGAAGCGCGTGACGTTGGAGGTCGTCCCGCGGGAGAGGTTGTCGAGACAGATCACGGAATCGCCGCGCGAGAGAATGGACTCCACCAGCGTATTGGCGATGAACCCCGCCCCGCCGGTAACCAAAATTGTCATCGCCGCACAATCTGTTCCTGAACATGGCGCAATCAAAGCCAACGCGCCGCCTCGAACTGGTGCGCTTATCGACCAGCCGTCAAAACTTCTTCTCGCCTAGCAATTTGGGGTCGGCAATATGCCTGTGTCGAACGTACTGGGCCAGCACATGCATCATCGACTGATGAACGTCCTCGACGATTCCGTAATTGTGCGCATCGACATGAAGATTGATGTCCGCGGCCTGCGCCGAAGCGCCGCCCTTGAACCCCGTCATTGCGATTGTGTGCACCCCATTGGCCTTGGCCCAGGTGATTGCCTTCACGATGTTCGGAGACTCTCCTGACGAACTGATCGTGATGAGCATATCGCCCGGTTTGGCCAGCGACGACAGTTGGAAGCTGAATATCTCGTCATAGCCGATGTCGTTGGCGATCGCGGTGATCAATTCAACCGTCGCGGACAGACTCGAGACTCTCGGCTTTATGGTCGTGTCCGTTCTGACGCCCTTGAGGCAGTCGCAAGCCAAATGATTGGCAATGGCCGCAGAGCCGCCATTGCCACAGGAGAAGATCGTGCCGTTGCGGGCGACGACGTCGATGATCGCGTCCGCGGCAGCTTGCATTCGCTCACGCGCCACCGCGGCCGCCGCCGTACGGAAGAGGTCAAAGTAGGCGTCGAGGTAGCCGCCCATGTCCTCGTAAAGTCGTTCCGGGAAAAAAACCAGGATAAGCCCCCTCGCAGACGCGGTTTCTCGTGACGCCCTAAGATCTTCCCGATTCTCTTAGGTTACTGGCACGAGTTCTCAACGAAAACCATTGAGATCTCGTTTGCAAGTCAAGGAACAGCAGCCGTCTCGGACAAAACCCGTGCGGGCTGCTCGCTCCGGCCTAACACACGCTCCAGACCAGCACGATAGGCCTCGGCGATTGTTTTTCGCTTGAACCGGTCCAACCCCCCGCGCTCATGAAGAGAAGCGATGGATCCTTTGAACCGTTCCTGTTCGGCCAACAGACGGGCGACGCCCGCCTCGATGTCATCGAGGCTGGTCGGATCGCAGGCGTATCCGACTTCGTCATCGGCAAAAAATCCGTCAATGCCCCATCTTTTGGTATGAAGCAGGGGCAAGCCGGAGAACAAGGCCTCGATAAAGACCATGCCGAAAGTTTCCCGGCGAGTCGGCATCAAGAATCCAACGTAATTCCCGAGGATCGTCGTAAATCCATCGCTCGGCAGCGGTCCCTTCAGCCTGACGTTTTTGGCCTTCGACTTCTCAACGATTTGAGAAACCTCGAACATCGTCTTGGGTGAACCCTTGCCGTAAACGTCGAGCGAGATGTCGGGAAACCGACGCGACATGCGGTCGATCACAGCGACAAGCGCGGCAAAGTTTTTTCGCCGATGCACGTCGAGATTGAAAAGCGTCACAAATCGCGGCTCAGATACGATTGGAGACGGCGTAAAGTGCTCGTTCTGAGTGATTGCCGGCAGAATCATCAATTTCGAGTGATCGAGTCCAAACAACGCGTCAAAGCGCTCTTCGACCCAGGGCGTATGGGGGACGACGAGAGCCGCCTGGTCGAGGATCGATTTCCAGCGCGCCCTCAGGTCTGGACGGTACTTTATGACTTTTAGGTCCGTATCGCCCCAAAGGTTGACGATGTACGGGCGTTTGAGGCTTCGCGCAACTTTCTGACCAATCAGGCCCTCAACGGAAAACTTGTGCAGATGCAGGGCGTCGACCGGAATGCCGCGGCTCTGAATATCCTTGAGGATCCAGTCCGATACGCGCTCAAGGTAAGTGGCGTGGAAAATTCCTTTGGGGGGCGCCCCGTAGGCGATCGCCTTGCGGTCGGGGCCGAAATCAACGGCGACTATGCCTGAGACGAGACTGACGCGGTTGAGGGAGTATACGACATGACGATATCCGTCGGTGGCCTTGATCAGATTGGCTACCGAACTGGTCTTTGTCGCCGCCATCGAGTCTGGAAAGTCAGCACTGATATGAACGATGACTTTACTGCTCATGCCTTAATCTAACCTCTTCATGGTCGGGAGACTAGACCAGAAACAGACCATCCGCTCAGTGGTTTCCTCCAATCTAACCCATCAGGTTGAACCAGTTGAAGTTGGCGATTGTTTGGGACTGCTCCAGCTAGACTTCGGGAGAGCCTGGAGTCTGCGAGCCCGATTGGCAGTTCAATCCGCCATGCGAATAACACCCTCGGCATACGGCTGTCAAAGCGCCGTTTAGAACGAAAGCGCTACGAAAGTGTGGGGGCGCCGTAGGCCCGTCCGAAGCCGCCGCTGATATCAGCGGTAGGGTACGGAAGCCGGCGACTTCCAACGCGCAACGACGAGGCAGTTGACGACGAGTGGTTTAGCGATCGACCTGCGGCGAGCAGGCCGATAGGCAAAATCATTACAACAGGGTTGGTTAAATGACACCCAACGCCAACCACAGACGCGGCGGCCACGATTCCACCAGCAACGCCGGACCCGCCTGCGAGGGCGGCGACGCGATGCCGCCAGCCTCTTTGTAGAGCACGCCGGTCCGGATCGCGATCACGATTCCGTGAGGGATCGACAGCAGATTGACTCTATTGTCCAGACGTAAGAGGATAATCTGCTGCTGCGCCGTTACGGAATTGCGGGCCACTAGAGCGATGACAGGTTGGCTCGCATCAGGGGGATGGAAATCATGCAAGGGAAGCGATTTATGCACGCGGTCGGTTTGGCCGCCGCCGGCTTGGTGGCGGGCGCCGGAGTTGCACACGCTCAGCTAACGCAGGCAGACGTTGGTGTTAATCCGACTTTCGAGCAGACCGATCCGACAACGGTGACGTCGACGGGCGGCTTCTTTTCCGCCCGCGCGTTTTTCACCAATGCGACGGACTTCGGCGCTTCTAGCCAGCTGTTCTACCCCGGCCCCGGGTCGCCGGCGGCCCTCACGCTGGGCTCCTCCCCGCCCTCGCTGACCTTGTCAGGTTCCAATTCGTCCTTCAGTGGGTTGCAGAGCGACTTTCCTTCCGGCGGTTACGTATTCGACCTTGAGGGCGGCACCATGGGGCCAATGCCGTTTCTTCTTGAGTATGACGGTGATGCCTATTCCAACACGCCGCAGCTCGCGGCGGCCTCATTCAGCGCTCTTCAGGGTCTGAACGCCGCCGATTCGATCACACTGGACTTCAACGCTATGGACGTCAGCCCAAATGCGACGCCAGGGGCGAACAACATCTTCTTTTCGGTTGTCAATTCGTCCAATTCGACGGTGTTTAATGAGACTCTTTTAACCACAGATACGAGCGTGACAATACCGGGCGGGGTTTTGGCCGCGGGGCAAAGCTATAGCTTCGATCTTTTGTTTGACGATCGCATCACAGACTCCACCGAGGGGTTCTTGAAGACCCAGTTCTACGACACTCACACGGACGGCTCGTTCTCCACCGCCGCTGGGGCGGTTCCTGAGCCTTCGACTTGGGCGATGATGCTGATCGGCTTCGGCGGTCTCGGATTCGCTGTCGCGCGCCGGGGGCGAAGGCAAGTCGTGGTGGCGACCGCCTCACGCTAAAACGGGCGCCGGCAAAGAACTTCTGGCGCGAGGGTCTAATTGTCTTCGCGCCAGAATTTATATTCCAACGCTGCTGATCGGCGCGCTGGCGCTGTGCAAAACTTTTCGTTACCCCCTTGGCAAGCTCGCTGGAAAGCGCTATGGCCCCCGTTTGGGATCGACAGCGCGACGATCCCGAATCAAACATGGGCTACCGCCCTGCAAAGATGAAACCGGTGACGGGTGATCGGAGCGGGAGCGGCGGAAAGGCCGGAGGACGGAAAGGGTTAACCTTTGCGTCCGTTCTGGCTTTGTCCTGTCCGAGACTGCCGGTGCGTAACCTGTTCTCGGGGCACGCTTAATTCCCAAGGCCCCATGAGGGCAGGGAGCCAGCATAGACGGGGAAGACCGAGTTTCTATATCCGTCCGGCGCTTCCCGGACGGTGAAAGCGGTTCGAACCATCTGTCCGGCGCCGGGCGTTTTCGCCTGCCTCCGGGGACAGGCGCAAGTGGCTGTGGCGTTGGATTCGAATGGCCGAATCGAGCGGCGCGGCGTGTGCAACAGGCGGGTTTTGAGCAATCGGGCCCCGCCGACCGGAGATGAGCATCGTGGATAGAACGGAAAAGAAGGAAGCCGTCGCGGCTCTGCACGACGTTTTTTCCAAAACGTCGGTTGTGGTCGTGGCGCATTATTCCGGCCTGACTGTCGCCCAGATGCAGCGGCTGCGCAAGCAGATGCGGCAGGCGGGCGCCAAGGTTCAGGTCGCCAAGAACAGCCTGGCTCAGATTGCCCTTGAAGGCACGGACGTCGCCTCGATCAGTCCTCTGCTCAAGGGCCCAACTCTGATCGCTCATTCGACCGATCCGGTGGCGGCGGCCAAGGCGGCCGTGGCTTTCGCCAAGGACCACGAGAAGTTCGTGCTCCTAGGCGGCGCCATGGGCAAGACGGCTCTCGACGTCGACGGAGTCAAGGCGCTTGCGACCTTGCCGTCCCTCGACGAGCTGCGGGCGAAACTGCTGGGGCTTCTGCTCGCCCCCGCGACCAAGCTCGCCCAGCTCACGACCGCGCCAGCCGCCAAGCTCGCGCGTGTTGTCGGCGCCTATGCCGCGAAAGACGCAGCCTGAGGCAGGCTCTTCACAATCATTCGAACCGCACTACATAAGGAACTCTCTCAATGGCAAATCTCGAAAAAATCGTTGACGAACTCTCGAGCCTCACGGTTCTGGAGGCCGCCGATCTCGCTAAGCTGCTTGAAGAAAAGTGGGGCGTGTCAGCCGCCGCCGCTGTGTCTGTCGCCGCTGCTCCGGCCGCTGGCGCAGCCGCCGCGCCGGTAGAAGAGCAGACCGAGTTCAGCGTTATCCTCGCTGCGATCGGCGACAAGAAGATCGAAGTGATCAAGGAAGTGCGTGCCATCACCGCGCTCGGCCTGAAGGAAGCGAAGGATCTGGTTGAAGCCGCGCCGAAGCCCATCAAGGAAGGCGTGTCAAAGGAAGAGGCCGAGAAGATCAAGGCGGCTTTGGAAAAGGCTGGGGCCAAGGTCGAGGTTAAATAATGACGCGCCCCGCATCGCGGGGCTCGGTCAATCAAAGCGGGACGGTCCCGGCCATTGGCCAGGGGCCGTTCCGGCGTTTTCAGAACGTTTGGGGAACGAACGTCATCTGTGGCGGCCAAGAAGATTTGGGGCCGCCGCCGGGAAGGTTTGACGGGGAAGGGGTGTCGGCGACGCCCTGAGAAGACCAGCCGGAGATTCGGCGCGCGCATCGGCGTGCGGCGACCGACCGACAACGGCCGCAAGCGAAGTTTAGAGGAGCCACATGGCACAGACATTCACTGGCCGCAAGCGCGTTCGCAAGGTGTTCGGGCACGTCAAGGAAGTCGGCGAAATGCCGAATCTGATCGAAGTCCAGAAGGCCTCATATGACCAGTTTCTGCTGATGGACCCGCCGAAGGGGGGGCGTCCAACCGAGGGCCTGCAGGCGGTCTTCAAGTCGGTATTCCCGATCAAGGACTTTGCCGACACCGCCCATCTCGAATTCGTCAAGTATGAGTATGAAGCGCCGAAATACGATGTCGACGAGTGCCGCCAGCGCGGCATGACCTTCTCCGCGCCGCTCAAGGTGACGCTGCGCCTCATCGTGTTCGACGTCGATCCGGAGACCCAGGCCAAGTCGGTCAAGGACATCAAGGAGCAGGATGTCTACATGGGCGACATGCCGCTCATGACCATAAACGGCACCTTCATCGTCAACGGGACTGAACGGGTCATCGTCTCGCAGATGCATCGCAGCCCGGGCGTGTTCTTCGATCACGACAAGGGCAAGAGCCATTCCTCGGGCAAACTTTTGTTCGCTGCTCGCATCATCCCCTATCGCGGCTCGTGGCTCGACATTGAGTTCGACGCCAAGGACGTCGTCTATGCGCGTATCGACCGGCGCCGCAAGATCCCAGTGACCTCGCTGCTTTATGCGCTTGGTCTCGATGGCGAGGAGATCCTGTCGACCTTCTACAAGAAAATCGTCTACACGCATCTCAAGGACGGCGCCTGGCGGGTGCCTTTCGACGCCGAACGCATGAGGGGCGTCAAGGCCTCCGTCGATCTCGTGGACGCCGACACTGGCGAAGTCGCGATCGAGTCCGGCCGGAAATTGACCGTACGCGCCGCGCGGCAATTGGCCGAGAAGGGTCTCAAGGCGCTGCGCGCAAGCGACGCCGATCTCTATGGCCAGTATATCGCCGAGGATCTCTACAATCCGGCGAGCGGCGAGATCTACGCCGAGGCCGGCGAGGAGATTACCGAGAAGTCGCTCCCGTTGCTGCTGGAGGCCGGCTTCAGCGAGTTGCCGGTGCTCGACATCGACCACATCAATATTGGCGCCTATATCCGCAACACGCTCAAGGTCGACAAGAATTCCTCGCGGGAGGACGCCCTGTTCGACATCTATCGCGTCATGCGCCCGGGCGAGCCGCCGACGATCGATAGCGCCGAGGCGATGTTCCAGTCGCTGTTCTTCGACGGAGAGCGCTACGATCTCTCGGCGGTAGGCCGGGTCAAGATGAACATGCGCCTCGACCTCGACGCGCCCGACACCCAGCGAACCCTGCGCAAGGACGACATTCTGGCCGTGGTCAAGGCGCTGGTGAACCTGCGCGACGGCCGCGGCGAGATCGACGACATCGACCATCTCGGCAACCGGCGCGTGCGCTCGGTCGGCGAATTGATGGAGAACCAATATCGCATTGGCCTTCTGCGGATGGAGCGGGCGATCAAGGAGCGCATGTCGTCGGTCGAGATCGACACGATCATGCCGCAGGATCTCATCAACGCCAAGCCGGCGGCGGCCGCGGTGCGCGAGTTCTTCGGCTCGTCGCAATTGTCGCAGTTCATGGACCAAACGAACCCGCTGTCGGAGATCACCCACAAGCGTCGTCTGTCGGCGCTCGGGCCGGGTGGTCTGACGCGTGAGCGGGCCGGCTTCGAGGTGCGCGACGTGCATCCGACGCATTATGGCCGCATCTGCCCGATCGAGACGCCGGAAGGCCCGAACATCGGGCTCATCAACTCGCTCGCGACCTTCGCGCGGGTGAACAAATACGGCTTCATCGAATCGCCCTACCGCAAGATCCGTGAAGGCAAGGTGACTGAGGAGGTTAGTTACCTCTCGGCGATGGAAGAGCAGAAATACTCGGTCGCGCAGGCCGACACCCCGATCGACGCCAAGGGCCATCTGGTGGGCGACCTCATCGTTTGCCGCCACGCCGGCGACGTTGTGTTCCTGCCGGGCGATCGCGTCGACTTCATGGACGTGTCGCCCAAGCAGTTGGTCTCGGTGGCCGCGGCGCTGATTCCGTTCCTTGAGAACGACGACGCCAACCGCGCGCTGATGGGCTCGAACATGCAGCGTCAGGCGGTGCCGCTGGTGCGCTCGGACGCGCCCCTGGTCGGCACCGGCATGGAGGCGATCGTGGCGCGCGATTCGGGCGCGGCGATTGCGGCGCGGCGCGCCGGAATCATCGACCAGATCGACGCCACCCGTATCGTGGTGCGCGCGACCGAGGAGGCCGACGCCGCCAAGCCCGGCGTCGATATCTATCGCCTGATGAAGTTCCAGCGTTCGAACCAGTCGACCTGCATCAACCAGAAGCCGCTCGTGAGGGTGGGAGACCGGGTTGAGAAGGGCGACATCATCGCTGACGGTCCGTCCACGGATCTCGGCGATCTGGCGCTCGGCCGTAACGTCCTCGTCGCTTTCATGCCGTGGAACGGTTACAACTTCGAGGACTCGATCCTGCTCTCTGAGCGCATCGTCAAGGACGACGTCTTCACCTCGATCCACATCGAGGAATTCGAAGCGATGGCCCGCGACACCAAGCTGGGTCCTGAGGAGATCACGCGCGACATTCCGAACGTCTCGGAAGAGGCGCTGAAGAATCTCGACGAAGCGGGCATCGTGTACATCGGCGCCGAGGTCGTGGCGGGCGACATCCTGGTCGGCAAGATCACGCCCAAGGGCGAAAGCCCGATGACGCCGGAAGAGAAGCTTCTGCGCGCCATCTTCGGCGAGAAGGCCTCCGACGTGCGCGACACGTCGTTGCGCGTTCCCCCAGGCGTGCAAGGCACGATCGTCGAGGTCAGGGTCTTCAACCGCCACGGCGTCGACAAGGACGAGCGCGCGCAGGCGATCGAGCGCGAGGAAATCGAACGCCTTGCCAAGGACCGCGATGACGAGCAGGCGATCCTGGATCGCAATGTCTATGCGCGACTGGCCGAGACGCTCGAAGGCAAGCGGGCTTTGTCCGGGCCTAAGGGCTTCAAGAAGGATCAGGTGCTGACGAAGACGCTGCTCGAGGAGCAGCCGCGCTCGCAATGGTGGAGCTTCGCGCTCGAGTCCGACCAGACGATGTCGGAGATCGAGGCGATGCGCAAGCAATACGACGAATCGAAGAAGTCGCTGGAAAGCCGCTTCCTCGACAAGGTCGAGAAGCTGCAGCGCGGCGACGAGCTGCCGCCTGGCGTGATGAAAATGGCCAAGGTCTTCATCGCGGTGAAGCGCAAGATCCAGCCGGGCGACAAGATGGCCGGGCGCCATGGCAACAAGGGCGTCGTGTCGCGCATCGTGCCGCAGGAAGACATGCCGTTCCTCGCCGATGGCCAACCGGTCGACATCGTGCTCAACCCGCTCGGCGTGCCGAGCCGCATGAATGTCGGACAGATCCTCGAGACCCATCTCGGTTGGGCCTGCGCGGGTCTCGGCCGGCAAGTGGGCGAGGCGGTTGACGCCTATCTGCGCTCGAACGACGTGAAGCCGTTGCGCGGCAAGCTGAAGGATATCTACGGCGAGAACGAGACGATCAAGGCGCTCGACGACAAGGGCCTCGCTGAACTTGGCGAGAATCTCCGTCGCGGCGTTCCAATTGCGACGCCCGTGTTCGACGGCGCGCGCGAGAAGGACATCGTCGAAATGCTCGACAAGGCAGGTCTCGATTCCTCCGGACAGGTGACGCTCTTCGACGGGCGCACGGGCGACGCCTTCGACCGCAAGGTGACGGTGGGCTACATCTACATGCTGAAGCTCCACCATCTTGTCGACGACAAGATCCACGCGCGCTCGATCGGTCCCTACAGCCTCGTGACCCAGCAGCCACTGGGCGGCAAGGCGCAGTTCGGCGGCCAGCGCTTCGGCGAAATGGAGGTCTGGGCGCTGGAAGCCTACGGCGCCGCCTACACGCTGCAGGAGATGCTGACCGTCAAGTCGGACGACGTCGCCGGCCGCACCAAAGTGTACGAGTCGATCGTGCGCGGCGACGACACGTTCGAATCCGGCATTCCGGAGAGCTTCAACGTGCTTGTGAAGGAGATGCGCTCGCTCGGACTTAACGTCGAGCTCGCGTCGATCAAGCGCGCGCCGGAAGAACTGCCGCTGCCGCCCGCGGAGGCTGCCGAATAACGCGCTTGGCCTTAGCCGCTCTCGAGCGATTCGCGGTCGCGGGCGGCGTCGCGCTTTTGTTCCCATGAATGCGGGTTTCGGCGCGTTCAAGCGTCGAACTCGCGGGAGACCAGAATGAACCAGGAAATTACGAATCCCTTC
>DATDHT010000070.1:0-7794 GCA_036521435.1 Roseiarcus sp.
AGGCGCAAGGTCAGCTGCCCCATACCGTCCGCCTCAGCGTGGACGAAAGTGTCGGAGCCAAGGTGCTCGGCGAGACGCACCTTCGCCGGCCACTCGCCGGCGGTGGTCGATATATCGGCATGTTCGGGGCGAATGCCGATCGTCTCCGCGCCGCGCTTGGCGGCGGGCGCGCCCTTGATCAGGTTCATGGTCGGAGAGCCGATGAAGCCGGCGACGAACAGCCCGTTGGGCCTGTTGTAGAGCTCGAGCGGCGAGCCGATCTGCGCGACCGAGCCGCGGTCAAGCACCACGATCTTGTCGGCCATGGTCATCGCCTCGACCTGATCGTGAGTGACATAGACCATGGTCGTCTTGAGCGCCTCGTGAAGCTCGCCGATCTCCACGCGCATCTGCACGCGCAGCGCCGCGTCGAGGTTGGAAAGTGGCTCGTCGAACAGGAACGCCTTCGGCTCGCGCACGATCGCGCGTCCGATGGCGACACGCTGGCGCTGACCGCCGGAAAGCTGGCGCGGCTTGCGATCGAGGTAATCGGTAAGGTTCAGCGTCGCCGCCGCCTTGCGCACCTTTTGATCGATCATGCTGGCGCTCTGCCCCGCCATCTTGAGCGCGAAGGCGATGTTGCCGCGCACGCTCATATGCGGATAGAGCGCGTAGGACTGGAACACCATGGCGAGCCCGCGCTGGGCGGGGCCGACACTGGTCATGTCCTTGGCGTCGATCAGCACCTGGCCGGAGGTGACGTCCTCGAGACCGGCGATGAGGCGTAGAAGCGTCGACTTGCCGCAGCCGGACGGGCCGACGAAGACCGCGAACTCGCCGTTCTCGATATTGAGATCGATGCCGTTGATGATGCTGACGGCGCCGAACGCCTTACGCACGTCCTTCAGTTGAATGCTTCCCATGGCGGCAATTCCTTATTGCGGGATCATTTGACGGCGCCGAAGGTCAAGCCTCGGACCAGCTGTTTCTGCGAGAACCAGCCGAGGATGAGGATCGGCGCGATGGCGAGCGTCGAGGCGGCCGAAAGCTTGGCCCAGAAGAAGCCTTCCGGCGCCGAGTACGAGGCGATGAAGGCGGTCAGCGGCGCGGCATTCGAAGTCGTCAGATTGAGGGTCCAGAACGCCTCGTTCCACGACAGAATGATCGCAAGCAGCATGGTCGAGGCGATGCCCGGCACGGCCATCGGCGTCAGCACATAGACGATCTCGTTCAGGAGCGAGGCCCCGTCCATGCGCGCCGCCTCGAGAATGTCGTTCGGGATCTCCTTGAAGTAGGTGTAGAGCATCCAGATCAAGAGCGGCAGGTTGAGCAGCATCAGGACGATCCCAATGCCGAGCAGACTATCGAGCAGATGCAGGGTCTTGAACAGGAGGTAGATCGGCACCAGCACGCCGACCGCCGGCATCATCTTGGTCGACAGCATCCACATCAGGAGATCTTTGGTGTACTTGCCCGGCGCGAACGCCATCGACCAGGCGGCCGGAACGGCGATCAGGAGACCGAGCAGGTTAGCGCCGATCGAAAGCACGACCGAGTTGAAGGCGAACTTCAGATAGTTCGAGCGCTGCTGGACCTCGACATAATTTTCCAACGTCCAGTTGAAGAACAGAAATTTCGGCGGCATCGCGATCGCATCCAGCTCACTCTTGAAGCTGGTTATGAAAGTCCAAAGGATCGGGAAGAAGATCAGGAAGGCGACGACCCAGGCGAGAATCGTGACCCCGACGCGCTGGCGCATGGATTTCTTGATGGCCATCGTTCAGCCCTCCAGGTTCTTGCCGATGATGCGCATCAGGAAGATCGCGACGATGTTGGCGAGAATGACCGCGACGATGCCGCCCGCGGAAGCGCTGCCGACATCGAAGTTGAGAAGCGCCTGCTTGTAGACGAGGAACGGGATGTTCGTGGTCGCGGTGCCGGGGCCGCCGGAGGTGGTGACGTAGATTTCCGCGAATACGCTGAGCAGGAAAATCGTCTCGATCAGGATGACGACGGTGATCGCACGCGCGATATGCGGCAGGACGATATAGCCGAAATAGGAGAACGCGCCCGCGCCGTCGAGCGAGGCGGCCTCCTTCTGCTCCTCATCGAGCGACTGCAGCGCGGTCAGAAGGATAAGGCTCGCGAATGGCAGCCATTCCCACGAGACGACGATGATCACCGAGAGCATGGGCCAATTGGTGAACCAGACGATCGGTTCGAACCCCAATGATCGGGCGATCCAGGCGAACAGCCCGGAATCCGGGTTCATCAGCAGATTCTTCCACACGAGAGCGCTGACGGTCGGCATGACGAAGAACGGCGCGATAACCATGAGACGCAGGATATTCAGCCCGAACACCGGCTGGTCCATCAGCAATGCGACCAGCATGCCCCCGCCAACGCTGATGACGAGCACGGAGATCACTAAAACGAGCGTATTGATAAGAGCGGCGATGAAATCCGGGTCGGTGAGGAATGACGTATAATTCTGGAGCCCGACAAAGCCGGTGTTGTCGGGGTCGAGCAGGCTGTAGCGCAGGGTCGAAAAATAGAGCGTCATCGCCAGCGGCACGATCATCCAGATGAAGAGCAGGATGACCGATGGTGAAACGAGAGCGCGACCCGCCGTCGCCGTTTGCTGCGTCGCCATCTTGCCTCTCCTCCCGCGTCTTACGCGCGCCAGTCTCGCCGGTCCGGGTCGCCGACACTCTCGTCCGTGATATCTCCCCGGCTTCCCCCTTCTCGCGAACGAGAAGGGGGCGGGACGGGGAGGAACGTCCCCTCAGACGCCGGGCAAGAGACGCTCGCGCGGCGCAGAAGCGGCGATTGGGCTCACTTGATGTAGCCGGCCTTCTTCATTGTGGCTTCGGTGCTGGCCTGGGCTTTGGCGAGCGCCTGGTCGACCGTCATCGTTCCGGCGAGCGCCGCGGAGAAGTCCTGCCCGACATCAGTGCCGATGCCCTGGAACTCGGGAATCGCGGCAAACTGCACGCCTGTGTACGGAACCGGTTTCACGGTCGGATGCACGGGGTCAGCAGCATCCATGGACTTCATCGTCAACGCGGCGAAAGGCGCTGCATCAAGATACTGCGCGTTCTTGTAGAGCGAGGTGCGCGTGCCCGGCGGAACGCTGGCCCACCCATCCTTCGAGGCGACCAGATCGGTGTACTGCTTGTTCGTCGCCCAGGCGAGGAACTTTTCCGCGGCATCGATCTTGCTCGATCCCGCGGGTATCGCCAGCGTCCAAGCCCACAGCCAGTTAGCGCTCTTGCCGAGACCTGTGTTCGGAGCCATCGTGAAGCCGACCTTGTCGGCGACCTTCGAGTCCTTGCCGACGACGAACTGTCCAGCGGATGTCGCGTCGATCCACATTCCGCACTTGCCGGCGTTGAAGAGCGCGAGGTTCTCGTTGAAGCCATTGGCCGAAGCGCCTGGAGGTCCCGCGGCTTTCATCAAGTCGACGTAGAACGAGAGGGTATTCTTCCACTCGGGCGTATTGAACTGGGGCTGCCATTTCTCGTCGAACCAGCGCGCTCCGAACGAGTTCGAGGCCGCGGTCAGAAAAGCCATGTTCTCGCCCCAGCCTGGCTTGCCCCGAAGGCAGATGCCGTAGGTTCCCGTGGCGGGATCCGTGATCTTCTTGGCTGCGTCTGCAATGAACTCCCAAGTCGGATTGTCCGGCATTTTCAGGCCAGCCTTATCGAAGAGGTCCTTGCGGTACATGGTGAAGGAGCTTTCGCCGTAGAACGGCGCGGCATACAGCTTTCCGTCAACGGTGAGGCCTGCGCGGATCGCGGGAAGCAGATCGTCGACATCATAGTCGGCGCCGAGCTTGTCGAGCGGCACCAGCCATTTCTTCTTGCCCCAGATCGGCACTTCATAGGTGCCGATGGTCAGAACGTCGAACTGACCCCCCTTGGTGGCGATGTCGGTCGTCACTTTCTGGCGCAGCACGTTCTCTTCAAGCGTAACCCAGTTGAGCTTGATGTCAGGATTGGCCTTGGTGAAATCATCCGTCAGCTTCTGCATGCGGATCATGTCGCCGTTGTTGACGGTAGCGATGGTCAGCGTCGTTTCGGCGTAAGCGGGAAGCGAGAAGCTTGCGAGCGCGACCACCCCGAACAGGCCCTTTACAAGAACCTTCATAGCGTTTCCTCCATGCGGCAATGCCTTGATGGGCATTTGTTCCCTACAATGTTTGCGCGAAGTCAATCCAAATCCCATCGCGGCGCTTGCATACAAGACGACCAGCCAAGGCCAGCCAGCGGGCCGCGCGGCGGATGGCTGCGCGGCCCGCTCGAGCTCACTTGAGGTAGCCTGCTTTCTTCATCACGTTGGTCGCGCTCGCTTGGGCCTTCGCGAGCGCCTGGTCGACGGTCATCGTTCCCGCGAGAGCGGCCGAGAAGTCCTGGCCCGTGTCAGTCGCCATTCCCTGGAACTGTGGGATCGCGACGAACTGTACGCCCGTGTATGGAACCGGCTTCACCGTGGGATGGAGCGGGTCGGCCGAATTGATCGACTCGAGCGTCATCTCGGCCCACGGAGCCGCCTTCGTATAGTCTGCATTCTTGTAGAGCGAGGTGCGGGTTCCGGGCGGAACGCGAGCCCAGCCGTCCTTCGAGGCGACGAGATCGGTGTAGTGCTTGCTGGTCGCCCATGAAACGAACTTCTCAGCTGCGTCTGCCTTGCTCGTTCCGGCCGGGACGGCAAGTGACCACGCCCATAGCCAGTTGGCGCTCTTGCCAAGTCCGTCGTTCGGCGCGAGCGCGAAGCCGACCTTGTCGGCGACCTTGGATTGCTTCGGATCGGTTACGAATCCAGCCGCGACCGTGGCGTCGATCCACATGCCGCACTTGCCATCGTTGAACAGGGCGAGGTTCTCATTGAAACCGTTCGACGAAGCGCCGGGCGGCCCGTCGGCCTTCAAGAGCGCGACGTAGAAGTCGATCGTCTTCTTCCATTCTGGCGTATTGAACTGAGGCTCCCATTTCTCGTCGAACCATCGCGCGCCGAACGAGTTGGACATAGCCGTCAGGAAGGCCATGTTCTCGCCCCAGCCCGGCTTCCCGCGCAGACAGATTCCGTAGACGCCGCCCGCCTTGTCGGTCATCTTGTCGGCGGCTTGCCTGATGAAGTCCCAGGTCGGCTTCTCCGGCATCTTGAGGCCGGCCTTCTCCATCAGGTCGGTGCGGTACATGACGAAGGAGCTCTCGCCATAGAACGGCGCGGCGTAAAGCTTGCCATCGGCCGAGAGGCCGGAGCGGATGGCGGGAAGAAGATCGTCGACGTCATAGTCGGCCCCGAGCTTGTCGAGGGAGATAAGCCACTTCTTTTTCGCCCAGATCGGAACCTCGTAGGTGCCGATGGTCAAAATATCGAACTGGCCGCCTTTGGTGGCGATGTCGGTGGTCACCTTCTGGCGCAGCACGTTTTCTTCGAGCGTGACCCAATTGAGCTTGATGTCGGGATTGGCCTTGGTGAAATCGTCGGTCAGCCCTTGCATGCGGACCATGTCGCCGTTGTTGACGGTGGCGATCGTCAGTGTGGTGTCGGCAAAGGCCGGGAGCGAGAAGCCCGCGAGCGCGACCGCCCCGAGCAGGCCCATCGTGTGAACCTTCATAGCGTTTCCTCCATGAGGCAATGCCGGGAACGGGCATTTGCCAAGCTAGCGGGCGAATATTCGCCATATCCTTCCGCCCGAGTCAATATTAATTTGACGCCGCGCCGCTTAAAATCGCAAGAGCGCAGGCTAACTGTATGAAATTAAATCTGTTTTTCGTCCCCCTTCACCGTTGCAGCAGGTGCTCGGCGGTCGCCTCGTCGGTGACCAAGCCGGAAATGAGCCGCCCAGCCAAGGCGCTGCGAACCGGCGCCCGCCGCGACGGCCCCATCGCGACGCCGATCACGAGCCGGTTGTCGGCGCGTCGCAACGGCGCCGAGGCGACCCGCTGGTTCGTCCCCTCCGCGAGCACCTTTCCCGCCGAATCGAACGCCCAGCCGGTGATCTCCCCGATCGCGCCGAGCTGACGCAAAGCCTCCGCTTCCTGACGGGTGATGATCCCGTCCTGCACCAGGGCGGCCGAGTCGCCGACCGCGCCGACGCCGACGAAACAGACGTCCGTGCGTTCGACAAGATCAAAGAGACTCTTCACCGAGGCGAGGCTGGTCAGGAGCTCGCGCTCCTCGACCGAGCGCGCGATGACCGGCAGCGGCATCGGGTAGTGTGGCGCGCGCACGCTGTCGGACACGCGAATGATGACGTCGTAGAACGAAGCCGAACCATCGGTCTTGGTGGTGCCGACCAGCGCGACCAGCTTGTGTTGCGGGCATTCCATCGCTGGCAGTTGGTCGGCGACGGCGCGCATCGTGCGCCCCGTGCCGATGCCGATGATCGCCGGCTCCGAGCGGCGCAGCCAACGTTCGAACTCCGCCGCGGCGACTTGAGCGATGCCGAGCGTCGACGACGTCGAGGCCGGATCGGTCGGGGCGACCTCGCAGAACATGAGGTCGTAACGCAGCTTGAGCGCCGCGGCGAGCTCCATGCAGCGCGCGATCGGATGATCGAGCCTGACCTTGATGAGCCGCTCGCTGATCGCCAGCGAAACCAGGCGCTGCGCCGCCTGGCGCGAAATGCCAAGCTTGCGCGCGATCTCGTCCTGGGTGTTGCCGGCGACGTAATAGAGCCATCCGGCGCGAGCCGCCTCGTCGAGCCGCAATCCGTCGTGATCCGATTTGCGCGCCATGGCTTCAGTCCGCGCCCTTAGCGTCCGCTCGGGCCGCCCGCGCGGCGACGAGATCGGGCAGGCGCGCCATATCGCCGAAGAGGAGTTCGGCGCCGGCCGCGGTCAAATGCGCTCCGTCATCAAGCGGCGAGAAATGACTGGCGCCGACGAACCCGAACACCGCCATCCCCGCGGCGCGCCCGGCGACGACACCCGCGACGCTGTCCTCGATCACCAGGCAGTCCTTCGGCTTGACGCCCATCGCGCGCGCTGCATGCAGAAATAGATCCGGACTCGGTTTTCCCTCCGCGACGTCGGCCGCAGAAAAAATGTTAGGGGCGAACAACGTCTCGTAGCCGGCCAGTCGAAGCGAGAGGCGCAATCTCTTATGCCCGCTCGAGGAGGCGACGCATACGCGCGCGCGCAAACCTTCGACAGCCTCCCGCACCCCTTCGATCCCTTTCAATTCTCGCGCGAACGCAGAGACAATCTCACGTGAAAACTCTTCTCGAAACGCCTCAGGCAATGGCGCCCCGAGTTCAGTTTCGATCCCGCGCAAGGACGAATCTAGCCGGCGCCCAAGGAAGCGCTCTCGTGTTTCCTGATCGGTCAGGCGAAAGCCGGCTTCGCCCAGCCTGCGGCGCATGACGCCGAGCGCGATCAGTTCGCTGTCGACCAGCACGCCGTCACAGTCGAAAATGACCAATTCAGGCCAGCGAGACTTGCGATTGAGTTCGCGAATCTCCCGCTCAGTGCGGCGCAGCATTTCGCACGCATCGGCCTTTCGCGCATGGAACGCAGCGATCGCTCCGCCTGCCGGCGCCGCCGCGCCTACCGCGAGCGTGGACATCGACGACATGGCGGAGGCCATGGTCTGCGCGCCCGCGGCAACCGCGCCCACCATCGCCGAGCCCAGAAGCACCGGCTCTGGGGTCTCGGGCGATTCCACCGTCTTTCCGCACACGTCCGCAATGATCTGGCGGACCAATGGACTGCGCGACGCGCCGCCGCTGACGACAATCGAGTCGAATTCATAATCCGACTCTTCGAGCTTGCGGACGATATCGGCCAGCCCATAGGCGAGGCCGCA
>DATDHT010000071.1:0-23599 GCA_036521435.1 Roseiarcus sp.
ATCTGGCGGCGCGACAGCGGCAGATCGCGGATGCGCAGAAGCGGGTTGACGTCCTCGCAGCCGACTTCCGCCAGCAGGGCCTCGGCCCTCCGCCGCTGAGCGCGGGTGTCGATCATGCCGAACCGCCTTGGTGGCGTGGCGATCGAGACGTTGTCGGCGACGGACAAGTCCGGCATCAACGACAGTTCCTGGAAGATGCAAACGACCCCGGCGGCCGTCGCGGCTGAGGGGCTGGAGAACTCGCGCGCGCGGCCATCGAGCGCTATCGTCCCGGCGTCGGGGTGGACGACGCCCGCGACGATCTTGATCAGCGTCGACTTGCCCGCCCCGTTCTCGCCCAGGACTGCGTGGATGGAGCCGCGCGCGCAGCGGAAATCCACGTCCTCGAGGGCCCGGACGCCGCCGTAACGCTTGGATATTCCAGACAGGACAAGAAAATCGCCTCGCGGCGTATCCGCCATGATCAACCTCGATGAGAATGGGCGGCGCGCGCCGCTTCAACGACGGACGCCCCGCCCGGCGTCCGGCCGGCGGGGCGTCCTGATCGCCTTTAAGGCGGCTACTTCGTATTCTTCTCGCTTTGCGCCATGATTTCTGGCGCGGTGAAGTTCACTCCACAGGGGGTGAACTGGTTCGGCGCGAAGAAGTTCGCCTTGAGGTCGGGCCAATAGTTCTCGCCGGCCTTGAGGTCCTGGTACGTGGCCACCGGGATCGGGATGGAGATCAGTTGCGGCATCACGTTGCCCTGGAGCGCCTCGATCGCCGCCTTAATGGAGATCGCGACCAGCGCTGGAGATTGTCCGTAGGACAGGCCCTTGAGCCCGTCCTTCGAATATTCGGCGATCTGCTTGCGGAACTCGTTCTCGCCCTCGCCGGCGAAGGGCACGAGTGGACGCTTGGCGTCGAGAAACGCCTGCACCGTGCCGTCGTCGCCGCCCTGGCTGAAGATGCCGTCGAAATGCGGGTGCACCGCGAGCGCGTCCGCCGTCACCTTCTGCGACGTGCCGGTGTCCCAGTTGCCGACCACCTCGGTGACGTTGAACTTGTTGGGAGGCTTGTCGATCACGGCGCGAAAGCCGTCATGGCGGTCGCGGTCGACCGAATTGCCCGGCAGCCCGCGCACTTCGAGAATGTCTCCCGACGTCTTGCCCATTTCCTTCAACAGGAACTCGGCCGACATGCGGCCCGCCTCCTTCTGGTCCTCGTTGATCTCCATCACCTTGTCGGTGTCGAGCACGTTGTCGAACGGCACGAGAACCACGTTGTTCTTGTCGGCGAGGCGAATGATGCGGTCGAAGCCTTCGGGCGAGACGGCGTTGACGATGATCGCGTCATAGCCCTGATTGATGAAGTCCTCGATCGCGCCCAATTGCGCGGCCGCGTCCGTGCCGGTGGAGACGACCTTGAACTCCTTGATGTGCTTCTTAATATCCGGCTCCTCGGCGAAGGCCTTGGCCGTCTTGATCATTTGTATGCGCCAGGTGTTGCCGACGAAGCCGTTCGCCAGGGCGATTTTGTAGGGCCCGGGTCTTTTCTCCCACTGGAGGAACTTCGTCGTGTCCGACCAGGGCTTGAAGCACTGCGGATTGACCCCGGGGCCGGAAACGACCTTAGGGCCGGCCCATGCGGCCGAAGACATCAAGAAGCCCGCGAGCGTCAGCGCGGTTAAGCTGCCAGCATATTTCATTAGAGATCCTCCCTTTTTTTAATTTGCGTCCTGCCGACGACCGCCCGGACGCGCCCGGCCGGCCAAACCCCAGCGGGATTAAGAGGTAACATGCCAGATATGCCCCCCTGCGGCAAGCCGCTTGCCCCGTGCCTTTAAGCGCCTTTAGAGCCCGAGGGCGCGCAGCTTGCCGTCGATGAATTTCTTGGCGCGCGGCACATCGCTCTCGTCAAGATGTTCGATAATGATCGGGATGTTCGGGTGGTGCTCCGCAAGGCGGCGCAGATAAAGATCGTAGTTCAGCGAACCCAGTCCGGGCGCCGGCAATTCGATCTGGCCCACTCCGCGGAATGTATGGCTTTCGGCAGCGCCATCGAACAGTTCGGCGTGCTTTTCCGATGTGTCCGCGCCGGCAAGCTTCACGTCCTTCGCGTGGGCGATCCTGATCTTGCCGGCGAGCGCGTTGAACACGCGATTGAGCTCCCCGTCCATGTCCCCGATGTTGTGCGCTTCGAAATAGTTGGTGGGGTCCATGAGCAGGCCGAGCGAGCTGTGATCGACGGCGGCGAACATTCGCATCGTCTCGTTTACCGAGCCGACCACATTGTTGACGTAGGTTTCGAGGAGAAACACCGCCCCGTGATCGTAGGCAGTCTGCACAAGCTCGCGAATGACCTCGACGCAGTCGGCGAACCCCTCCTCGGTCTTGTTTTTGGGGTGATGGACCCAGTCGCTATCGGTCGCGAACGTACCGGTCTCGGATATGACATAGGGCGAGCCGAGATCGCGCGCATGGCGGATGATCGCTTTGAGATGGCCGAGCCGGCGCTCGCGCTCGTCTTTGTCCGGGTGGACAATGTTTGTGTAGCCGGAAATGCAGCAAATCGGCAGGTCCTGATCACGGAAGATGTGGCCGATAGTCTGGCACTTTTCCTTTGTGAAGCCTCCGTTCGAGAGGTCCATGTCTTTGAAAGTGAGATCGAGCTGGACCGTATTGAATCCGAGTTTGCGGATTTTGCTGGCCGTCTCCGTGGCGCTGTAGGGAAAGTAGCCGCTGAAAATGCCTGCTTGAATCATAGTCTCATCCTCCTTGCGCTCAGCCTAGACGCCGAACTCGGACAGTCTGACCGCGCGTCTCTCGTCCAGTGAGCGATAGGCGGCTTCCACGAGCGCCATGGTTTTGAGATTGTCGGCCGCGCTGAGCTCCGGCTCAGCGCCGGTCTTCACCGCATATTGCAATTGCTCCATGACGCCTCCGAAAGCCTGTGGAAACCAGCGCGTCGTCCAGGTCGGGCTCACCCATTTTCCGCCGGTTGCCCGGCAGGAATAGCGAAGCGTGCTCGGGCTGCCTTTCGGATAATCGGGCCAGCCGATCGTGCCGTCCGCAAGGCCCTCGGTCCCCTCCATGCGCCACTTGATGTAGATGTCGCTTTCGAACTCGTCCGCGTTAGGGCCAGTCCACACATCCTCGAGCGACATCGCGATCGCGCCGGACGGAAAGCGCAAAGTGGAGACGCAGACCCCGTCGCGGTGGGCGAATTTGGTGCGTGGATCCGTGCGCGCGGCAGTGTAGATCTCGTCTGGGTCGCCAAGCAGAAAACGCAGCACGTCGAGGTGATGCACGCTCATGTTGAGAAGCGTCAGCCGGTCGTAAGCCTCAAGGAACGGTTGCCAATGCGGAATGGCCCGCATCTCGATCGTCGCAAGGACCGGCTCGCCGAGTTCGCGCCGGTCGAGGATCTGTTTTAAGACCCGCATCGACTGGTCGAACCGCATGTTCTGGTTGACGGATAAGATTTTTCCCGCGGTCTTGGCTTCGGCGATTACGGCTTTTGCGGTCGCAAAGTTGAGCGCGAGCGGCTTTTGCGCCAGGATCGCCTTTATGTGCTTCTGGCGCAGAGCCTCCCGGATGAGGTCCGGCTGCTGATCGGGCGGATAGGCGATGTCGAGGATCTCGACGTCAGGATCGGCAATCAGCGCGATTGGATCGTCGTGGACTTTCGGGATGCCCCAGCGGTTGGCGACTTCCTCGGCCTTCGATCTCGTGCGCGACGCGATCGCGGCGATCGGGAACCCCGCCTCCGCATAGCTTGCGAGCTGAACCTCCGCCATGATGAAGCCAGCGCCGAGAGCACCGATTCGATAGTCTCGACAGCGGATCGGCGGGTCGGGGACAAACCCCGGGCGTTCGCCCATCGATAGTTTCCTCCCTGCTGCGATCGCTGGTGGGCGCCGCCCCGCTCCTGCATGGCAGACCATGCGCTGGACGGCAAGCCGCGCCTCCGCCTCGGTACGTCGTGATCTGTGATGAAATCTTGCAGCCTTGCATCATGCGGCCGGGCCAACGAATATCGGCTGCATGAGCTTTCTGGACGATCTGGCGTTCGGGCCTAGCGGCGGTCGAAAGGCATGGGTCAGGGCCCTTTTGATTGGGCTCGTCGCTCTCGCATTGGTCGCCGCGCTCCTCTATTACACCGTCTCCGGCGACTATGCGTTCCTGAGGGCTTCCGTCCTTACCGGATCGCCAACCGGGGCTTATCACGCGCTGGGAGATAAGCTCGCGGCGCGGGCGAAGAAGAAGAACGGTCACCTGAAGGTCGTCGCTACAGCCGGGTCGGTCGAAAACATCGCCCGCCTCGTTGGCGAGAAAGGGGTGTGCGTTCCGGCTTTCGCGTTCGTGCAGGATGGCGTGCCGGCGCCGGCGGACGCGGGCTTGCGGACGCTCGGACGCCTGCCGCAGCCGGAATCGCTATTCCTGTTTGCCCGGCGCGGACGCGCGATCAGCACGTTCAACGATCTCAAAGGGGCTTCGGTCGGGATCGGCCCGGAAGGTTCGGGGACGGCCTATCTGATGCAGGAGCTCTTGGAGAATTCTGACCTCAGCGGTCTCGGCCTGAAATCATCCAATCACGATCTCGAAGCGCAAGCGGCGCTTGTTCGCGACGGCCAACTCGACCTCGCCGCCTTCGTCATGAACGAAAATGCGCAGATGGTTCGCACGCTGGCGAACAAATACGATCTCGAGATCGTCGCTCCTGCGGATATCGAAGGCCTGGTCGCGCGCGACAAGTGGCTGCGCCTGGGACGGATTCCCGCTGGCTACTACGACATCGCCAAACCGATCCCGGCGACCGACAAGCTCGTCGCGCAGGTCGACACGCTGGTCATGACCAATTCTTGCGTGCATCGCGCTGAGCGGGTCGCGTTCCTGATGCTGCTTAGCGAGGAGTTTCCAAATTTTGTTCGCGTGAACCCGCCGCCTTCCGCGAAGTCGCAAGACAGCGCGCCGCTGGCTGACGAAGCGCGCGAATTCTTCGCCAGTGGCCAGCCCGAGATGGCGGATAAATACTTCCCCTGGCTCGTGAACCTGATGTCGCCTGCGTACTGGATCTATCTGGTGATGGGGGCGACCGTCCTTTTGAACGCGATGGGCGTATACAGTCGCTTCAGGCTCTGGCGCATCGACGCCAATCGCGCTCTCCTCGAGGTCCGCCTCAAGGCGCTCGCCTATCCCGGTCTGAACGAAGAGCAAATCAAAGCGCGCGCGCACTCCGGCATCACGCGAGACCAGATCAAGGCGCTCCCGCCCCAGCACGTCATCCAGACGCCGCAGGATCGAAAAGCGGCGGAAGAGCTGATCAGGGACTTTGACGTGCTTTATCGCCGCTGCGAGGAGCAACTCGTCTCGTATGTCACGCCAATGGGGTCGGAGATGTACTATCGATACCAGGAATGGCTGATCGACGAAGCGAAAGCCGTGCTCGCGGCGCTGCTTCGTTCGCCGAAGCAATAAAACCCTTGAGCGAGCCGAGGGATCGGGTGGATGGGGCTCCGTTCACCGAAGCGGGTGCGGGGTTAGCGCGCAAGCAAAAAGCGCATAGTTCCCTTATTAGTTCCGCGCCCTAGCATTTTCAATGCGTTAGAACAGCCTTTAGTTCCGCCCTGTGGGATGGAGGCGTTTGGCCGGCTTCTCGAATGGAATAGCAATATACATTTGTTATTTGTGCGTCGAAGCGCCTCGCCAGAACCGAAAGGCGCGGGCGCGCCGCCCACCCGGACGCGTGTCGCAGCCCTCAGGCCGCAACCGATTCGGCGCTCGCTCGCGCTTCGACACCGGGGTGGTGAGCGCCCGGGCAGGTCTTCATCCGCTCGCGCAAGTCCGCGATCAGCCACCGACCCGCTCGGCCGGGCAGGCGGCCGCGCTCATGCACGACAGAAAGAGGCAGCGCGATTTCCTCCTGGTTGGCGATCGTGAGCCTCGTCAGGCGGCCGGCAGCAACGTGCTCGGAGACCATGTGGCTCGGCATGTTGCACCAGCCGAACCCGGCGAGCAGGAAATCGAGCCGGGTCGAAAGATCCGCGAATCGCCAGATATGACGGCTGAGGATCCCGCCCGAAAGGTTCTGGGTGAGCGGCGTCCGGTCGGTCAGCACCAGCTGCACATGCGGTTCGAGGGTTTCGCGCGCGAGCGGCTGGGGCAGGGCGGCAAGCGGATGGCTGGCCGCCACGACCGGCCACATGGCGATGCGGGTCATGAACTCGCTGACGAGATCGCACGGGCTTGTGGCGGCGATCGTGTAGATCGCCAGCCTGGCCGCGCCGTCGCGCAGCCGCTGCTCCGCTCCCCCAAGAGCCTCGGTGTAGACGGAGGCGGGCAAAAGCGGGAAGGCGACGCGCAGCGCCTTCAGGCTCTCCATCAAAAGTGGAATCGGCAGCATCGAGTCGACCGCCAGAGTCAGTTCCGGTTCGACGTCTTCAGCCATGCTCTGCGCTCGGGCGCGGATGGCTCGCGCGCCCGCGATCAACCCTCGTGCATCACCGACCAGCGCTTTTCCCGCATCGGTCAGTTGCGGCGTCTTGCCGGATCGATCGAACAAAGAAAGCCCAAGCGTCGTCTCGAGCGTCTGGATCGCCTGGCTGATCGCTGATTGCACCCGGCCAAGCTTTCGCGCGGCGGCCGAAAAGCTCCCGGCGTCCGCGACAGCGACGAGAACGCGCATCTGGTCAAGCGTGAGCGAGTCGATCATCCATCACCTCTGGAGATAGATCCTAGCATAATTTTGCCAATTGCAATGATCGGAGCAACGGTCGAAATGAGACGGCAGTTGCAAGAATTCGAGGAGGCCGCCCAAATGACCGTTCATGTTCCCGATCCCAAGTCGATCGAAGCGCACGCGCTGGCGCAGCTCTTCACGGAGGCGCGTACACACAATGGGTTTCGCGACAAGCCGGTCTCGGACGAGTTGCTCCGGAAGGCGATCGAACTGGCCAAGATGGGACCGACCAGCGCCAATCAGTCGCCCATGCGCGTCCTTTTCTTGCGCTCGCACGCCGCCAAGGAGCGGCTTCGGCCAGCTCTGTCGCCCGGCAATCTGGACAAGACGATGAGCGCGCCGATCGTCGCGATTACCGCTTACGACGAGCAGTTCTACGAGCACCTGCCGTTCCTGTTTCCGCACGCCGACGCCAAGGCCTGGTTCGCCAGCGATCCGGCGAAAGCGGCTCGCGCCGCCTTCCAGAACGGCACGTTGCAGGTCGCTTACCTCATCCTCGCGCTGCGCGCGGTCGGCCTCGACACCGGACCGATGACAGGATTTGACAATGCGAAGGTCGATTCCGAGTTCTTTCCCGAAGGACATGTCAAGTCGAACGTCCTGATCAACATCGGCTACGGCGACGCAGAGAAGCTGTTTCCGCGTTCCCCAAGGTTTTCGTTCGACCAGTTGGCGAAGATCCTCTGACCGCTCGCCCACCGTCCAAGCTTGAGGAGGCGGGGAGGCCAAGCTGCTCCCATTTCGACGACCAACAAAAGGTGACGAGAATGAGTAATGTTCTTCCCCGTTCCGGCGCTTCGGCGCTGGACACCGCGTGGCTCGCGCCGCACGCGCGTTCGTTGCTGCGCATTGCGGCGGGGCTCGCGTTTCTCGAGCACGGAACAGGCAAGCTCCTGGGCTTTCCCGCTGGCTTGCCGTTCATCGACAAGATGCCGACCGGCCTCATGTATTTCACCGGAACGATGGAACTGGTTGGCGGCCTCTTGATCGTGCTCGGCCTGTTCACGCGCCCGGTCGCCTTCATCCTGTCGGGATTCATGGCGGCCGCCTATTTCATGGCGCATTTCCCCGTGAGCTTCTTTCCTGCGATCAACATGGGGGAAGCCGCGCTGCTTTACTGCTTCATCTTCCTTTATCTCGCCGCCGCCGGCCCCGGCCCGTGGTCGATCGACAAGGAGTGAGCGAAAGCTCTACGCCGTCGCCAACGCGCCGACCGGCTGGCCCCGCCGGCGGCGCCAGAAGAGCCAGGAGACGATGGCGAAATTGAACGCGTTCCATAAGACCCCGTTCAGGAACGCCATCCGGTACGAGCTGGTCAAATCGAAGATCACGCCCGAAAAATAACCGCCGAACGCCATGCCGAGGATGGTTGCCGAGACCACAAGGCCAATCGCCGCGCCCGCCCGGCGAGGCGGCAAAAGCTCACGGCAGATGACCGCATACATCGGCACGATGCCCCCCTGAAACAGGCCGAAGATTCCTGAGACGATGAACAAGGACTCGAGCCCGTTGAAATAAAGATAAAGCAGAAGCGCGACGCCTTGCATGAAGGAACCGATCAACAGCGTCGCCGAGCCGCCGATCGCGTCGGCGACGAAACCGGAGCCGATGCGCGAGACGATTCCAAGCAGCATCATCACCGACAGCATCTCGGCGCCGCGCGCGACTCCATAGCCCAGATCGCCGCAATAGGCGACCAGATGGACCTGCGGCATCGACATCGCTACGCAGCAGGAAAAGCCCGCAGCGATCAAGAGAACCAGCAAAAGCCGCGGCGGTATGCCGACGTCGGCGCGCGCCGCCTCAGTCGCGGCCTCCGCTTGCTCGTAGACCGCGGCGGAGGGCCGGCGACGCATCGCCAGAGCGAGCGGGAGGACAAGAGCGGCGACGATGATTCCTATGCCGGCATAGGTCACGCGCCAACCGATCAGCGGAATCGTAAAGCTCATCAAGAGCGGCCAGATCGTTCCGGCGAAGTAGTTTCCCGAGGCAACAACGACGACCGCAACCCCGCGCCGCTTGACGAACCAATGCGAAATGTCCGCCATCATCGGCCCGAAGCCCGTGCCCGCGCCGACTCCGATCAGCACATGGGCGGTGGCGAAGACGGCCAGGTTCTGAGCATAGCCCGCGAGAACAAAACCTGCGCCCATCGTTACAGCGGAAATGAGCAAAGGCAGGACAATGCCGAAACGGTCGGTTAAGCGCCCGAGCGCAATCGTTGAGAACGCGAGCGAACACATCATCAGCGTGTAAGGAATCGAGGCCGCAGAGCGGTCGACGCCGAAATCGAGCTGCGCCGGGGGAAGGACCACGATCACCGCCCACATCCCCGCCCCGATCAGGGTCGCAATCAGCAACGACAGGCCGAGCCGAGTGAAGGCGTAAACGCCGTCGGGGGCGTATCGGTCCGCCGATTGGGGCAAGCTCGAAATTTGGTTCATTGCACAAATTTGCGCCCTATAGGCGGTGATAGCAAATTCCGTCACGCCGGAACGCTTCGACGCGGCTGCGCGTTGAATGCCTGCGTTAACCCAAGTCGAATCAGGCCTACTTTACGGCGCCATAATGGCGAAAGAGCGCAATTGCGGTGAATGTCAGACTTGGTGTACGTGTGGGTCTTCGTTACGCGGCGACCAGTAAGCGCCGCGCGTGGGGAAAAGCTTGACCAAGCCTTCAACGCCGCTTCTGGATCAAATCGACTCACCGGCCAGTCTGCGCAAGCTGAAAGAGAGTGACCTCACTCAGCTCGCAGACGAATTGCGCGCCGAAACAATTAGTGCCGTCTCGGTGACGGGCGGTCATCTCGGGGCCGGCCTTGGCGTGGTCGAACTGACGGTCGCGCTGCACTACGTTTTCGACACGCCGAAGGATCGCATTGTCTGGGACGTCGGCCACCAGGCTTACCCGCACAAGATCCTGACAGGCCGGCGCGATCGGATCCGAACTTTACGGCAGGGCGGAGGCTTGAGCGGTTTCACCAAGCGCTCGGAAAGCGAATATGACGCGTTCGGCGCTGCCCATTCCTCCACATCGATTTCGGCCAGCCTCGGCATGGCGGCGGCGCGCGATCTGTCGCATGCCAGCAATCATGTCGTCGCGGTCATCGGCGACGGCGCGATGTCGGCGGGAATGGCTTACGAGGCGATGAACAACGCCGGCGACTTGGGCTCGCGGCTCATCGTCGTCCTCAACGACAACGACATGTCGATCGCGCCGCCTACAGGCGCGATGTCGGCTTATCTGGCGCGCCTCGTCTCAGGGCGCGCCTATCGCTCGCTGCGCGGCGCGGCGAGGCAGCTGGCGCGCCGCCTGCCGAAGTTTTTCTATAACAAGGCCCTGCTTATGGAGGAGTACGGCCGCAACTTTTGGACCGGGGGCACCTTGTTCGAGGAACTCGGTTTCTATTACGTCGGGCCAATCGACGGCCACAATCTCGACCATCTTCTGCCGATCCTGAAGAATGTTCGCGACGTGCAAGACGGGCCGGTTCTTGTCCACGTCGTGACCAAGAAGGGCAAAGGCTATCCGCCGGCCGAGGCGGCCGAGGACAAGTACCATGGCGTTTCGGCATTTGATGTGATCACCGGCGCCCAATCGAAGCCCAAGACCAACGCGCCCGCCTATACGCGCGTCTTCGCCAACGCCTTGGTCGAAGAGGCGCGTCGCGACGCCAAAATCGTCGGCATCACCGCCGCCATGCCGGACGGGACGGGGCTGGACAGAATGAAGGCGGTCTTTCCCGAACGGGTGTTCGACGTGGGCATCGCCGAACAGCATGCCGTGACGTTTGCCGCGGGCTTGGCGACGGAAGGCTACAGGCCTTTCTGCGCGATCTATTCGACCTTCCTGCAGCGCGGCTATGACCAGCTCGTGCACGATGTGGCGATTCAGAACCTGCCGGTCCGCTTCGCCCTCGATCGCGCTGGGCTGGTCGGCGCCGACGGCGCGACGCACGCGGGCGCGTTCGACATCGCCTATCTCTCCTGTCTGCCGAATATGACGGTGATGGCGGCTTCCGACGAGGCCGAACTCGTCCATATGGTCGCAACCGCGGCAGTCCATGATTCCGGTCCGATAGCGCTTCGCTATCCGCGCGGCGAGGGCGTGGGCGTCGACCTGCCGAAGCAGGGAGAGGTCTTGCCGATCGGCAAGGGCCGGGTCGTGCGCGAAGGCTCGCGGATTGCAATCCTGTCGCTTGGAACGCGGCTCGGCGAAGCCTTGAACGCGGCGGAAGAGCTCGCGGCGCGGGGCCTATCGACCACGGTCGCCGACGCGCGCTTCGCCAAGCCCCTCGACCGCGAACTTATTCTCAGGCTGGCGGCGACGCACAAGCTCCTCATCACGATCGAGGAAGGCGCGGCGGGCGGCTTCGGCGCGCATGTGCTGACCTTGCTCAGCGACGCGGGCGCGCTCGAGCACGGGCTTAAGGTGCGCACAATGACGCTGCCGGACAAGTTCCAGGATCACGACAAGCCCGAGCGCATGTACGCCGCCGCCGGCCTCGACGCGAAGGGCATTGTCGCCAAGGCGATCGCGGCGCTCGGGGATGTCGAGCATCTGGTCTCCAGCCGCTCCGCATGAGCCAATCCTCGTCCGACGACGAGGATGAAGCTCCCCATTCGGACGGGCGCGGCAATATCGCCGCCATCATCGCCGTGATGGTCATTGCGGCGCTCGGTTACTGGGCCTTCAATTTCATCGATCACCAGCACAAAATGCAGAACTGCCTCGATTCGGGGCGTCACGATTGCGCGCACTGGGTACAGTAGGATCCATTAGCAGCCGCGATTGACTTGCTCGCGCCGGCGCGGCATAAGCCCGGCCTTGCAGCGGCGCGTGAGCGCCGCGTTGATTTTTTCGGCTCGCCGCTTGGTTGAATCTGCCCTAGCGGCCGAGTTGGCGTTTGCGCGTTTGAGGTCGAGCGGCGCTCGATTTTTTGCGCCGACGATTGGAATTCGGAGACTAGCCGGTGAAGCGGACCTATCAACCCAGCAAGCTCGTGCGCAAGCGCCGTCACGGGTTTCGTTCCCGCTCGGCGACGGTTGGCGGCCGCAAAGTGCTTGCAGCGCGCCGCGCGCGCGGCCGCAAGAAGCTCTCCGCCTGATTGATTCCCCGCGGCTTCGGTCGCCGGCCGGCCGTTCGGCGTGTCGGTGAAGACGCCGCGGAAGGGAGCCTTGACGCCTTGCATGAGGACGGCATCCCTAGCCCCGTCGGCGAACCGGTTGGCCGACTGACCAGACGGGCAGAATACCAGCGCGTGTCGCGCGGGCGCCGCGCATCGGTCGAGACATTCACGTTGCAGTCCCGCCGCCGCGAGGAACCGGGAAAAGAAGCCGTCCCTGGGGCGCGGGTGGGACTGACGGTGACCAAAAGCGTTGGCGGCGCGGTCGAACGCAATCGCGTCCGCAGGCGGATAAAAGAGGCCCTGCGCGCTGCGGCCCCCCTTGAGGCCGAGCGTGATCACGATTACGTGCTGATGGCCCGGCGCGAGGCGCTGGGCCGCCGTTTCGTCGCGCTCGTTGAGGATGTCCGCACTGCCTTCCGCGCCGCCCGGCGCGGCGGCGCGGACGGTCGCGGTCGCGGACCGACCAAACGGACGGCGAAGGACAGAGACCCGCGAACATGAAATCCGAGGACACGCGAAACCTGTTTCTCGCGATCGCGCTGTCGGTCCTGGTTATGGCCGCCTGGCAATATTTCTACGCCGGTCCTTTGTATCAGCGCCAGCACCAGGCGCAGATGGAGGCCAATCAAACGCAGGCCACATCTCAGCCCGCGAGCGAAGCGCAGCCAGCCGGCTCCCCGGCAGCTTCACCGCCCGGCGCGCCTGCGGTCGCCACGCCGCCTGGCGCCCCCGCGGTCGCCACACCACCAGGCGCCCCGGCGGCGACCACGCCGCAGACGGTCAGCGCAGCCTTGGCGGCCAGCCCTCGCGTGATCGTCGATACGCCGAGCATTGGCGGCTCTATCGCCCTCAAGGGCGGCAAGATCGACGATATTATCCTTAAGGATTATCGCGAGACGATCGACGCGAAGAGTCCGAACATTCGGCTGTTCTCGCCGCCCGGCGCCCCCGACGCCTATTGGGCCGAAACCGGGTTTGTAGGCCCAGCAGGCGCTAAGACTCCCAATTTCGACACCGTCTGGACCGCCGATCGCCAGACGTTGACTCCCGCCCAGCCGGTGACATTGACCTGGGACAATGGCGCGGGCCTTGTTTTCAAGCGGGTGATCGCGGTCGACGACAAATACATGTTCACGATCGCCGATTCGGTCGTGAACTCCGGCGCCGCGCCGGCGACGGTGCAGCCCTACGGGCTCATCTTGCGCCACGGCCGGCCGAATGTCGCGGGATATTCGGTCCTGCATGAGGGCTTTGTGGGAGTGATCACCGGCGGCGGCGCCTCGGGGGTCCGGCTCACATTGCCAGTTCAAGAAGTCACCTACGCGGCGATCGAAAAGGACACGGGAAGGCTGCGCGCCTTCAAGGGCGACGGCGGCTGGCTCGGGTTTACCGACAAGTACTGGGGCTCCGCAGTTATTCCCGATCAGACCGCCCCAATCGAAGCGCGGTTTTCAGCCACCGGAACCGTACAGCCGGTGGACTACCAGGCCGATTTCCTGGGGAAGGAGCAAACTGTCGCGCCGGGAGCTTCGTTCGAGACGACGACCCGCGTCTTCGCTGGGGCGAAAGAGGTCAGCACGATCGACAATTACGAGTCCAGTCTCGGCATCAAGAAGTTTTCTTTGATGATCGACTGGGGTTGGTTCTGGATGATCACGATCCCGATGTTCCGGCTTCTGGATGCGATTTACAAAGTCGTCGGCAACTTCGGCGTCGCGATCCTGACCGTCACGGTCATGGTCAAGCTTGCCTTCTTCCCGCTCGCCAATCGCTCCTACACTTCGATGGCGAAGATGAAGAAGATCCAGCCGCAGATCGCGGCCCTGAAGGACCTCTATCCCGACGACAAGGTCAGGCAGCAGCAAGAGCAGATGGCGCTGTTCAAGCGCGAGGGTGTCAATCCGGTCGCCGGCTGTCTGCCGATGGTGATCCAGATTCCGGTGTTCTTCGCTCTCTACAAGGTCATCTTCATCACCATCGAGATGCGGCACGCGCCGTTCTTCGGCTGGATCCGGGATCTGAGCGCACCCGACCCGACCAACGTGTTCACCCTGTTCGGCTTGGTTCCCTGGGATCCGACCGCGCTGCCGGCGTTCGGCCATTTCCTCCACCTTGGCATCTGGCCGCTCGTCATGGGCGTGTCGATGTTCTTTCAGATGAAGATGAATCCCGAGCCGGCCGATCCGGTTCAGAAGACGATGTTCTCCTGGATGCCGGTGATCTTCACCTTCATGCTCGGCACGTTTCCGGCGGGGCTCGTCATCTACTGGACCTGGAACAACACGCTGACGGTGCTCCAGCAATATTACATCATGACCAAGGCAGGCGTGAAGGTCGAGCTCTGGGACAACCTCTTCAAGCTGTTCCCCAAGAAGACCAGCCCGGCGAAGACGCCGAGCGTATGAGCGAAGCGACGATCGCGCCCGACTGGATCGAGGCCGGGCGCAAACTGTTCGCGGGTCCGTGCGAATTCATCTTCGCCGCAGCGCGCTCCGACGGCTTGCCGCCGGTGGGGCCGCCTGAGATCGCCTTCGCGGGACGATCGAACGTCGGCAAGTCCTCGCTCGTCAACGCGCTCACTGGCCGCTCCGCGCTCGCGCGCACGTCGCGCACCCCCGGGCGCACGCAGGAACTGATCTTCTTCGATCTGAACGGCAAAGCGCATCTGGTCGACATGCCGGGCTACGGCTACGCGGCGGTCGCAAAGTCGAAGTCCGAATCGTGGAGCGAACTCGCGCGCGACTATTTGCGCGGCCGTCCGTCGCTCGTGCGCGTGTTCGTGCTCGTGGACGGCCGGCATGGCCTGAAAGAGAGCGATCACGAGACGATGCGCGGGCTCGACGCCGCCGCCGTCTCCTATGCGGTCGTACTGACCAAAGGCGACGAAGTGAAAGCCGCCGACCAAAGCGCGCGGATCGCGGCGACGCTCGAGGGCTTGCGCAAGCACGTCGCCGCCTATCCCGAGGTGATCTTGACGTCGTCGCGAACCGGCGATGGCGTCGCCGACCTGCGCGCGCATATCGCGCGGCTCGTCGCCGAGCGAGGCGGTTTGCGCGTGGACACTTCAACCTGATTTGCTTGCGCCCAAAACCTTCATGGGTTCGCTCGAGCGGGCAGCCCAGAGCCTATCCACTCATAAACGGCGTCAGGCTCGCCTTCTTCATTCGATGAGCCGTTGCGCAGTTCAACCAACTTAAATCCGCGTTGCTCGTAGAACCGACGTGCGGATAGATTTCGTTGGAAAACATGCAAGCGCAGGCCGGAAGGGCTTTCTTCCTTGGCCGCTGTGAGCAAGAGCGCGCCGAATCCGTGGCCCTGCAAATGTGGCGCAAGACGTGGCGGCTGGGCGAAGCGATTGCCCTGGCGTTTTTGCGCCATGGTCATTTGCTGCCGGCGAACTTCGTCGGCGTGGGCGAGGGCGCTGATCGTCTGGCCCGCCTCCGACAGAAGCCCAAGCATCGACGTCAGATCGTTCATGCGTTCGGCGATGATATGGATGACGCCTTGCTCGCTCTGCAGCTTGCCGGTCACCGCGACAAGGCGCGCGCCGAGCACAATCGCGCGCAGGCGTTCGAAGATCTTCGGCCACACAATGATATTGGCGACGCCCGTCTCGTCCTCCAGCGTCATGAAGATGACGCCCGCGGCAGTGCCAGGACGTTGACGCACCAGCACAAGCCCAGCCACCGTGACTCGCTCGCCGTTCTTGATCGAACGCAGCGCCTCCGAGCGCAGGATTCCACGCGAGGCAAGGCGGGCGCGCAGGAACGAGGCGGGATGAGCCTTGAGCGACAAGGACAAGCGCCGATAATCCTCGACCACATGGGCGCCAAGGGGCATCGGCGGCAATCGCGCGTCAGGCTCCGTGTCGCGTCCCGGCCGACTGGCGAACAGCGGCAGATCGTCCTGGTCGCCGATCCGATCGAGGCCGCGCACCGCCCACAAGGCTTGGCGCCGATCGAGGCCGAGCGAGCGGAAGGCGTCGGCGTCGGCAAGCCGCTCCAGCACAGTCGAACTCAACCCGCTGCGCAACCATAAGTCGCGCACCGAATCGTAAGCCTCGCCGCGCCGCTCCACGAGCCGGGTCATGTCCTTTTCTTTGACGCCGATGATCTGCCTGAAACCCAGGCGCACCGCATGGGTCGTGCGCATGTGCGGCGCCATCTCGGCATGGCGGGGGTGGATCGTCCCCTTCTCCCCTTGGGAGAAGGTGGCGCGAAGCGCCGGATGAGGGCCCTCCAGATCCCTCACTCCCAACCCCTCACCCCCAACCCCTCTCCCGATAACCCGTCGAGAGACGGGCGTTCTCTCGAACGCCCTATGGGAAGAGGAGAGCAAAGGCTCCAGCGTGCAATCCCAATCGGACAGGTTCACGTCGACCTCGCGCACTTCGACGCCGTGCTCGCGCGCATCGCGCACGAGCTGGGCGGGCGCGTAAAAGCCAAGCGGCTGGGCGTTCAGCATCGCCGCGACGAAGACATCGGGGTAGCGGCATTTCATCCAGCAGGAATCGTAGACGAGAAGCGCGAAGCTCGCCGCATGACTCTCGGGAAAGCCGTATTCGCCGAAGCCTTCGATCTGATGAAAGCAGCGTTCGGCGAACTCACGCGGATAGCCGTTGGCGACCATGCCTTCGATCATCTTCGCTTGAAGCGTCTGGATCGTGCCGGATCGACGAAACGTCGCCATCGCGCGACGCAATTGGTCGGATTCCGAAGGCGTGAAGCCGGCAGCGACGATGGCGATCTTCATCGCCTGCTCCTGGAACAGCGGCACGCCGAGCGTCTTGCTCAACACGGCTTCGAGCTCCTTCGAGGGATAGGAGATCTCCTCGATGCCTTGCCGTCGGCGCAAATAGGGATGCACCATATCGCCTTGGATCGGGCCCGGGCGCACGATCGCAACCTCGATGACGAGATCATAGAAGCTCGCCGGCTTGAGCCGCGGCAGCATCGACATCTGCGCGCGGCTTTCAATCTGGAACACGCCAATCGTATCGGCGCGCTGAATCATCGCATAGACGCAGGCCTCCTCGGGGGAAACGTTCCCCAAAGTCAGCTGCTCGCCGTAATGTTTATCAAGAAGCTGGAAGCCTTTGCTCAGCGCCGTCAGCATGCCGAGCGCCAGCACGTCGACCTTGAGAAGGCCGAGCGCGTCGAGATCGTCCTTGTCCCACTCGACCATCGTGCGCTCTTTCATCGCCGTGTTCATGACCGGCGCGACTTCGTCGAGCCGGTCGCGTGTGATGACGAAGCCGCCGCTGTGCTGGGTCAAATGGCGTGGAAAACCGATCAATGCCTTCGCCATCTCAAGCGCGAGCTTGAGCGTCGGATCGGCGGGATTGAGTCCGACCGCGCGCACGCGATCCTCGCCGATCGGCCCTGTCTCCTGACCCCAGGCGGTCCCGTTGAGGGCAGCGATGACGTCGTCCGAGAGGCTGAAGACCTTGGCTGTTTCGCGGATCGCCGAACGCGTGCGATAGGTGATCACTGCGGCAGCAAGGCTAGCGCGCTCGCGCCCATAGTGCTCATAGATATATTGGATCACCTCCTCGCGCCGCTCGTGCTCGAAGTCGACGTCGATGTCCGGCGGCTCGTTGCGTTCGGGCGAGATGAAGCGCTCGAACAGAAGATCGAAGTTTGCCGGATCAACCTCAGTGATCCGGAGGCAATAGCAGACCGCGGAATTGGCCGCCGAGCCGCGGCCTTGATAGAGGATGTCCTTCGAGCGCGCGAAGCGCACGATATCATGCACGGTGAGGAAGTAGGGCGCGTAATCGAGCGAGGCGATCAGCGCGAGCTCGTATTTGAGCGCTTCACGAGTGCGCTCCGGAACGCCGTCCGGATAGCGCGTTTTTGCGCCTGCCTGAGCGAAAGTTTCGAGCGCCTCCTGAGGCGTTGCATGGCCCTCGCGCAGCTCTTCCGGATAGCAATGGGCGAGTTCGTCAAGGCTGAAGGCCAGACCGTCGAGAAAGCGGATGGTCTCTGCGACGGCCTCAGGCGCTTCGGCGAACAGCCGCGCCATTTCGCGTGGAGCTTTGAGATGGCGCTCGGCGTTGGCTTGCGTGAGGCGCCCGGCGGCCTCGAGCGTGGTTTTTTCGCGAATACAGGTGAGGACGTCGGCGAGCGTGCGCCGCTCGGGAATATGCATCAGCACGTCGTTGGTTGCAATCAACGATGCGCCGACAGTGCGTGCGAGCGCCGAGCGCCGCGCCATCCCGCCACGCATGTCCTCCCCATAAGTCAGGCTCGCGCCGATCCATAGACGCTCGCCGAACGCCACGCGCAGGCGGGCGACAGCAGCGCGCTCATCCATCTCCTTGTAGCCGAGCTTCTCCTTGGCTTCTTGCGAGAGAGAGGCGTTCCTGCCAACATCGCTTGAAGAGGAAGGAAGCGCGACGATCTGGAGGCCGTTGCAGCGGTCTAGAAGGTCCTTGAGGATGAGCCAGCATTCGCCTTTAGGGGCGCGCAAATTGCCCTCAGTCAGAATCCGGCAAAGCCGGCCATAAGCTGCGCGATCCTTTGGATAAACGAGGACGTCAGGGCTGCCGTCGATGAATACGAGACGCGCGCCGGAAACGACCCGAGTGGCCGCCATCGCTTCAACGTTGTCGCGTACGAATGAGTGTGCGCGCACGACGCCGGCGAGCGAGTTGCGGTCGGCGATTCCGATCCCGACGAGCCCGAGTTCGGCGGCGCGCGCGACCATTTCTTCGGGATGCGAGGCTCCGCGCAGAAAGGAAAAATTCGTCATTGTCGCCAATTCGGCAAACCGCGGCTCAAGCCGAATCAAGATGCCGCTCCTTACGCGTGCGAACGGACAGAAAAGTCGGAATTTAGAACAAAGGTAGAACAATTCTGGGCAAAGCACAAGCCCAAGCTTGCAGGAAAATCCAGCCCGTTAGCGCGCTGGGGCGCCGGTCGTGTCGCGCGCAACTCGCGACAAGACGACTGACGTCCTATTCGCTGCCGCTCCCGTCAGCCAGGCGCGCCATCGCATCGAAGAAAAGCTGTCGGAAGCGGTCCGCGTCGACGGCGACGGCGACTTCGGTATTGGCGAGGCGGCCCCATTGGCCGCTCCAGTCGACGACCGTGGCGCCGGTCGTCAGACGCCCTGTGGTTTCGACGTCGACGGCTGCACGGCGCGTTTCGACCAGCGTTGGATCGAGCGCCACGGCGACCGCCAGCGGGTCGTGCATGGTGAAGATGCGTTTTCCCAGCATTTTTTCCATGCGCTCGAAATAGAAGCGCGACGCATCCTCGAGGAAGCGGGTGATCTTGGCTCCCTGCGCCTTGCCGGCGATGCGCGACGCGATCGCCGCGACGTCGCTCTCGTCGATGATCGTCTTGCGGGTGACGTCGAGGCCAATAGCGATCACCGGGGCAGCGCCAACGCCGCCGAAAGCGCGAAAGACGATCCGCCCCGCCTCCGCATCGTGCCAGATGTTGAATTCGGCCGCGGGCGTGACATTGCCCGATTCCGAATAGGCGCCGCCCATGATGACGAACCGCTTGACGAGGCGCGGCAGCTTGGGTTCGCGCATGACGGCGAGCGCGATATTCGTCAACGGCCCCGTCGCGCACAAGATGAGGCGCCCGGAATGCGAGCGCGCCGCGCCGATGATCGAATCCGCGGCATGCAGCGCGTCCGACGACTCGTCCGGCTCCGGCAAGATCGCATGGCCAAGGCCGGTCTTGCCGTGAATTTCGCTCGCGTCCCTCGCGGCAATGGAAATCGCCGTCGCCGCGCCCGGCCAGACTGGGATATCCGCTCGCCCCGCAAGCGCGAGAACAGCTCTCGTATTGCGCGTTGCGGCGGCGAGCGAAACATTGCCGACGACCGTGGAGACGCCGAGGACACGCGCCCCGTCACCCGCGCAGGCGTAGAGCAGCGCAAACGCATCGTCGATGCCAGTATCGACGTCAAGGATGAGAGGCTCTGCGAGCTCGGTCATGAAGGCAATCTCCCGGCGGCGTGGGGAACCCGCGTTGCTCAGACGCGGCGGACATACTGGTGGGACGATCCATCGCCCGTCAAACGAGAAAACCTACCCCGCTTTTAAAAGGGTGGGCGATGGTCACCCGGCTCTCTGCAGAAGGTCGAGCTTCAGAACGGATAGACGCTTTGAGCCGACGGCCTGTTCGATGGTCTTCCAGCCAATCCCAGAGTAAAATCCCTCCAGTTCCGGCCGGCAACAGATATGGGCCGCTCGATAGCCAAGGGCGCCCGCAATCTTCGCCGTCTCCGCGACCAACGTGCGACCCACGCTGCGCTTCCGCTTGGCAGTTTCCACCCATACGGCCGCGACCCACGGGCTGTACTGCGGCCGTTCCTCCATGTCGGAATGAATGAGAAAGGCGGAGCCGACATAGCCGTACTGGTCGTGAGCCACGACGGCCGTCGGCAGCGGACGGTCGTCCGCCATTTCGATCATGTGACGCTCGACCTCCGAGACTGGGCGGCCAGCACTTCTCCACCAGGCGTTCCAGACTCGGTCCACGATGACGGAGCCGTAATGCTGATGTTCGCGGAAGTCGGAAATCTGAAACGTCTGCAATTTAGGACCTCCCGCTCGTCGTCGTTCCTTACTCTTGCAGACGAAAGCGCGGCGCGCGACCCGGCGTCAAACCGCAAAAGCCCGACGCTCCTTGCCGACCCAGCGCAACAACAGAAGAACGGCGACGACGGCAAGCCCGGCCGCAAGCCCGATCCATATCCCGATCGGACCAAGCGGCGTCGCAAATCCCAAGGCCACGCCGAGCGGCGCCCCGATCGCCCAATAGCCGAGAAGCGCAATGATGAGGGGCACGCGCGAATCATGCAGACCGCGCAACATGTTGGCGAGCGCCACTTGGCTCGCGTCGACGATTTGGAAGAGGGCGGCGATTCGCAGGAGCGCAATCGCCAGCGCGATCGCTTCCGCATTCGCTGGCGCATTGACGTCGATGAAAGGCGCGATCAAGAGGCGAGGCGCGCCGATCATCGCCGCCGCCGAAAAGACCGCGAACAACGCGGTCAGGCCGAACGCCGACCAACCCGAGTGCGAGATCGCGCGGGCGTCGCTCGCGCCGTAGGCAAGGCCGACCCTCACGGTCGCCGCCTGGCCGAGGCCAAGCGGAACCATGAAAGCGAGCGAGGCGATCTGCAGCGCGATCGTGTGCGCCTCGATAGCCGTGCTGCTGAAAAGGCCCATCGCTAGCGTGGCAGAGGCGAACACACCGACCTCCGCAACGATCATCGCGCCGATCGGGAGGCCAAGCCGCCAGAGCGCCGCGAGCTCCGTTCCGGCGAGGCGCCAGGGCAGTGCGAAGAGCCGCAACGACCGCATGCGCGGATCGATCAGTGACGTGGCGAGCAGAATGGCGCACATGAGCGTCTGCGACAGCGTCGTGGCGAAGCCGGAGCCGATGATCCCGAGCGCCGGCATGCCGAGCTTGCCGAAGATCAGCGCATAATTGGCAAGGGCGTTGAACGCGACGGCCAGAAGCCCCGCGATGAGCGCTGGGCGCGGACGCTCGAGCGCCGAAAACGCGGCGCGCGCAGCATAGTACATGAGGCTCGGCGCGAGGCCCCATTGGAATCCTCGGAGATAAACCCCGGCGTCCCGTGCAACGTCCCCGGGCTCGCCGATCGCGAGCAGGAACGGGACCGCGCCGATGAGAGCAACCCACACGACGACGGAGAAGAAAGCTGCAGAGATAAGCGCTTGGTGCGTTGCGCGCCGTAGCTCGTCTTTGCTGTGGCCCGCGCCGATCTTGGCGGCGGCGATCGGAGACAGCGCTCCGACGACGCCGAGGCCGAAGAGGAACAGTGGCTGATAGACAAAGAAGCCGAGCGACCCTGCGGCGAGCGCGTGCGGGGAGAGCCGCCCAAGCATCATGAAGTCGGTCGCGGTCATCGCGCTAATCGTGAGATTGGCCAGGATGATCGGCCAGCCGAGCGAAAGCGTCGCGCCGAGCTCGCGTTTGAGCGAGCCGCTTGTTGCTGCGGCTTCTATCGGTCGCGCGGGCGCGCCCATGATCGTTTGGCCTCGACGAGGGGGGCGGTGGATAGCCGAAACGCAGTCAGCACGCAAACGTCGCTCGCTTCGCCGCAAGTCACGCTTTGATCGAACCGCCGAGCCAGTGACGTGGCGACGCCAGTGCCGCCGCAGCGCTCCTTCTTCTCGCGGCTCGCCACGTTTCGCTTTTGCGGGGTTGGCGATGACAGGTCTAACGTCCGCGGACAGAGGTTCGCGCGTACGACTCAAACCGCTGCCTAAGCTGGTCGAGGTCATCCGACCGTGCGGGCGATCCAGTTTAGGACGTCAGCGAGCCGCTCGCCCATCGCCAGATGGCCGGCGCCCTCTACGCGCCAAAACTCTTTCGGCGGATTGGCGAGCGCGAACAGTTTCTCGCCGAAGCGGACGGGCACAACAACATCCTTGGTCCCGTGCACGATCAGCGTCGGCGCCTTGACCGAGCCGATCAGCAAGTCGTTGCGGAACGGATCGCGAAGCAATGCGCGAACTGGGACGAACCAGTAGGTCGCCGCTGCGACATCGGCGATCGACGAATACGGCGAGTCCAGCACGAGCGCGCCAACCTTGTGGTGTGCGGCCAGCGCGACCGCGACACCGGATCCAAGCGATTCGCCAAGAGCGACTATGCGCTCCGGCGCGACGCCACTTGCGATCGCCGCTGCGTAAGCCGCTTCGCCATCGAGCTTGAGCCCACGCTCGCTTGGAGATCCGGTTGAGCTGGCATAGCCGCGATATTCGATCGCCAGCAGCCCCATCCCCGCCTTGGCCATGGCGCGAAAGCGCTCGACGCGGAGGTCGAGGCCACCGGCATTGCCGTGAAAATAGAGGATCAGAGGGCGGTCTGTCCCGGGTGGAAAGCTCCACGCGACCAGACTTTCTCCATCTTCGGTCTTCAGACGGACAGTCTGTGCGTTGAGTCCGAGGGTCGCCGGATCGACCTCAGCGGCGTCGCACCGAAACAGGAGTTTTCGTTGGCCGAAGAAAAGTCCGACGAACAACACGAGGTAAATCGCGACACACGCCGCAATGGCGATCAGCACGGGCGGCCGCGCTCCGGCGCGGGCGCTTAGTGGCCCAGCGCCTTCACGATCGCATCGGTCATCTTTTTCGCGTCGCCAAACAGCATCAGCGTGTTGTCGCGAAAAAACAATTCATTCTCCACGCCCGCGTAGCCCGAGCCCATGCCGCGTTTGACGAACAAAACCGTCTTGGCCTTGTCGACGTCGAGAATCGGCATGCCGTAGATGGGCGACTTCGGGTCGGTTTTGGCGGCGGGATTGGTGACGTCGTTGGCGCCGACGACGTAAGCGACATCGGCTTGCGGGAACTCGCTGTTGATGTCTTCAAGCTCGAACACTTCGTCGTAAGGCACGTTGGCTTCGGCGAGCAGCACATTCATGTGGCCCGGCATGCGGCCGGCGACGGGATGGATGGCGTAGCTCACCTTCACGCCCTCATGCTTCAGCTTGTCGGCCATTTCACGCACCGCATGCTGGGCCTGGGCCACCGCCATGCCATAGCCGGGCACGATGATGACGCTGGAGGCGTTCTTCATGATGAAGCCGGCGTCGTCGGCCGAACCCTGCTTGACCGGCCGTGCTTCCTTGGCGCCGCCGGCCGCAGCCGCCGATGTGTCACCGCCAAAGCCGCCCATGATGACGCTGACGAAGCTGCGGTTCATGCCCTTGCACATGATGTAGGACAGGATCGCGCCTGAGGAACCCACCAGC
>DATDHT010000072.1:0-6490 GCA_036521435.1 Roseiarcus sp.
ATCGGCGGGTCGTCACGCGACGCGCCGTCTTCACCCGGTGCCTGTCATCCCAGCGTAAGCGGGGATGACAGGCGAGCCGCGGACCGCAAGATTCCTCCTCACGCCGCCCTACAAAGCGCCGTTGCAATGGATTCCCGCCTATGCGGGAATGACATAGGGGAGAGACCGACCAGCCGGACCACTACTCCAGCCTGTCCGCCTTGCGTAAGGCCGGGAAGATCCCGGCCCATAGCAGCGTCACCACAATCGCGTCGCAGCCGCCGAAAATCGCCGAGCCCACGGGCCCCAGCAGGCGGGCCATGCCGCCGGATTCGAATTCGCCCAGTTCGTTGGACGCGCCGATGAAGAGGCTCGACACCGCGGACACGCGGCCGCGCATGGCGTCGGGCGTCACGATCTGGACTAGGCTCTGGCGCACGAAGACCGAGACCATGTCGGCCGCCCCGAGCACCGCCAGCGCGAGCACGCTGAGCACCATCGAGCGCGACAAGGCGAACACCAAGGTGGAGAGGCCATAGATCCCGACGGCTGCGAACATTTTCAGGCCCACACGCGACCTGAGCGGCCGCACGGCCAATACGAGTCCGGTGACGATCGCGCCGGCCGCAGGCGCAGCGCGCAGGATTCCGTAGCCTTGAGGCCCGACATGCAGGATGTCGCGCGCATAGACCGGCAGGAGCGCCGTGACGCCGCCCAGGAGCACGGCGAACAGGTCAAGGCTGATCGCGCCGAGGACGACCTTGGTCGTCCACACATAGTTGAGTCCTTCGGCGATCAGGGCCCAGCGCGAGGCGGCCGGACGAGGCTGGCGCGGCGGCGACGCCACGAGCAAAAGCGAAACGAGCGAGATGAGGCAAAGCAGGCCGGACGCCACGAAAGCCGCCACGGGCGAAAACGCCACCAGGAGTCCGCCGATGGCGGGACCGACGATGGTCGCCATCTGATTGCCCGCCGAATTGGCGACGATCGCGCGCGGAATCAGCCGCCGCTCTACCAGGGTCGGCGCCAGCGCCGCGCTCGACGGCGTATAGAAGGCCCGGGCGCAGCCGAACAAGGCGGCGATCCCGTAGATCGGCCACAGGACCTTGAGCTCCCCATAAGCCATCGCGCTGAACAGGGCTGACGTACAGAGCTGCACGCCAAGGCCCGCCATCATGATCTTGCGCCGGTCGTAAATGTCCGCGGCATGGCCGGCGAACAGGGTCAGAGCGAACATCGGCAGGAACTGGGCCAGGCCCAGCATGCCGACCGCCAGGGCCGCCTGATTGACCGACGCGGAATGACGCGCGACCGCATAGACCTGCCATGCGAGCGCGATCGCCTGGATCTGCACGGCGAGGGTGTTGCACAGCCGGCCAAGCCAGAACCAGCCATAGGACTTGACCGCCAGCAAGTCGCGCAGCGTGGCTGGATTTTGCAGGACCTCTTCCGCGGCGACGACGCCCGCGGGACTGGTGTCGGGAAGGGAGATGGACATGGGAGAGTTTTCTCTTGGCCGTCCCAGCCGCCCTAGGCAAGACCGCCCGGCTCAAGAGCTTGTGAGGACCCTTGATCCAGCCGTCCTCAAAGCTTGAATTTGCTTTTGCTTGGCAGAGATTTCGCGCTCTGGTTGCATCGGTGGCCTCGCCGGATCGCGCGCCGCTCGCGGCGATGTCCAGCCGCCAGCGCCTCACCCTTCGATCGGCTCGACGGCTGCGATCTCGATGCCGAAGCCCGAAAGCCCGACATAGGTGCGTGGACTATCGGTGCGCAGCCGGATCGAGGTGACCCCGAGGTCGCGCAGGATCTGGGCGCCGAGGCCGATCTCCCGCCATTGCGTATCACGCGCGTCGTCGGAACCGGTCGCATGGGCCCCGCTCAGGTTCGCCGGCACTCCAGCTGCGCCGTCGCGCAGGTAGACGAGCGCGCCGCGACCTTCCGCCTTGAACCGGGCCAGAACTTTGGGGATAGCCCCGCCGCCGAAAACATCGCTCAAGATATCGGCGCGGTGCAGACGCGCCGGCACGTTGCGGCCATCGCCGATCGCTCCATGCACGAACGCAAAATGCAGAACCGGATCGAACGGCGTGCGATAGGCGTAGCCCTGAAGCTCGCCGATCGGCGTCTGAATTGGAAAGGACGCGACCCGCTCGACCAGCTTCTCGCGCGCCTGCCGGTAGGCGATCAGGTCGGCGACCGAAATGCGCTTGATCTTGTGCTTGTCGGCGAAGGCCTCGATCTGGGGTCCGACCATAACGGTCCCGTCGTCGTTGGCGAGTTCGCAGATCACCGCGACCGGCGGCAGACCGGCAAGCTTGCAAAGATCGACAGCCGCCTCGGTATGGCCGGAGCGCATGAGCACCCCCCCATCCTTGGCGATAAGCGGAAAAATATGGCCCGGCCGGACGAAATCGCTCGCCCCCATGTTGCGATTGGCGAGCGCGCGCACCGTATTCGTGCGCTGCTCGGCCGAAATGCCCGTCGTCAGTCCATGACGGACATCGGCGGAGACGGTGAAGGCGGTGCCGAGCGGCGCGTCATTGGTGGCCACCATCGGGGCAAGGTTCAATCGCCGCGCGTCGTCGTTGGTCAGCGGAACGCAGACGATGCCGCAGCAATTGCGGATGATGAAGGCCATCTTTTCCGTGGTGCAAAGGGAAGCGGCGACGATCAGGTCGCCCTCGTTCTCACGATCGTCGTCGTCGGTGACAGCGACGATCTCGCCACGAGCGAAAGCCTCGATGGCGTCTGCGACCGGATTGAGCATATCGAGCCCCTTAAAAGCTGGCGGGCCGCTAAGAAAGTCGTTCGGCGTGACGGCGCCCTGCGTCGCGGCGACGATCCGCTCGGCGGTTTCGCGGGAGAGCCAGGATCCGTGTTCGCGGCAGATCAGCGTCACCGCGCCGGGCGAAACGCCGATGCGGCGGGCGAAATCCGTGCGCGAGACCTGGTGGCGCTTAAGCCAATCGCCGAGCTTCATGCTGGCTAAATAGGAGCTAGCCGGCTTGAACACAACTCAAGAAGGGCGGCGAAAGTCTTCTGCCTGTAAGTAGGGCTTAATAAGCGAGGAGGTCTACCGCGACGTTTCACCCTCCGCCTCGTCCTGAGGGTCGCGCGAAGCGCGGCGTCTCGAAGGACGCTCCAGGACACCTACACTTTGTTCGGCAGATCAAACTGGAGCATTCTTCGAGGCCGCTTCGCGGCGCCTCAGAATGAGGGGGGCGAGCACACTCTAATCGACCTTAACCAGCATCTTGCCGAAGTTCTGGCCATGAAGCAGGTCGATCAGCGCCTGGGGGGTGTTTTCGAGGCCGTCCCGGATCGTCTCGCGCCACGTCAGCTTCTTGGCCGCGGCGAGAGAGACCAGTTCGCCAATCGCCTTCGGCCACAGGTCCATATGATCCGAGACGATGAAGCCTTCCATCTTGAAGCGCTTGACGAGGAAAATCCGCATGTCTGGCAGCGTGGTCGGCGCGCCCTCGTAAGAGGCTATGAGGCCGCAGATCGCGATCCGGGCGAAATCGTTGATCCGCCGCATGGCGAGCTGGAAGGGTTCGCCGCCGACATTCTCGAACAGCCCGTCGATTCCGTCCGGCAGCGCCGCCTTAAACTCGTCGGCGAAGTTCGGCGACTTGTGGTCGATGCAGGCGTCGTAGCCGAGCTCCTTGATGGCGTAGGCGCATTTCTGGGGGCCTCCGGCGACGCCGACCGTCCGCGCGCCAGCGAGCTTCGCCAATTGCCCGACCACCGAGCCGACCGCGCCGGTCGCCGCGGAGACCAGCACCGTTTCCCCCGCCTTCGGCGCGATGATCCTGTTCAGCCCGTACCAGGCGGTGATTCCGGGCATGCCGAGCGAGCCAAGATACCCCTGGATCGGCGCGGCCTTCGCATCGACGGTTCGCAGGCCCTTGCCATTGCTAAGCGAATAAAGCTGCCAGCCGCCGCCCGTGGCGACGACCGCGTCGCCCGGATGAAAGCGCGGATTGTGGGAGGCTTCGACGATTCCGGCAGCGTCGCCGATCATCACCGCGCCGATCTCCTGGGGCTTGGCGTAGGATTTCGCGTCGCTCAGCCGCCCGCGCATATAGGGGTCGAGCGACAGGAACGAATGCCGCACCAGCACTTGGTCAGGCCCCGGCGTAGGAACTGGCGTCTCGACAATCCGGAAGTTGGCGGGCGAGACCTTGTCGGTCGGCCGGTGGTCGAGCAGAACCTGGAGATTGCTAGCCAAAGCGGCGCCCCTGTCGATCATTATCGATCCGGCTGTCCCCAGGTTTTCAGCGAGAAAAACAGGAGCGACGCCGAGACGACAAACAAGCCGACATAGAACATCCAGCTCACAGCAAAATGCAAATCGGCAATCCACCACGATAAGGAGAGCGATATCAAAGCCGTCAGGGCTGGGATCAGGAGAAAGAACATCGTGACGAAGCCATTGTCATTGCCGGTGACGCTGAGCGCGACCTGATAGAGCACGCGACCCAACGAGGCTGCGACGATTGTGCCCGCGATCATCAGGATGACCGGAAGGATCTGACCAAAATCCAATTCGGAACGCCAATATAGGAGAAGTCCCCCGGCCGGAATCAGGAGGAGAGCCGAGACGGCGAAATTCGCCGCGATCGCCGCCGATTCATCGTATCTTGCGAACCATTTGCAGACGAGCGTTCCTCCCAAAGCCGAGCAGATCGGCACCGGAATGGCGTAGAGCCAGGTGCCATGCATCGCGCTGTCAGCCAATTGGCTCAAGTCGGGCCGGCTGACCTCGCCAACTTGACTCCAAGCCACCGCCATCGCGCCGAGAAACGCGCTGATGAGACACCCGAAGAAGATCGCGGGCGAGACTGGGATCGGCACTCTCGCTATGAGCAGCGCCACGAGAGCCGCGAAAAAGGGCTGGAGGTTGATAATCGCCGAGATGATGATCGGGTGTGCATTGCTCAAGCCAAGCTTGAACAGCAATAACCCCGCCATGCCGATAAGAAATAGAACGCCAAGCTTGGCATAGTTGGCGGTATTCTTGAGCAGCGACACGAGGTCGCGGCGACTTTTTGCGCGCGCGATCAACAGCGGAATCGACATCAGCAAGGCGACTTGGGTCAGGAACACAAATTGCGTGACACTGAGCCGCTTGGCCGCCAGAAACGAAAACGGCTCCTGCACCGACAGCAACAGCGCGGTGACGAGAGCGTAAACGCTTCCAAGCTTGTAATTGATTCGGCGTTTCTGTGAGAGCGGCGGCTGCTGCATCTCGGCGAACCTGATCTCCAGCGCTGATAGCGGCGCCGATTTCTGGGTGGCTAGCGCTCTTCCGCTTAAAATGGAAACCGCTGGCGCCGAGTTCGGTTCCCCGTGCGCGACCGACGCTTTGTTTGGAATCTCAGCGAATTGCGCACATTGGTGTTGGCGTCGGCGCCTCGGGCCGAACGGCGCTACCGTACACTCGCCGCCGTAACCAGCACGAAGCCGCGGGTCTTGTTGTCGTTGGCGGCGTCCGGGGTGTTCATGGCGGCGAACATGTCGGCGGTCTTCACCCAGACCGGCGGATATTTGTAGCGCGCGACGTCGAGGATGAGAAAGCGGTCGGCTTTTCCATCATAGGCGGCGAGCGGCGAAATGTGGCCGCCGATCTGCTCGCCCATCGCTTTGCGCAAATAGTTGACGATGACGAAATGGCCGGGTTCGCCGAGATAGGCGCTCGCCAGCTTGCGGAACTCGTCGACCGAGCTGTCCGATGCGTGGTGGACTTCCGCCTTGACCGGCTGCGTCGCCAGAATTCCTCCGAGCTGATCCAGCGTCATGCCTTGCCGCGCCAGGGTTTCCCGCGGCAGAACGGCGTCCGTCCGCTCGCTCAGAAGGTTGTCCTGAGTGAAGGTGCGGTAAGGCTCGTATTCGGGAACGGCCGGCGCGGGCAGCCCAAGCGCATTCAAGACCATCACCATGCTGGCGACCCCGCAATAGGACTGGGTCTTCTGGGTCAGGAAATTGCTGGCGAGCGGGAAATAGGCCTCATGCGCTTCGCTCTCGCCAAAGTAGACCTCGCCGGCATGGGTGCTGAAACCGGTCAGATTGTCGGGCAGCGGCAGGGTGTCGGCCTGCGCGCTTGCGGCGCCCAGCCCTAACAGCAGCGTCAGACAGACGATCGTGAGCTTGGACATGGAGCCGCTCGCTCGTTTGAACTGAATTGGCGAAAGTTCACATTGGCGCCGTCGCCGAGGCGGGGCAATCCCGAACGAACGGCCTTCCTCACGGCGTTCCGAACAGTTTGCTGAGGAGCCCCTTGTCCTTCGCCGAGGGCCCACGTCCGCCATTGGGGATCTCAGCGGGCGGGAGGAGATCTCCGTCGTCGGCGCCTCCGGGCGCTCCTCGGGGGCCTGCCGCTTTCGCTTGCCGCGTGAAGGTCTGTGGCGGGAACGGCGCCGGCTGCGATGGGCGCCCCCCTCGTCCGCCAGTTCCAAGCTGAAGGCCAGTGAGGTTGAGCGGCGGCGCAAGCGGAGCGTCCGGACTCTGC
>DATDHT010000073.1:0-9238 GCA_036521435.1 Roseiarcus sp.
ATCCGCCAAAGGAATCCAAGGAAATGCAAGCCTTTTTCCTTGTTTTTATTTGGATTTGCTTGGATTTATTTGGAGGCCAAGCCGAACTCGGGTCAGCGCGCCTTAAGCCTTAGCGACCTCGGCGCAGAACCGGACAATCGCATCCAGCGTCGCCTCGGGCTGGTCGAACTGCGGCGCGTGGCGGCGGGCCTCGAGGATGAGGCTCGTCACGGGCGCAGGCGAGCGGGCCTCGATGGCGCGGATCTGCTTCAGCGTTCCATATTGATCGTCGGCGCCCTGGATGAGGAGCGCGGGGACACGCCAACGGCTGACCGCATCCTCGATGTTCCAGGCCTTGAAGCCGGGATCGAGCCAGGCGTCGTTCCAGCCGCGGAAGGCGACGTCGACATGGGCGTGATATTTGGCCAGCTTGGCGCGCAGGTCGCCGGTGTCATAGGCATGGCCCGCCTCCGCGATCGAGGCGAGGCCCATCTCTTCGGTGAAGAGATGGGGCGCCATCAAGATGAGGCCTTTGATCCGCTCATCTGAATGTTCGCCGGCATGGATCGCCGCGATCGAGGCGCCGTCGCTGTGCCCGAGCAGGATTCCGCGCTTGAGCCCGATCGCCTCGAGCAAAGCGGGCAGGCTGAACCGCGCCTCGCGGCTCATGTAGTCGAGCGGACGCGGCAGATCGATGCGCTCGGAGCCGCCATAGCCGGCGCGCGAATAGGCGAACACGCCGTGGCCGGTCGCGTCCGCAAGTTTTTGCGGAAAGTCCCGCCACAGCGCGAGGCAGCCGAGGCCCTCATGCAGCATGACGATCGTTGGAGCTTGGTCCGGGGGCGGCCCATAGCCGACGGCCTCCAGGTGTTTGCCGTCGGCGAGGACCTGGTCGCGAACACCATCGATCCATCGAAAGGCGGTCATTGCGTGAGAGCTACGCCGCAGGGTCGAGCTTCAGGGCGCAGATCGGGCTGCGCTTCAGGATCAGGGCGCGGTGGAGCGGGCGGCGCCGTGGCGCTCGGCACACGCGACGCCTCTGCTCTTGTCGGTTTCCGATGTGATATTCGATGGGGGTTGAAGGAACTTAGCCCCTCGCAGGCCTCATACTGTGTGGCCTTATACTGCATGGCCGGGCTTGTTCTCCCTTCCGCCTCCACATGTTTGTTGATTGTCCTGCCACTGTCATGATACATGAGTGACGGAACCAAGGTGCAATTTGGGCGGGAGGGCGGTGATGCCCACAGAGTCGACGACGCCGTACGAGCGGTCAAGTCCATCAAAGGCAAACCGTGAAGACGTCGACATTGAGTGCCCGCACAGCCCGCCGGCCGATCGCGTTTTCATTGATCCAATCGATCTTTGGACGAACGTGACCGGGAGGCCTCGGCTGAGCCTCTAGAAATGGGTTCATGACGTCAATGGCTAGCGCCTATGGGAAATGTAACGATCGAATCGGCCGCGATAAGACTTACGGATACGATTCTTGGTTATAACGAGCAAGATCTGGAGGAAACGCTTAAGGCAATCGCGCTCGATATCGGCGTTAGCCACATTGCGTATATGCGTTTTGCCCCCGATAAAAGTTCTGACGCTAGCCTGCTTACCGGGACTGTAACCTATTCGTTTCAGTGGCAGACGCGCTATTTTCTGAAACAGTATGTTTTAATCGACCCAGTTATTGCGTTTGGGGGTAAAGCTGTTCTTCCATTCGACTGGGATCAGTTGGCGCGCGACGACCCGGCAGTTCAGGCGTTTTTTGCCGATGCGTTGACCCACGAAGTCGGTCTGAACGGGTTGTCGATCCCCGTTCGCAATCGGAGGGGGATCTATTCTCTAGTCTCCTATACCAGCAATCACGCAAAACCAGAATGGCAAGAATTCAAAAAAAGCAATATGGTAAAACTGCAATTGATCTCGGTCCTTATCGATTCTGCGGCTAGTGTCAATCTTAAGCTAAGCAGCCCTCAAGTCAAACTATCAAAGAGGGAAGAACAGTGTCTGATTTGGGCTGCTAGGGGCAAGACGTACCAAGATATTTCCGAAATATTGAACATATCTTTTGGCAGCGTAAAGAGTTATCTTGATACTGCGCGGCATAAATTGAATTGCGCGAACTTGACGCATGCAGTTGGTGTTGCCATTGCCACTGGTGTTATCCCTGCGAAGGCTCTCCAAGGTTCCTCCTTTAAGTGATTCCAAAATGTCAACTCAACTTCTATGTGGAATTGCGGTGATTAAAAATTAAGGTTAACATTCGTGGTCTCGTAGCAAGGGAGATGCCACGATGTTGAAGCTTATTGAAGGTTCGAGAGCGTCGTTGTTTCCGGTGGAAATGGACGCAATGTTTCGTAATAGGGCAGTCACTTTCTCAGAGCGGCTCGGCTGGGACGTTACTGTGAAGGATGGATATGAAAGGGATGAATTCGATAATGCCAATCCGTTGTATCTGGTGTCGGTAGACCCAAATACGAATGAATATTGGGGGTCTTTGCGATTGCTGCCGACAACGGGGCCAAACATGCTGCGTGATGTTTTTCCCTGCCTCCTTGAGGAGGGTGAATTGATCGAAAGCGCGACAATCTGGGAGAGCTCGCGGATTTGTGCTGTGGTCGCCGACGGCCAGCCTCAGCGCCGCCCGAACGGGGTCAACTTCGTGCTCACCGAATTGATCGCGGGCATTGGGGAGGTTGCGGTCATCGCCGGCCTGACCCAAATCGTGTCTGTGTTCGACGCCCGGATCTATAGAGTTCTAAAAGCCGTCGGTTGCAATCCGCAGCTCATCGGCCGGCCGCGCCGGATAGGGGGCACCATGAGCTACGCTGGGCTTTTCGACACCGGAGAAGGCCTCTTGTCGGCTCTGACAGCGTTCCGTGAGGAGCTCGGAATCGAGCCGCCGGAATCGAAAGAACTCGCTAGAGAACTCGCTTTCACCTAATAGGTATTTGTAGCGCAGTCGATTGTACGACTGCGCTACGAAGCTCGTCGTGTCTTGCCCGTTCGATCACGGGCGAGACAAGCGCCTCGCGCAGAGCGCCGTTTTTGACACTGATGAATGCCCCAGGCTAGGCGCAGTCCTTGACCAAGTAGCTAATCGCTCTCCCCCATTCTCGTGGCAGATTGTTGTCGTGAAGACGAAAAAGCACGGGCTTCACACCCAAGACCAGCCAGCTCGCGCTGACGTGACCCCGTTTTTCATCCAGGCATAACGAGAGTCCTGGGTTGATTTGATCTGCTACCAACGTTGGACCGCCGGAAGATAGAGTTTTCCGGCTTTTGTCACGTCGACGGGCTGGAGGCGTCGACGGGGGTCATGAGGGAAACCGGGGGCTTGTCGCCGATGGCGCCATGCGGCCGGCCTTCGTTGTAGTAGCTGCGCCAGTCCTCCAACTTCTCTCGGCGTCGGCAAGAGTCAGACACTCGGTCCGGAAGCGACCGTTGAACGCCTTGATGAAAGCGTTGTCGGTAGGTTTGCCAGGCCTTGAGAAGTCCAGCGTGACGCCCTTCACATAGGCCCAGAGATCGAGGTCCCGGCTGACAAACTCGGAGCCCCCGGTCGCTGAGCGCCAGCGTCAGAAGCCTGAGTTCGGTTGGCTAAATCTCGCCAGTTTCGAGGCGCAGGGCGCTGCATGCGCTGGTGATACCCCCAATTGCCGCCAGGAACGAAGATTCGCAGAAATTGATCTATCGGATAGCGTCAGTCGCTTGGAGAGGATCTACGCAGAATTGCCGCCCTGTTTGGGCTGTGAACTTAAGGTACGCTGGCAGGCCTACCCTCTCGCAGCGAACAGGTGCATAAGGACGGCCAGCATTTGCCCGCCTCGGGATCGAAAATCGATTAAGGTCCCGGTTCCTTCATAATTGGAGGGTATTTGGACCTTATGCGAATCGCTTGTTCGCGGCGTCGTACCTTTGAGAGTGCAGAACCCATGCCTATCCGGATGGGAAACGCGGTCATGGCGGGCCCAAGAAGGCAGACAAGCTTGCTGCGAGCCTGCGTCTCCACCTGCACGGTTTTCGCATGCTCTTTTGGCGCGGTTCGGGCGGCGGACGTGACGAACTCGCAGACCGGGCCGCCGTCGGACGCCCCTGCTCCTTTTACCGGATGGTACATCAAGCTCGGAGCTATGGGCGTTCTCGACCGGAGCTCGTCGAACCTCTATCAACAATCAATCGCCGGGATGATCGTTCCCGGAATTGGAACGGTGCCGGTGGGAGTCGGGGCCCAACTCCAAGTTCCCGGCCTGGGCGCAAGTTACTCGAACTTCGCCGGCGTGGCCATCCAGGGCGGCTACTCCTTCACCCCAAACTGGTCGGTGGAAGTCGCGAGTGGATTTCCGCTTTGGGCGACAGTCACCATCAACGGATCGTCCGCGACAGGGCCTCCCTCGGGTACCATTCTCAGCAAATTGCTTCCGGCCTCTGTGCCGATAACCGGCGTCTATCATTTCACCCAGTTTGGCAGTTTCCAGCCTTATCTGGGGGCGGGCATTGCGCCGACCTTCGCTTTGGCGACCCGAGACGGCTACAGCACCGGCTCAACCTATCAACCCGCGCTGGGCGTCGTCGTCCAAGGCGGTTTCGATTACATGCTCAACCAGCACTGGGGCGTCTTTGTCGATGCGAAGCAGGGCTTCGTAGGGGCGACGGGGAACTCGACGGGCGTCAACACGGCTCCGTCCCTGGGGCCTATCCCTATCCTCGGCACAATCAAGACCAACGCTCGGCCTGTCGCATTCTCGGCCGGGTTAACCTATCACTTTTGACTCGAAACCGCGGTTCCAGCGCGAGCGAGAGCGGTCGTTGCCTTTTTTAGGGCCGAGATTCCTCCAACGATGCTGACCGCGAGTTTGCTCACTTGGCCGTGTTCTCTCGCAAAGGTCTCATGAGGAGTTCGGCCGTGGAGCGGGCGCCGATGAGAGTCCATGGAATGCTCTTGGGCGCGCTATTGGCAGCAGCGGGAATGACGACGTCGGCAGGCGCGGTTCGGGCGAATCCTTCAACCATCACCGGCGTCGACATCGCTCGCTCCCAGCCAGTCAGAAGCTACGCTGGCCACTCTTTTCGCTATATCGAGGGCGCCATACACGGCGAAGTCTCCGCCGAAGAGCCCATTGCTGGCTTGAGGGAGCTTGCGGCCGGACGGACGGCCGTTCCCTATCAGGTCAGCTTCCACATCATTGCGCCGGAGGCCGCGTCCGAGACCGACGCCGTCGTCGTAGAGGCGCCAAATCGCGGGAGGACCATTTTTCCCAACGCAATCGGCGTTGCCGCCGCAGTGACGGGTCCGAATGCAGATCCGGTCGCGAGCGCCATAAGCGACGGCTTTCTCCTGGACCACGGGATCGCCGTCGCCGCAATCCAATGGCAAACGGGGTTCGCCGTCGGCGTCCCTCAGAGCGCGCAAGGGATCGGTGAAGTTGTCGTCCGAGATTTTGGCCGGTGGCTTGGCGGCGCATTCAGGAGTGGACCGCCCCCCCTGCCGATCTTCCGCTATCGTATCCTGGCCGGCGTCAGCCAAGCCGCTTGGTTCGTGAACAGTTTCGTCGCCGAAGGCTTCAATGCCGATCCCGAGACAGGCCGCGGTGTCTATCAGGGTGCATTTACCCGCAATGGCAATGGGGTCGTCTTGGCGATCAACGGATTCGCGACGGAACACGGGCAGTTCCCGTACGCGCGAGCGGATCGAGCGCCGCTCATGCCCGATGAACTCCTGTTCCGACCCGCAAGTGACCCGGTGCTGGTCGACGTGATCTCGCTCACCGATTTCTATCGGCTGCGCGCCAGCATATCCGCCCGAGCGCCCGCGCTTCCGGGAATGCATCGCTACTCGACAGCAGCCCCTCACGCCCCGGGCGCGGGCGCGCTTCCCGAGGTGGTCTTTGGAAACATGAAATGCAACGGCGGCGCGCCGATCTCGCTGAGCAAGGTTAGAGACGCGTTATATCTTCGTCCGCTCATTCTGGGCCTATTTGCTTCGATCGGCGAGACGCGAGCCGCCAAGCGCGCGCTCCCGCTGGACGCTCCCTTCGCGCTGGCGCCTGTCTCGGACGAACTCGAGGGCGTGAACCGGCTCGACGCAACGCCGCTCTGGACGCCTAAGAGCGAGGCCAACGGCATGCCATTAGGCGGCATTCCGACGCTCGAAGCTGCTCTGCCGCTTGGACTCCCTCGACCGATCGCGCTGCCGCCGGTGGAAATCGCCTCGATCAACGACACCTGCGGCAATTTCTCGGGATGGGAGGCTTTCTCGGTCGACGAGCTTACGCGCCGCTATGGCGAGCGCGCGCGTTACATCGAGATGGCGCGCCAAAAGGCCGCCGATCTTGTCGCGGCCGGCTATCTGCTCGATGAAGATCAGGCGACTGCGATACGCGGAATCGAAGCGCAGCTTCCGGAGAATTTCCGCTAAAGCGCGGCATGCCGACTCGACCGGCGCTGCGACTCGCTCCGAAACGGATGCGCGGGGTAGACGCCCAGAATACGAACTTCGCGGGAAAAGAACTCGAGTTCCTCGAGCGCCCGTGCGAGCGGCGGGTCTTTTGGGTGCCCGTCGACATCGGCGAGGAACTGGGTCGCGGTGAACTCGCCGCCCTCCATATAGCTCTCGAGCTTGGTCATATTGACGCTGTTGGTGGCGAATCCCCCAAGCGCCTTGTAAAGCGCGGCGGGCACGTTGCGCACACGAAACACGAAGGTCGTCGCCACCGGCCCGCCGCCCGCAGGCGTCCAGCGTTGATCCCTCGACAACACAACGAAGCGGGTCGTGTTATGGCTCTCATCCTCGACGTCCGAGGCCAGCGTCGTGAGGCCGTAAATTTCACCTGCCAGCCGGGGCGCGAGCGCCGCGCGGCTCTTGTCCGCCCATTCCGCGACTTCGCGCGCCGCGCCCGCCGTATCGCCTGCGACGACCGGGTGAAGCTTGTGGCGGCGGATGATGTTTCGGCACTGGCCGAGCGCATGGATGTGGCTATAGACCGCCTTCAGATCTTCAATGCGCGCGCCCGGAACCGCCAGCAACTGAAAGTGGATCGGCAGAAAGGTCTCGCCGACGATATGCAGCCCGGACGCCGGCAGGAGCGCATGGATGTCGGCGACCCGCCCGGCGATCGAGTTCTCGATCGGGATCATGGCGAGTTCGGCCGAGCCGTCCTGTACAGCCGTGAAAGCATCTTCGAAGGTCGCGCGCGGCAGCGGCTTCAAGTCGGGAAAATTCTCGGCGCAGGCGATATGCGAATTGGACCCAGGTTCGCCTTGATAAGCGATGGAATGCGTTGTCTTCATGCGTGTTTCCCAGGCGCGAGCATTTCGCGCGCGCGTTCCAGATCTTGCGGGCCGTCGACGCCGAGCGGCGCGGTGTCGACGAGCGCGACATCGATCCGCATGCCGGCCTCCAGCGCCCGCAATTGCTCAAGCTTTTCGCGCCGCTCCAGCGGCGAAGGGGGCAGGCCGACAAACCGCCGAAGCGCCTCGCGGCGATAGCCGTAAAGACCGATGTGGTGCAATAGCCGGCCCTCGCCCCAGGGAGCGCGCGCGCGGGTGAAATAGAGCGCCCTCAGCCGGGTCGGAGCGAGTTCGGTCGCGACAATTTTGACGACGTTGGGATCGTCCTTCTCTTGCTCGCGCGTGATCGGCGTCGCGAGCGTCGCGATGTCGACCGCACGCTCGGCAAGGGGCGCAAGACAGGCGCGCACGATCGAAGGTTCGATGGTCGGCAGATCGCCCTGGATGTTGACCACGACGTCGTGGGCGCCATCGACGTCGACCAAGCCCAACGCCTCGAAAATGCGGTCGGATCCCGAGGGGTGATCGGAACGGGTCATGATCGCTTTGCCGCCGGCCGAGGCGACCGCCTCCATGACACGCGGATCGTCCGCCGCCACCCACACCGGTCCGATAGCGGCTTCCGTCGCCCGGCGCCAGACATGAACGATCATCGGCGCGCCATGAATGTCGGCGAGAGGCTTTCCGGGAAGGCGGGTCGCGTTCATGCGCGCGGGGATAAGGACGATGGGATTGGCCATCAGTTTCGATTAAGCCAAATTCGGGGAACGAGGGCTTATACGTGTTGCCAAGGCGAGCGCAAAGCGGCTAATCAACTGAGCAAAACAAACCTCCCCGCCGGGCGCCCTAACCTCACTCCAGCTGACGAAAGTCCCGCTCCTCATGGACCATGTGAATGTGAACCGGTTCGCGCTCTCGGCGCTTGGGGCGGTGCTGTTCGTCATGCTGCTCACGGCCTTCAGCAATCTCGTCATGTCGCCGCGAACCCCCAAGGTTCCCGGCTTCGCGCTGCCGACTGGGATCCCTACCGCGACTGCCGAGGCGCCCAAGGCGGCGCCCGTAGAGCCTCTGCCGCCGCTGTTCGCCAAAGCCGACGTCAAAAAGGGCGAACAGGACGTCAAGATCTGCCAGACCTGCCACAATTTCAAGGAAGGCGCCGGCGCTAAGATCGGTCCTGATCTGTGGAATGTGGTCGGGCGTCCGGTCGCATCGTTCCCGGGCTTCGTCTATTCCGACGGGCTCAAGAAGATCGGCGGCGACTGGACCTACGATAAGCTCAATACCTGGATCACCGACCCGAAGGCGATGGTCGCGGACACCAAGATGGCCTTCGCCGGCGAGAAAAACGCGCAGAAGCGGGCCGACATCCTGGACTATTTGCACACGCTCGCCGACAAGCCGGTCCCGCTCCCGACGAAATAGGCGCGACCTCGGCTGGGGTCGCGGATTCAACCAGCGGGCGAGTTGGCTGCAAGCAAATCCAAGGAAATGCAAGGAAAGAGGCTTGCATTTCCTTGGATTCCTTTGGCCGATTTGGGCCTTTTCAACGGGTTACGGCGGAAACAAATAAAAAAATCCGCCGCCCGCTTAACTCGCGTCAGAGGTTGCGCGCAATGCGGTCTTGAAGACATAGCTATCCTTTCTCCCGCCGGACTGTCCTCGACCGCGAGTTTGCTTTCGCAGAAATATATATATCCTGATCTTCTTTATTTGTCAACAAATTGCGCCGCTGACCCCGGACGGCCGACAATCTTCCGCCACACCGTTTTATGTCGGCTCCAGGAAGACGCTGGCGCCGCGAAAATCAAGGATTATGCACCTTCGGCGCGCAGGCGAGAAAAGAGGGATGCGTCATGGAGCCTTTAAGTGTCGCAGGTTGACGAGGCGGAGAGTGAACGCAAGCACTATTCATACAAGGTGACATTGCGTGTTCGGCATCCCGACATTGATCCGCAACACATAACGACAGCTCTTG
>DATDHT010000074.1:0-11867 GCA_036521435.1 Roseiarcus sp.
CGTAGATTGTCAGGCAGGCGACGGAGACGGCGGTGAGCGCCTCCATTTCAACGCCGGTTGGGCCAACGCATCGCGCCTCCCCCTTTACGAGGAGGCCGGGCAGCGCCTCGTCAGGCGAAATGTCGACCGAAACCTTGCTCAGGGCCACGGCATGGCAAAGCGGGATGAGGTCTGAAGTCTTCTTGGCCGCCATGATGCCGGCGATCCGCGCCGCGCCGATGACGTCGCCCTTCTTGGCGTCGCCAGCCAGGATGGTCGCCAGCGTCGAGGCGCCCATGCGCACTCGTCCCTCGGCCACCGCGACCCGGTCGGTCGCCGCCTTATCCGACACGTCGACCATCCTTGCTTCGCCATCAGCGCCGATGTGGGTGAGCGGCTTCGATATGTCCGCAGATGAGACCATGGGTTAAGGCGCGCCTTCGCTCGAGCGTCCGCAAGAGCTTTGTTCATTGACCGGGTGTCCGGCCGCCCCTTCAAGCAAAATTCACCGCGGGCGGCAATGATCGACGGGTCGATTGTCTTGAGCCGACCCTTCCGTGTAAGGACGCGCGCGGGCGGTGGGCCGTGCGCCCTGAACTTCCGAATGTGGTGAATGGCGCGCGAGCCCAAAATTGCCTATGTGATGCTGCGCAATGCGCATTTCGGGCCGCGCCTCGCAGCGTCGGTCGAACTCTGCGTTCGCGACCTGGTCGCGCACAGTCGGTACGCGCGCACGACGCTGGTTGTGTGCCCGCCGGTGGATGAGCCTTTCGAAGGGATCGAGATCGCGACGATTCCCGATCCCGGGATCAGCGGCAATCTCGGGAAAGCGTGGGGCGTCGCCCAGTTGCTGCGACGCCGCGGCATCGATCTCGCGATTGTCGAAAATCATCTGCCGGCGGCGGCGTTCATCGCGGTGACCTCGGGAGCGCGGGTGATTTTGCAAACCCACGCCTATGTCAAGGCGCCGACAGGCACGTTGGACGGGGCCTTTCGGCGCCAGGAGATGCGTCGGCTTTCCGGCTTCGCCTTCGTCAGCGAGTATGCCTTGGGCCAGTTCCGCAGCGATTTCCCAGGGCTTCGTCCGCTTCAGCGCGCCGTGCCCAACGGCCTCGACATGCAAGCCTGGTCGGCGACAAGGCCGAAGCAGCGGTCGATTCTTTGCGTCGGCCGAGCCCTGGGGCACAAAGGTCATCTCGAAGCCATGGCGGCGATAACACGTGCTCTGCCTTCGCGTCCCGAATGGAGCGCCCGTTTCATGGTGTCCGACCCAGCGGCCGCCGACCGGGAGCCGGAAACGGTCGACGCCCTTCGCGCCGCCGCCGAGCCTTTCAACGGCCGGATCAGGGTCGACGCCAACGTGCCCTATGCCGAGGTCAAAGCGGCGTGGGAGCGCGCCGAAGTCGGAATGGTGCTGACGACCGGTCCCGAACCGTTCGGCCGAACGGCGCTCGAAGCCATGGCCAGCGGCGCCGCGCTCATCACCTCGGGGCGTGGCGGCCTGGCCGAGATCTGCGGTCCATGCGCGGTCATTGTCGAACCGAGCGACGCCAATGGCATTGCGATGGCGCTCGGCCAGTTGCTGGACGCGCCGGATCGACGCGCCGAGCTTGCCAGCGCCGGGCGCAAGCGGGTCGAGGGGCTGTTCGATATCCGAGCCATCGCGCGGCAGATGGACGAATTCATCGAGGCCTGTGTTGGACAGGGGCGAGGAGAAGCCCAAATGTCCGATCCCGGACGTCACGCTGCCCTTCCGCTCTAGCGAACAGTCCGCCTGGGCGCGGCCCAGTGTCTCGATTTTGTCTTGCCTTTCGCCAGCGCAGGCGGAAAGGCTGCGCCCCGTGACGTCGACCCCCACGATCTTGAAATTCGAAGCGCCTGCCGGCGATCCGCCCTTGATTGCGCGTGGCGGCGCCCGGTTCTGGCGCGTGAACTTTGCGCTGTTTCTCGGCAGCTTCGCCACTTTTGCGCTGCTCTATTGCGTCCAGCCGCTGATGCCGCTCTTCGCCCGCGCCTTTTCGATTTCTCCCGCCGCTGCGAGCCTGTCCCTGTCTGCCGCAACGGGCGTGCTGGCGGTGGCGATGATCTTCGCCGGAACGTTGTCGGATGTCTTTGGACGCAAGGCGATCATGACGGCTTCGCTGGCCGCCGCCGCGGCGGCGACGCTCGCGGCCTCCTTCGCGCCGAACTGGACGACGTTTGTCGCGCTCAGGGCGCTGACCGGCCTTGCGCTCTCCGGCGTTCCGGCGGTGGCGATGGCCTATCTGGTCGAAGAGATGGATCGCTCGGCGATCGGGCTGGCGATGGGCCTCTATATCGCCGGCAACACGCTGGGTGGTTTGGGCGGGCGCCTGGCGACCGCCGCGTTCGCTGAGGCCGGCGGCTGGCGCGAGGCTATCGTTCTTGTCGGGCTCATTTCGCTGGGCTGCGCAACGGCCTTCGCCTTCGCCCTGCCGAAGGAGCGGCGGCCCGCAGGGAAGACACAGGCGATCGCGTTTCTGCCGAAGATCGCCATGCATTTCAGCGACCCTGGCCTCAGGTATCTGTTCGCGATCGGCTTCCTGGTGATGGGCGCCTTCGTCACCACATACAATTACATCGGGTTCCGGCTGGAGGCGCCTCCTTTTTCGCTGAGCCCGACGACGATCGGCCTGGTGTATTGCATCTATCTCGTCGGCGCGGTCGCTTCCGCTGTAATGGGCGAACTTGCCGGACGCTATGGCCGGCGGCGCGTCATCGGCTTCGCCATCGCGTTCATGCCGATTGGGGTCATCCTCACTTTGCCCGATAGCCTGTGGCTCACGATCGTCGGGGTCGGCGTCGTCACGATCGGATTCTTTGGCGGCCATTCGATCGCTTCGAGCTGGGTGGGCTTGCGGGCCGACAAGGGCAAGGCGCAGGCGAGCGCGCTGTATCTCTTCTTCTATTACGCGGGTTCGAGCCTGGCGGGCTCGATCGGCGGCTGGGTCTTCACCCTCGGCGCGTGGCCGGGAGAGGCCGCGTTCGTCGGCGCGCTGTCTGCGCTCGCGCTTCTCATCGCCTTGAAGCTCGCCCGCGTGCCCCCGCCGGCGCATCTTCGCGCTTCGTAAGCGAAGGCGGCTGGCCCCATGGAATGGCGCGACGAGGGGCTCATCATCGGGGTCCGCAGGCACGGCGAGGCTTCGACGATCATCGAAGCGCTCACCCGCACGCACGGCCGTCATCTCGGCCTCGTGCGCGGCGGACGGTCGTCGCGGCTGCGCGCGACGCTGCAACTCGGCAATACGATTGGCCTCGTCTGGCGCGCCCGCCTCGACGAACATCTGGGCTCCTACGCAGTCGAGCCGCTCTCGCTCCGGGCGGGCAGGTTGATGGGAAGCGCGCTGGCGCTGGCCGGAATCAACTATGTCGCCGCGCTGGTGCGGGTGCTGCCCGAGCGCGATCCGCATCAGGCGGTTTACGAGGCGGCGAGCCTCATCGCCGACGCGCTCGACGATCGCGTGCGTGCGCCAACGCTCATCGCCCGGTTCGAAGCGCAGATCCTGGCCGAGTGCGGGTTTCAGCTCGATCTCAGCTCGTGCGCCGCGACCGGCGTAACCGATGACCTCGTTTATGTTTCGCCCAAGTCCGGGCGCGCCGTGAGCGCCGAGGCCGGGGCGCCCTGGCGCGATCGGCTGCTGCCGCTGCCCCCGTTCCTGCGCGATGACGCGCCGCTCGAAGCGCAGCCGGGCGCGGACGAGATCGCCGACGGGTTCCGCCTGACCGGCTTCTTTCTCGCCCGCGACCTGTTCGCACTCCATGGGGAGCCGTTGCCGGAGTCGCGGGCGGCTTTTCTCAAGGCGGCGGCGCAGGGGGCGCGATAGCGGGCGGGAGCGAGGCGAAGGTTCAGCGCGCGGACGCAGGCGCGGTGTATTTGCGTTCGATCGCCTCGCGCACCGAGCGGCGGGTCGCTTGCGGATTTCGCCCAGGCTGACCCTCGATCTGCTCAAGTTCATGCGCCAGCTCATCGTCCTTGATCGCTTCCCGAACCCACCGCGAATAATCGTGGGCCGAGAGGTGGTGAAGCCAGGTGTCGTCATCGACGCCGTCGGCCATCTGCACGAAGATGGTCAGGTTTTGTGCCCGAAGGTTGAGGGCGTTCGAGGGACCGCGGAAATAGAAGCTCTTGTCCTTGCCGAGCGCTCCTTGCGCATATTTCCGGATATGGCGCTCGGCCTTCTCGGCGGGCGCGTGAGACTTCATGATGTGCGTTCGGTCGCCAGCGCTTCGTCGCCAGAAGAGCGCCTCTCCCTTGTCCGGCGGCGCCCGCGGCAGTTCGGGCGCGGGAATCGACAGCGCCCGAGCGAAGCTCGCGATTGTCTCCGCGGCCTTGTCGCCAACAGCGAAGATGTCATCGACTCTGCGCAGCGCATCGACCGCCAGCCTCGCTGGATCGACGGTTACGAGAATGACCGGGGGGAGCGATTCGAGGGACGCCGTTGCGCTCACATCGCGCTCCGCGGGCAGGAGATGATGGGCCTCGTCCATCAGAACCCAGTGCGGGCGGCCAATTTTGGCCCGCAGGTTGGCGATCGCAAAAATGAAATCAGAGAGAAGCGCCGGCCTGTCCTCGAATGGCACGGAAAGCATATTGATGACGAAGCTGTCCTCCGGTCGCTCCAGCAATTTAACAAACTCTGCCGGTTGGGGCGCCCCCTTCGCATCGCCAAACACAACGGCGGAGCGAAACTCGGAATGGTCGCCCTCCGGATCGAAAACGCAAATCTGATAGCCGCCTTCGACGATCCGCTCCAAGAGCGCCGTGGCGACCGTCGATTTGCCGCCGCCCGAAGAGCCGCAGATGAGCGCCCAGTCCCCATGGGGTCGAATAACGATCGGGCGGCCATCGACGTCTACGCCGACCTCGACGCTGTTGTGGGTCTCGTTCAAGTGAAAGGCGTCGACGTCGTTTTTGAGCACCGCATCGATCAATTCCGCCACGCCCGCGCCACGCGCGCCTTTGGTGACGAGGTCGGCTTCATCCTTGATCGCGGGCAAGGCATTTGCGACAGCAACGGCATATCCGCTTGCCTGCAAGAACGCGTGGTCGTTTTCGGCGTCGCCGACCGACACCACGTTGTGCGTGGAGAGGCCAAGATCCTCGCACGCCGCTTTCAGGCCGCTGGCCTTGTTGACGCCGGGAGGCAGCACCATGACCGCACCCTTGTTGAATACGATTTGCAGCTCGAGTCCGTGTTCCCGGATCGCCTCGAGAACCAGCTTTTCGTTTGGCTCCCAGGTCGCGACAATGGACCGCCCGACGGAAAGCGGGTTCACCCCCTTCTTGCGCAAGGTCTCCACCAACTCTGCCGAGGGCCCAGGGCCGAGCGGGGATTCCTTTTTTGTGGCGGGGTCAAAAAGCAACGCCCCGTTCTCCGCGACCACGCGATCGAAAAGATCAATCCGGGGAAAGACGCGCACAAGATCAGGGAGTTCGCGTCCAGTGACGAGGAGAAGTCGCCTGCCGGATCGCCTGAAGGCTACGAGGGCGTCCGCGGTCGCGTCGTCGACAACGCCGTCCTGCGCGAGCGTCCCATCGTAGTCGGTCGCCAGACAGCTTATGTACATGGGGCCCCCGCCGCTCTTCCCGTCAAGTCTCGCCGTCAAGTCTCCCGTCAAGTCTCGCTCAACGCTCCGGCCACCGTCACAGTTCCGACTTCAGCCGCCCCAGCTCCATCTGCCGTTCCTGAACAGCGAACAACCCTGAATAGGGAACAACGCGCCGTCTTTCCGGATTTGTTTGTGCCGGCGGGCTCGTTGGGCATGACCCCGGCCCGGTTCAGGGCGAGCGGGATGAAACATGGCGGAGCAGCGAAGGATATGGCCGATTTTGGTCTACGGAGGCTTGGCCGCCATCGCCGCGGCGCGCCGGGCGTGGACCGAAGGAGCTCACGCTGTCGAAGGTTCCGAGAGGGTCCGCACGCCGTACGAGCGGGTCCGTACGCCATACCGGACGCCTTATCCCTCAGCTGACGAGCGCAGCGAAGCTTCAAGCCCATTGCCTTCGGCGACGCCGGTCGATCCCGACAAGAGGCCAAAGGAGCAGGTCGAAAACGACCAGCCGATCTCCGCGCAAGTCCGCCGCGCAAAGGAGCGGGGCAGGGGGCGGCGCGCAACCTCGCCGTGGCAAATCCCCTGGGCTGGCTGGAAGGATATCCTTTGGCGCGTCTATGCCAGCATTAACGACAATCGACTGCTCGCGGTCGCCGGCGGGGTAGTCTTTTATTCGTTGCTGGCAATCTTTCCCGCGATTGCGGCGTTCGTCTCACTCTACGGGTTGATCGCCGACGCCTCGACGATTGACTCCCATCTTTCGATGGCCGCTGGCGTCCTTCCGGCAGGGGCAGTCGACATTCTTCACGAACAGATCGTGAGACTGACAGCGAAGACCGACGCCAAGCTCGGACTTGGCTTCATTACGGGACTAGCCGTCGCGCTGTGGAGCGCCAACGCGGGAATGAAGGGAATCATCGACGCGCTCAATGTCGTCTATGACGAGAAGGAGAAGCGAAGTTTCGTGAAGCTGAACCTGCTCTCTCTTCTGTTTACGCTTGTCGCAATGGTCTCGCTCATGATCGCCATTGCCGCAGTGGTGGTCGCCCCGATCGTCTTTTCGGCAGTCGGCCTTTCGTCTTTCCCGAGCCTTGCCCTCGCCGTGCTGCGCTGGCCGTTATTGCTGATCGTTGCCGCGGCCGGCCTGGCCGCGATCTATCGCTATGGGCCGAGCCGCACCGAAGCGCGCTGGCAATGGCTTTCGGTTGGAAGCGCCGCCTCAGCCATCGGGTGGCTGGTCACCTCGGTTCTCTTCTCCTGGTACATTGCTCATTTTGGCGCGTACAACGCCACCTACGGGTCGCTCGGGGCGGCCGTGGGCATGATGATGTGGATGTGGATCTCAACTATCGTCATCTTGCTCGGCGGCGAGCTCAACGCCGAGATCGAGCATCAAACCGCGCACGATTCGACGGTCGGCGCCTACCAACCGATTGGAGCGCGCGGCGCGGTGATGGCCGACACGATCGGGGCGGCGCGCTAGCCGACCTCGAACACCGAAAGGGCGACCCGGTCCGGATGCCGGGCGCCCGAGGCGATGAACAAAGGCCGCGTCAACCATTGGTAGGCCGGTTCGGCGATCTCGAAGCGTGGCGTGCTGCGGAAATAAACTTGCGCCGGGTCGACCGGCTCCCCGCGGGCGATGCGCGCCATCGCCTCCGGAGGGCCGAAGCGAACGCCGGAATTCTCCACATAGAGCAGCGCCCCGTCGGCGAGCCGGACGACATAGCGGGCCTCGAGCCTTGTGAAGCCGTCTGAGCCGATGATTTGAAAATCAGCACCGGCGTTGAGGATCGTCCCCTCCAGTCTCGCGCCCCGAATGGTTCCGCCGGTGATCGGCACGACGCGCCTCACGCCCTGCGCGGTCTCTCCGACCGTAATCGGCTGGCCAACCTCGACAAGGAAATCGGCGACGTGAGCGAGGGTTGGGATCATGGGATGAGCTCCAAATCAGATGCAATGCGGTGTGTTTAGCTTTGTCACCTTTCGCCGTTGAGCGCGTTTAGTTTGCGACCCAGATACGCGCGCTCGAAGGGCCACGACGGCCGATCCCCGGGCCGCGCAAGTAGGAAATCAAATGGAAGCGCCTCCCCTCGAGCGAAAGCTCGTCGCCATTCTTGCCGCTGACGTCGCAAGCTATAGCCGCCTCATGGAAATCGACGAAGAAGGAACTTTGGCGACTTTATCCGCTTTTCGCCTGGTCACCGACCGTCTCATCTCGCAGCACGACGGAAGAATTTGCGGCACCGCGGGGGACAGCATTCTTGCCGCGTTCGGCAGCGCGTTGGCGGCTGTGCAATGCGCGGTCGACATCCAGACTGAACTTGCCCGTTCGAACGACGACCTCGAAGACGATCGTCGGATGCAGTTTCGGATCGGAATCAATGTCGGCGACGTCATGCTGAAAGACGGGGATATTTTCGGCGACGGGGTGAACATAGCCGCGCGCTTGGAAGGGTTGGCGGATCCCGGCGGGATCTGCATCTCGCGCGGTATCCACGATCATGTCATGAAAAAACTGCCGTTTGGGTTCGACGACCTCGGCGAGCAACGCGTCAAGAATATCGCGCAGCCCGTTCGTGTTTTTCGGCTGCTCCTGGGCGAGCGGGCGTCAGAGTCGCAACCAAGCCCGGCGGCGCCGTCGATGGAGGTCGAGGCTGATATTCCGTCGCTTTCCGAAGGCGAGCCTGTTGCGCCTGCTTCCGATCCGCGGGCCGTGGAAATCGAATTCTGGGACTCGATCAAAAGCAGCATTCTCGCCAGCGAATACGAAGCCTATCTCGAGCAATATCCTGAGGGGAGCTTCGTCGCACTTGCCCGCGTTCGTCTCGAGGCGATCAAGCAGGACGCCGTCACCATGCGCGATCCGCATGACCGGGAAATTGAATTGTCGTTTTGGGAGTCGGTCCGCGAGAGCGACAACCCCGCGCTGATCCGGGCCTACCTCGAAAAGTATCCGAGCGGGGAGTTTAGCGCGCTTGCCCAAATCCGCGTGGATGAGTTGACGCCAGACGGCAAGACCGCGTGAGCGAGGGCGGAGTGCGACAGAGCGAAGCCGGGCGCTTGCCGCCGCTCGTGATGTCATTCCTGCGAAAGCGGGAATCCAGAGCCTTGACGAACCCTTGCTGGATGCCCGCTTTCCGCGGGCATGACAGCTGGGAGATTGATTGCACCGCGCTTAAATCCCCGCGTACCATTCATAGCCGCGGTCCTCCCAGAAGCCGCCGCGGCCGCGCGAGATCTTGGCGAAATCGTCGATCGCCTCGATGCGCATGATGTATTTGGCCATCTTGTAGCCGAGCTGGCGCTCGACCCTCAGTCTTAAGGGCGCGCCGTGCCCGACTTTGAGCGGCGCGTAATTCATCTCATATGCAAGGATGGTTTGCGGATGGAACGCGTCGATGAGCCCGATCGTCTCGTAATAGCGGCCGGTGTTGTCGAGCGTTTCCTCGAGCGTGTCGGCGCAGAAGAACGCGATGTAGCGCGCCTGCGGCTTCAGTCCTGCGGCCGAGAGCACCGCGGACAACTGGACGCCCTTCCACTGGCCGATGCAGCTCCAGCCCTCGACGCAATCGTGGCGGGTGATCTGCGAGCGCGAGGGCAGGGCGCGCAGATCGGCGAGCGAGAGCTTCATCGGCCGCTCGACAAGGCCGCCAACTTCCAGTTTCCAGTCCTTAAATCCGCCCTGTCGCAGCGCGACATAGGCGGGGTCCTCGGGATCGACCGAGCCGTTCGGCTTGAAATAGGCGGAGATTGCGCCGGGCGGAAATTCCGGCGCCATGGCCGTTTCGGGGCCGAGCAGGGCGCGCTGGGCGGCCTTGGTCAGCGCCTCGGCTTTCTCCAGGATATTGAGCGCCGCGGGCGAGCCGGTGTCGAAGCTGCAGGCCGACAGCGGCGCGGCCGCGGCGCCGACTCCAAGGCCGATGAGAAGCTTGCGGCGGGTGAAGCGCGCCGGCGCCGGGCGGATCAGACGCTCGCCGCTCATTGCTGCGCCTCCTTGATGCGATAGCGGCCGGTGATCATCGAGCGCATGTTGTTGATGGGCCCGGAAAGCACCACCATCACCAGATGCACGATCAGGAACAGAACAAGGTAGGCGGCAAGCAGGAAATGCACCGCGCGCGCCGCCTGGCGCCCATGGAAGAGGATGAGGAGCCACGGGAAAGCCGCATCGACAGCCGGGGACATGGTCAGCCCCGCGAGGACGAGGATGGGGAAGGCGATCACGACGCTTAAGTACGCGAGCTTCTGCAATACGTTGTAATGCAGCGCCTCCTCGCCCGAGGGAAACCGAAGCCGCAGGTGCTCGACTATCGCATGCGGGACCGCTCTCAGATCGCCAAAGCTCGGCCAGAGCTCGCGGATATGGCGGCTGAAGATGAGGTTAGCGAAATAGAGGAGCCCGTTCAGGACGAGAATCCAGGCGAAGAAGAAATGCCAGCGCCGTCCCATCGCCAGATCCTGGTACGAGGGCAGCGTCGCCCAGGAAGGAAAGCCGCGCTCTTCCAGCGCGCCGTCGTCTCCGGGCGAGGCGCCGAGCACACCGGTCGTGTTGAAGGCGTGCCCGAAGATCGTCGTTATGCCCGCGGTCGCGTTCCCATCATCGTCTCGGCGTGCCGAGAGAGAGAAGAAGGGCCGCTCGAAATTGGTCGTCTGCGCCCAGGTCAAGAGCGGGCTGGCGTTGAAGATCTGCATCCCGCTCATGAGCAGCACGACAAAGCAGATCGCATTGACCCAGTGGCAGACGCGCACGAGCGCGGAATGCCTGAACACTAGCCGGCCCTTGGGCGCTGCGTGCGCGGGCAGGACGGAAGAAAGCGACGTCAATCCATATCTCCAATACGCGAGTTACGGCCTCGGTGCTCAATACGTCGCCATTCGCGCCGGTGTTTCGCACCGGAATCACGATTTTTGTTGGGCGTCTCTTTTTTCACGCGCGTGTGAAACCCTGCAAAGGGCGCCCCGTAACACTGTCACGCCAATCGAAGGCGGACGAGACCAACGGTCGGTTCAAACGACTCAAGGAGACGAACATGAACGCCAAGCTTTTGTATTGCGCCGCGGCGCTCGCCGCCGGAATCGGCCTCGCCGCGCCTTCTTACACTCTGCCAGCCTTTGCCGAGATGACCAAGATGGTCGGCGGCGCGGCGATGTATCCATCGAAGAACATCATCGAGAATGCCGTCAACTCGAAGGATCACACGACGCTCGTCGCCGCGGTCAAGGCGGCCGGCCTCGTCGATACGCTCGAAGGCGCCGGCCCGTTTACCGTCTTCGCGCCCACCAACGAGGCTTTCGCCAAGCTGCCGGCTGGCACGGTCGACACCCTATTGAAGCCTGAAAACAAACAAATGTTGACCACGGTTCTCACCTATCACGTCGTGCCGGGCCGCCTCACGGAGGCGGACATCGACGCCAAGATCAAGCAAGGCGGCGGCAAAGCGATGATGAAGACGGTCCAGGGTGAGGAGCTTACCTTTGCGCGCGGCGCGGGCCACCTCTGGGTTATCGACGCCAAGGGCGACAAGGCCGAAGTCACGATCCCGAACGTCATGCAGTCGAACGGCGTCATTCAGGTCATCAACAAGGTTCTGCTGCCGAGCTGAGCCTTCCTCCTACGGCTCATGGGGGTAGCAGCCGGGGCGGGCGCCATTAGCGCCCGCCCCTTTTTCGCGTTGGCTGGGCGCGCCCGTTTGCGCCGGCGCCGGAGGCTCTCTAGAGTGAAGCGATGACGATCCGGGGAGGAGCGCCAGGCGGTCGAGCGCCGACTGGGGCCGGCGACGATCTTAGCAATCTCTTAAGCCGTATCGCTACGCGCGATGCGACCGCGTTTGCCGCGCTCTACAAGCAGACAAATGCGAAACTCTATGGGGTTGTCACCCGTATACTTACCAGAGGCGACGCGGCCGCGGATGCGCTTCAGGAGGTCTATGTGCGCATCTGGGAAAAGGCTGGCGAGTTCGATCCCCTCAAGGGTTCGCCGCTTGCCTGGATGGCGACCATCGCCCGCAACCGTGCGCTCGACGAGGTGCGGCGCGTGCGCCCGGTTTCGCTCGAGGATCAGCCGGAGGGCTTCGAACCCGCGGCGGAGGAAATCGACCCGCTTGCTGCGCGTGAACGCTCCGAAGGGCTCGCGGCGCTGGTCGATTGCCTCAAGGCGTTGGATGAGGAGAAACGCGCGATCGTGTTGCTGGCCTATTATCGAGGGTCGAGCCGCGAGGCGCTGGCCAAGCGCTTCGGGCGGCCCGTGCCGACGATCAAGACCTGGCTTCATCGCAGTCTTGCGCAGCTCAGGGACTGCCTGGCGTCATGACGAT
>DATDHT010000075.1:0-5358 GCA_036521435.1 Roseiarcus sp.
CCCTCCAGCCGCGCGGCGATATTGACGCCGGCGCCCATGAGGTCGCCGTCAGCCTCTTCGACCACGTCGCCCAAATGCGCGCCGATGCGAAATTCAATCCGCCTGTCGGCCGCGACGCCCGCGTTGCGCTCGATCATTCCGGTCTGCACTTCGATCGCGCAGCGCGCCGCATCGACCACACTGCGGAATTCAGCGATGAACCCGTCGCCGGTGCGCTTGACGATCCTGCCACGGTGCGCGGCAATCGCAGGCTCGATCAGATCGCCGAGGAGCGCGCGGAGCCGCGCGAGCGTTCGCTCCTCGTCCGCGCTGGCGAGTCGGCCGTAGCCGACAACATCGGCGACCAGGATCGCCGCGATTTTCCGCGTTCCGCTCATGGGCGCCGCTACGCGGATCCGGCGCTTGCCAGATATTGATGCACAAAGGCGATCGCGATGCTGCCTTCGCCGACGGCGGAGGCGACCCGCTTCACGGGGCTGTAGCGGACATCCCCGCAAGCGAAAATGCCGGGCACGCTGGTCTCGACCAGATAGGGGTCGCGGCTTTCCTTCCAGCGACCTGCTTTGACCACATCGCCGCCGGTCAGAATATAGCCCCGCGGGTCACGCGCGATTTCAGGCGGCAGCCAGCCCGTTTCGGCGTCGACGCCGATGAACACAAACAGCCCCCCCGACTCTTCTCGGCGGATTTCATTGGCGCCGCGATCGAGGATGTCGATCGCGGTCAGGTGGGTGTCGCCGTAAACCGCCTTGACCTCCGAGCGCAGCGCCGTGCGAATGTTCGATTTCGTGCGGATCTGGCCGATCAAATATTGCGACATGCTTTTTTCGAGCGCGTCGGCGCGGACGATCAGGGTTACGGCTCGCGCATGGTTGGCGAAAAACATTGCCGCTTGGCCCGCCGAATTCCCGGCGCCGATGAGATGGACGTCGAGCCCTTGGGCGTGGCTCGCTTCGCTGCGCGCCGCGCCGTAGAAAATACCCTTGCCGAGCAACCGGTCGAAGCCGGCGGCGGCGAGGCGGCGCCAGCTCACTCCGGAAGCGAGAATGACGGTGCGCGCTTGCAGGACTTCATCATTGTCGAGCACGATGCGGCGAGCGTGCGGATCAAGACGGACAATCTTGCGCGCGACGAGAATCTCCGCCCCCAGCCGTTTGGCCTGCCGAAGCGCCCGGCTCGCGAGTTCCGAGCCCGAGATCCCGCTCGGAAACCCGAGATAGTTCTCGATTCGCGACGACGTCTCCGCCTGGCCTCCCGGCGCCTCCTGCTCGACGACGATCGTGCGCAGGCCTTCAGAGGCCCCGTAGACGGCGGCGGCGAGGCCTGCCGGTCCCCCGCCAATGATGATCGTGTCATATTCCTTGAAGCGCGGGGTGGTCTGAAGGCCGACCAGCGCCGCGAATTCTCGTGGTTGCGGCTTGACGAGCATCGCGCCGTCGGCGAGGCGTAACACCGGACAATCGCTCTCTGGCGGCAGCGTTCCCGGCCAATGGTCGGCGAGATTCGAATCCTCCGGCTTCAACCAGCTGAACGAGATTTGATTGCGTTCGAGAAAACGGCGAAGATCAAGGCAGGCGCTGTCCCAACGGTTTCCAAGCAGCATGACTTGAGCGTTGCGCGGCTCCGCGGCAATCTTTTGCAATCCGCCAATGCGCTCGCGGGCTTGTTCGTCCATTGACCTTGCAAGTTCCGGCGACGAAGTGGCGATGGCGTAGTAGGGCCGTGCGTCCACCTTGAGCACCCGGGTCGGCTCGCTGGCTCGGAAGCTGCCCTGAAACTGCGTGCCGAAGACAAGGGGAATCTCGCCGAACAGCTTGCCCGGCATGCGCATTCCGATCTTGCGCTCGATGCCGTCGACGAGCTTGACGACTTCGATGGCTCCCTCGACCACGACGAAAAGAGCCGGCGGTTCGCCCTCGTAGACCGCGTACTCTCCGGCATTGAGATGGATGTCCGCAGCCGCTCGCGCGACGTCCGCCAGAGCGCCCGGCGACAGCGTGGAAAAGATCGGAATCGCGGCAAGTTCGTCTGGCGTCAGCATGCCCTACCTGCCCTCGTCGCGCGGAGCGAAAAATGCCGGTGCGTTGTGTGGGGGCGCTCGTCGCTCTGTCAAGCCGCCGGCGCCGGCGAGCGGCGGGGTCGATCAGGTCGCTGCAAAGCATCCAGAGCCACGACAGGGTTCGGTCTTCGACCGCCCTGCAAGCCGGCTGTAGCCGGCGACGTCGGACACAAGAATTGCCACTAATTTCCGGGTCTCGCTCATGGCGCCCCTAGGCCACCGTCAGAATAGCACCAGACGGTGTCCGGAACCGCCCCGCACCTGGGTCAAATCGAGCGCCCAGGTCTGCCCGCCGAGGTCATGGCCGAACGAATGGCGCCGCGCTTCGCTGACGAGCCGGAACCCCGCTGCCTGATAGATGCGGCGCGCGGCGACCAAGACGTCGTTGGCCCACAAGGTGAACTCACGATAGCCCAGTTCGCGCGCACGAATGATGCATGTGTCGACCAGCTTGCGCCCGACGCCGGCGCCGGGGGCGCTTGGTTCGACGTAGAGCAACCTGAGTTTCCCGACCTTAGGATCGTCGCTCTTCACCAGGAAAATCGAACCGAGGATCGCCCAGCCGCGCTCGGGGCGACGAAAGCCCGAGAATGCGGCTGGCGAGCCCCTCGTAAGTCCAATCCCAGCCATCTCGTCGGTCAGCGTCGCGACGGTGGCTCCGAGTGTTGTCCAAGACGACCCTCGCGGGATCGCACAGGCTGCAAGCATCCGCGCGAACCGGTGACGGCGCGGTCCGCGCTCCTTCGTGAGTTGCTTAACTCCCAAGCCGGTCTCTTTAATATTGACGATTGCATCCTCCCGCCTCATCCAGAGGGAGCGACAGCCGGGAACGTCGCTTCGGCGCCCCCTGGAGCGCCGTTCGAGGCCGCTTCGCGGCGCCTCAGGGCGAGGTCAAAGACGTGGCCTGGGAGTTAGGCGTGAGCGGCGAAACGCCGATTGCGGTCCTGCCGATGTACGATTTTCCGTGGATCGCAGCCGCGAACGACGCGCTGTGCGCCTCGATCGCCACTCGACTTGCCGAGGCTGGCGTTCGAGCGCCGATGAAGCTCACCCGAGGCGGTGACCTCGCCGCGCGCTGGCGACATTCGAGCCTCATCTTCGGTCAGACATGCGGCTACCCCTATGTGACCGCTCTCAAAGAGATAGTCACGCTCATCGCCGCGCCGGAATATTCGTTTCCCGGCTGCACAGAGGCGTCGCACCGAAGTTTCATCATCCGGCATGTGGACGAGCCGCGCCGAGCGCTTGATGAGTTTCGCGGGACGGTCGCCGCACTCAACGCTCAGGACAGCAACACCGGCATGAATCTGTTTCGCGCCGCGATCGCTTCGGTCGCGGGCGAAGCGCCTTTCTTCCGTGCAACGATCGTCACGGGCTCGCATGAAGCGAGTGTGACCGCAGTCGCTGAGGGCGGCGCAGATCTCGCTTCAATCGATTGCGTCAGCTTCGCGCTTCTCCAACGCGGCGTCCCGAACTGATCGAGCGCGTCGCCATCGTCGCCCAGAGCCCGCTCTCGCCTTGCTTGCCGTTCATCGCTTCGGCCAGCCTTCCGACGCCGACCATCGCCGCGGTGCGCGAAGCGTTGTTCAACGCCCTTGCCGACCCTGACCTCACCGAGACGCGGGCTGCACTCGGTCTCACGGGCGCGCGGATCGCCAGGCCAGCCGACTACGATCGCGTCATCGAGATCGAGCGCGACGCGGTGGCCAAGGGCTACGCGCGTCTAGCTTGAGGTTGAGCGACCGACTCAGACGCCGCCATGGCCCGGGCGGGAATCTCAGACCCCGGTGACGAGGCCGTCAATCCGCAGCGGCAAATCACGCAAACGCTGGCCGGTCGCATGATGGATCGCATTGGCGAGCGCCGCTGATGTTCCTACGATGCCGATCTCGCCGATGCCCTTCACGCCCAGCGGGTTGATCAGCCGGTCCTCCTCCGGAACCATGATGATGTGAACCTCGCCGACGTCGGCGTTCACAGGGATCATGTAATCCGCCAGGTTTGTGTTCACATAACGCGACATGCGTGGGTCGATCTCGGTCTGCTCGTGGAGGGCGGAGCCAATGCCCCAGACCATCCCGCCCATGTACTGGCTATGGGCGGTGCGCGGGTTCAGAATCCGGCCTGATGCAAAAGCTCCAACCATCCGGGGAACGCGGATTTCGCGGGTCCGCGAGTGAATGCGCACCTCGACGAACTGAGCGCCAAACGCGAACTGGATCCGGTCTGGCAGCCGCGCGCCACCCATAGGCATTGCCGCGCCTCGATAGAGAGCCTGCACACCGTCCTTGGCCACGCCATGCGGCAGCGATTCCGCATAGTCCTCGAGGGCGCCCATGCCTCGGTCTGTCATGGCCCTGGTGACATCGGAGGCCGGCTTGCCGTCCTGCCCCAGACGCATGCGGATGGAGTCGCAAGCCTGGGCGACCACCGTGCAAATGCTTGCCGTCGAGATCGACCCGCCGGCCACCGGCGCTGGCGGTAAATCGGTGTCTCCGAGGGAGACTGAAACTTTGTCGACCGATATGCCAAGCCGCTCGGCAGCGGTCTGCGCCACGACCGTGTAGAGGCCATTGCCGATCTCATGGCCGGCTGTCTCGACCAGCGCGTGGCCGTCTGAAAAGACGCGGACCCGAGCCGTCGCAGCCGCCATCTGGGTCGGATAAGCGGAGGCGGCGCATCCCCAGCCGACCAGCCAATCGCCGTCGCGCTTCGACCCCGGCGTTGGATTGCGCGCTTTCCAGCCGAACGCCTCGGCCGCCTGATCGAAGCAGGTCATGAGCGCGCGACTGGTGTAGGGCAGTCCTTTGATCGGCTCCGTCTGCGTATCGTTGATGCGGCGGAGTTCAATCGGATCCATCTTCAGCGCAATGGCAAGTTCGTCCATCGCGCTTTCGAGAGCAAAGAAATAGGGTGTTTCGGCCGGCGCTCGCATGAAGCCGGGCGTCGAGCGGTCGGCACGGGCAATCGTCACATTGCTCGCGACGTTCGGGCAGGCGTACATCCGCGTTGAAGCATCGGTACCGGCGACCGCGTAAGGATCGGCTCGAGATGTCACCTCTGAGCCTTCATGGCTGAGCGCTTGAAGTTTTCCGTCAGGCGTAGCCGCGAGTTGGATGCGGTGTCGCGTCTCGGCCCGGAATGTCGCAATCGTAAAACCCTGTTCGCGGGTGGGTACAAGTTTCACCGGCCGGCCCAGTCTGCGGGCTGCGATCGCGACTATCGCGGTTCGTTGGGTGAGGGCGCCCTTGGAGCCGAAGGCGCCGCCGACATAGCGGCTGATAACCCTGATTTGACTG
>DATDHT010000076.1:0-6178 GCA_036521435.1 Roseiarcus sp.
GCGCGCCTGAACAAGACGGCTTCCGCGACCGCCGCTACTTTGGCCTTGCGCATGCCCTCGCGCACCAGCGCGAAGGTTTCGTCGGCGCTGCGGTCCGAGGGGGCGAGGTAATAAGGCTTATCGAAATAGAGGTCGTCGACCACGGCCAGATCGACGAACGCGGAGACGGTGAGTGTCTTGTCGCCATGGGGCATGATCGCGGCAATTTCATCGGGCTCGACCGATACATATTCGTCCTTCGCGACTTCGTAGCCCTTGACCTGATCGTCCCGTTCGACAGACTTGCCAGTCTCGGCGTCGATAAACTCGCGTCGAACCCGGTTGCCCGTCGGCCGATTGATCGTATGCAGAGCGATCCGTTCCGAGGTCGAAGCGGCGGAGTAAAGGCCGACCGGGACTGTCACATCGGCGATCTTCAGAAAGCCTTTCCAGCTTGCTCTCGGCGACAAGGTCGACCTCGCGAAGTTCTGAGAGCGGCTTGAGCCGCCAACGATTAAATCCTCAATGCCGGGCGGTCAAACTTTGATCCCACCTACTCTTCGTTCATGACCGCGCCCGCGGGAACGTTTCCCGTACTCGCCTGTTAATTCTGGTCGTCGCCGATCTCAACTCGACGTTATTAAGCCCCCTCGTTAAGACTAGGCCAAGTTGTTCTCAATCGATCAGTCGTCGGAGATCCGCGAGCGCTGCCGGATGTCTCGAGCTTGAAGCGATACGCAATTGAACGCGTTGCCGCCAAGGCGGCAAAGTGGAGGAAAGATGGGGGAAGGCCAGCGTCCCGAGGCGGTCGCGGTGGCGGACGAGCAGCCCCATCCCGAACTCACGCTTCGACAGATTTCGGCTTGGTCGCTGGCGATCCTTGCTGCAATCGCGGTCGGCTTCCTTCTCTACGCCGCGCGTGAGGTCATGCTGCCGGTCGTGGCGGCTTTCGTTGTGGGCGTCATGATGGGTCCGGCGGCGCGGCGACTCGAAGCGCTGCACGTTCCGCGCCCGCTCGTGGCGCTGCTGCTGGTGGCAAGCGTTACGCTGGTCTTCGCTTTCGTGATTCTGTTGATCTTCCCGCGCGTGTCCGAGCTCGCGAACGGCTTGCCCGGCATTGTCGCGTCGCTGAAGGAAAAGCTGCACGTCTTTGATGGCTTGGTTGCAGCGTGGCGGCGTCTCACCACGATGATCGGCGAGCCCGCGAACACCGAGGGGGCGGCGCTTCCTCTGCCCGGGATTTCATGGGTTCCCTCGACGATCTCGATCTTGTTGCCGCCGATCACGGGCTTTCTGTTCTTTCTTGTTGTGCTGCTTTTGGTCATCTCGGAATGGCCAGGCTTGCGGCGCGGACTCGTCATGACATTCGCAAGTCGCGATTCGCGTCTGACGGTACTGAAAATCCTCAATGAAATTGAGTCCGGACTGGCGAGCTATCTGTTGATTGTTTCGATGATCAACATCGGCGTCGGCGCGCTGGCTGGGCTAATTTGCTGGCTGACCGGAATGCCAAACGCGATCGGGTTCGGCGCGTTGGCGGCGACGCTGAATTTCATTCCGATCATCGGGCCGATAGTGATGTTCGTCATTCTCCTCGTGGTCGGGGTGGTGGCCGAACCGACTTTCGTGTTGGGCCTCCTCCCCGCCGCAGGGTTCCTCATGGTGATCACGGTGGAGGGCCAGTTCCTGACCCCGATGATCATCGGACGCCACCTCGAGCTCAACGCGCTCGCGGTTCTGCTCTCGCTCGCGTTCTGGACCTGGCTTTGGGGGCCGATGGGGGCGTTCCTTTCATCGCCCATTCTCATGGTGGCGCTGATCTTGAAGCAACGGCTATACGTCGACGAAGACCGCTAAATCGCCCGCGCCGGGGAACCTTCCCTATGAACCCGCGTTAAAATCGATCGAGTGTTTCGGAGGAACGGATGACATCTGACTTTCCGTCCGGCGCTGCACGAAGCAACGAAACGCGAGACACAGGCGACGACAACGCCTTTGCCCGCCTGGAGAAGGAGATGGCGAACATGAAAGATGCGATTGGCGGTCTTTCTGATCAGATTTCAGACGCGGCGAGCGATATCGGCGCGGTCGCGCAAGAACAGGCGAGACGAGGGATGAAACATGCCCGCGCCAACATGGGATCAATGGTGAACGACGCCTCCGATCGGCTCGGGGTCGTCGCCAACAGGGCGCAATCTCAGGCTTCTTCTCTTGGTGACTCGCTCGAAGACGCAGTTCAAGAGCGCCCCCTATCAGCGCTGGCTCTCGCTCTCGGGCTCGGTTTCCTGGCTGGCGTGATCTGGCGCAGGTAGCGGCGGAGCTTGTTGCTTCGAGACTACACAGCATCAGCCAAAAAAATGACCCCGCCGCGATCGCAACGGGGTCATTTTTTATCGGTCGGCCTTGAGTACGGCGGTCCTCGGCCGCTAGACATATCCAAGCAAGGCGAGAATGAGGACGATGATCAGGATTGTCCCGAGTCCGCCGACCGGATAATAGCCCCAACCCGCGCTATAAGGCCAAGACGGCAGGGCCCCGACGACCAGAATGATCAGAATGATAAGGATGATAAGCCGCATTTTGGCCTCTGCTTGGGTCGACCGCTGGCGCGCGGGCGCCCCAACAACGCCAAAATCCGCGAAACGTTCCCAAGGCGCTCGCTAACTCAACAGCGACAAGTAACGCAATGCGACAAACCGTTGATATTCTTTCGATTTCGACTCGCGGTCGCGGGCTCGTGGAGATCACGCGCGACGTCCTCAATTGGCTCAAGCCGCATTCGGCCCAAACTGGGCTTTTGACTTTATTTTGCCGGCATACCTCGGCCGGATTGCTCATCCAGGAGAACGCGGCGCGGGACGTTCGCGCCGACCTCGAGACGTTTTTCGACCGCCTGGCGCCGGAGGACGCCACCCGATATCGGCACGCCGACGAAGGGCCCGACGACATGCCCGCGCATATCCGCACGGCCCTGACCGGCGTGCATCTGGCGATTCCGATCGTCGAGAGGGAACTCGCCTTGGGAGCCTGGCAAGGTATTTATTTGTTCGAGCATCGGCGTACGCCGCATCGGCGACAGATTGCCCTGCATCTTATTGGCGAATGACGGCGGGCGCACAGATCACAGATCGAAAGCCCGGTCGAAAGCCGCAGTTCTGGCTAAATCACGCGACGCGAACGCGTTCATGTTCCTGTGGATGAAACTTCAATGACACCGGGAACGCCATATTTTACTGGACGTTTGACGCGAGCTGTGATTAAAGCGTGACGTCGCGACGGGTTTTAACCTGGGCCTTTGGGTTGAGAACCCCCTTCAACCCGATGAGTGACGCGGCACGTGGAGGCGACGCGACTAGCACCGGCCGGGAGGGCTTGCAGCAAGTTCGTCTGGCAAAGTCGCTTCCTAATACAACTGGGCGGTTCGAGTGCTTGCGCAATCGGGCCGCCCGGCCTTTTCTGACAATCACCCATCACTACATGTCGATTACGAATCACCGGAGCATGCCGGTGTCCGTTCGACTCTGATTTGAGTCGATAGCGCCCGTCGGTTGGGGCGCTCCCCAAACGCGATCGCATTCCGGCTGCGATTCGGACCCCGTCGCTCGCAATGCGCTCCGGCTAGGCGCCGTGATTCGTACGCCAGTTCTTCGCAAGGATAGGGGGCCCGCGTCCTCCGCAATGGGCTGGCCACTTTGTTGCCGCGTTTGGGCGTCACTTCTCGCGGCCGAAATGCGGCGGACGGCGGGGAGGCCGTCTGGCGAATCGATACCCTCGTGGGTGCAACGGCGAAGGGTCAGTCGTTCGGCTTGCGGGAGCGGAATTCGTTAGCGAATTCGAAACGAAGCGGGATCAATAGTGCGCAGCGGGCTTAATGGTTTGGAAATTTTCTGTTGCTGTGGCGAGCTCGGCGTTTGAAGCTCGAACCTTGCGCTGGCGCGCGACCCGAGTAAGCGTGATGAGCGTTTCGGGCCTTGGACCGCACAGGAATGCGGGCAACCGGAGATGGCGAGGCGCCATGAGCCTCGGCGTGGCGGCTTGGGCGCTCGCCGGCTGCGCTCCTCCTCCGGCCCCCCACGTATCCTATTCCCACGGCCACGAACATTTCTCTCAGTCCAAATACGGCCATGCCAGCCGGAAGGTTGTCGCCGATGGCGAACGGGTGCCTCATGGCGGAGGCCAATATCTGGTCGGCCGCCCTTACACCGTCGCGGGCCGCCGATATTACCCAGCCGAGAACCCCTCCTATACGGCGGTCGGCATGGCTTCCTGGTATGGCGCGGCGTTCCATGGCCGCCGCACTGCCAACGGCGAGGTCTATGACATGGCCTCGCTATCAGCCGCCCATCCGACAATGCCTCTGCCGAGCTATGCTCGCGTGACCAATCTCGAGAACGGCTATTCGGTCATCGTGCGCGTCAACGATCGCGGCCCCTATCATGCCGGGCGGGTGATGGACGTATCCTCGCGTGTCGCCGACGTCCTCGACATGAAGGCCATGGGCACGGCAAAAGTGAAAGTCGATTATGTCGGAGCCGCGCCGATGGAAGGATCGGACGACTCGCAGTTGCTGGCCAGCCTTCGCACGGACGGATCTCCGGCCAATATGATTGGCTATTCGGCGCCGGTCATGATGGCCAGCGCCGCTGCGGAGCAGACCGACACGATCTGGTCGTTCTTTTCCGGCGGCGGCCGCGGCGGGCAACAGGCCCAGCCCCAACCGCAACCTGAGGCTCAACCCGCTTCCGCGCCTGCGCCAGCGCCGGAACCCGCTCCGGTCCAGGTTGCAAGCGCGCCTGAGCCTGCCCCCGCGCCCCCCGAGCCGGTGCGGGTCGCGGCCGCGCCTGTGGACTTTGGCGCGCCCACTGAGCCTGGCAACACAGACCCGACGCCGCCCGAGCCAATCCGTTCCGCTCACCTTACGAGGGGCGCCGTTCCGCTGCCCCCGCCGCGGCCGTTTGATCTGAGCCTGAGCCGACGCTCAAACGTCGTGGCGATTGCCGCTTCGCACTCGTCAGGTTCGCCGGTGCGGGTCTCGTCCGCGCATGCTGTTGTGCCGCCGCCCCGGCCCGAACTACACGCCAGCGCCGAGAGGGCGCTCACCTATTCGGGGTCCGTTCGCTTGCCGCCCAAGAAGCCGGCGACTGGCGCGTTTGATCACCTGAAGTCTGCAAAGTCCGCCCGGGCTGATTATTAAGGCGCTTGCACTTGAATTGAGTGTGTTTTATTCTTTCTGGGCCACGGTCCGCTTTGATCCGTTTGGATTGTCTTTGACTGTCGCCGTTTCGTTGCCGAATACCCCGATTATGGGGGTTGGATTTCCTTGGATTTCCTTGGATTCTCTCGTCCGAAACGTGACTTATCAAAGGGTTACGAGGAATGACGAGCTGAAAATTTTTTCTGCCGCCTTTTTCCCCTGACCTTTGCTGCGGCGAAACTGTCGCCTGCGGTCTTAGCCATTCGAAGGGCAGGAAAATTCATGGAGCAAGCGTAGCTTGATTTCCGGTTTTCTGCAAACTTTTGTCGCCTGAGCCATTCCCTTCCGGCCTCCTCAAACGAAAAGCAAACGCGGACTCTTCCCCAATCGTCGACCCCTTCTCGTACGGTCACAATTCGTGCTCGTTGCCAACCCACGTCCAACCATGCTGAAAAAAGCCGACGGCGCGGATCGAGACGCCGCCTGCAGAAGGACCAGCGGTGGGCTTCGTACGGCGCGAGCGGACAGGGATGGAAGCGGCCCCGCGCCCGAAGCGCCAATGACCGCGCCGGCAAGGGGCCGTTTCATCACGCTTGAGGGCGGCGAGGGCGTGGGCAAGTCGGTTCAGGCCAGGCGGCTCGAAGTGCGCCTTACGGCGCTCGGGCTTGCCGTGGTTCGGACGCGCGAGCCGGGAGGTTCTCGCGGCGCCGAAGCCTTGCGCGAGGCGATTCTCTCGGGCTTTGCCTCCGATTTTAATGCCGCCGGGCAGGCGTTCTTGTTCTCCGCCGCCCGTGTCGACCACCTCGACAAGACGATTCTGCCAGCGCTTGATAGCGGAGCGTGGGTCGTCTCCGACCGGTTCGCCGATTCGACCCGCGCCTATCAGGGTGCGGCGGGAAATCTGCCGCCCGAGTTCGTCGCCTCGCTCGAGCGCCTGACGGTCGGCCCGAATCGGCCCAATCTGACCTTGATCCTCGACCTCGATCCGGAACTCGGCCTTAAGCG
>DATDHT010000077.1:0-7643 GCA_036521435.1 Roseiarcus sp.
AATCGGTCTAAACGTTGCGCTCCGCAGGCAATTTTTTCAAGCCCTGCCGGAACGCGCAAGCCCATGTGGTCCGCTCGGCCGGGCGCTTGGCGTCGTCGCCTCATGCCGATTGACACTTGCATCGGTGACTGTCGTTCCGGATGAGGAACGGTGACGCGGCTGGAGCCCATTCGACGATGACTGAAACATTTCAAATTCTAATCCTGCTTTTGGCCGTCATATCCGTGGTCGGCCTCGTCGCGAAGCGATTGCAGATCCCCCCCGCCATTCTGCTTGTTGTCACCGGCGTTGTTCTCGCCCTGATCCCGGGGTTGCCGAGCCTGCAACTCGCGCCCGACCTTGTCTTGCTGCTGGTGCTGCCGCCCATAATCTATTGGGATGCGGTGAAGATGAGCTGGAAGGAATTCCGCTTCAACCTCCGCCCGATCGCGCTGTTGGCGATCGGCTGTGTCGTGTTCACCACGGTCGCGGTCGCGGCGGCGACTCACTGGCTGCTGGGCTTTCCCTGGGCGGTGGGGTTCGTCCTGGGCGCCATTGTCTCGCCTCCCGACGCGGTGGCGCCCTTGGCGATCGCGCAGCGCATGCAGCTTCCGAGGCGCCTGATCGTCGTTCTCGAGGGCGAAGGGCTGGCCAATGACGCGACGGCGCTCGTCCTTTATCGCTTCGCGGTCATGGCGGTGAGCGCGGGATCGTTTTCCCTCGTCGAGGCCGGCGGCAGCTTTGTGGCTATCGTCGTGGGCGAAGTGGTGTGGGGAATTGGCGTCGGCTGGCTCATGCTTCGCCTGCGCCGTTGGGTCCGCGATCCCGGCATCGAGATCATGCTCTCGATCCTGACGCCGTTCCTGGCTTATTGGCCGCCCGAGCAGCTCGGCGGCTCCGGCGTGCTCGCCACATTGGCGGCTGGACTCTATGTCAGCTGGAACGGCCACCGGCTGATCGCGGCGGCGACCCGGCTGCCGGGCGCCGTGTTCTGGGACTTCCTGACCTATCTGATCGAGGGCATGGTGTTCCTCATCACCGGTCTGCAGGCGCGCACGCTGCTCCCCTCCATTCGCCATTATACGCTCGCGGAAATCGCCATCGCGGCTCTGGTTGTCTGCGCCGTGGTCATCATCACCCGCTTCATCTGGATGTTTCCGGCGACTTACCTGCCGCGTTGGCTTTTCCCCGCGCTCCGGCGCCGCGACCCTTACCCGCCATGGCAGCAGCCGTTCCTGCTGGCGTTTACCGGCATCCGCGGCATTGTCTCGCTTGCCGCGGCGCTCGCGATTCCCTTCACCGTCGCCGACGGAAGCCCGTTTCCACACCGCGATCTCATTCTCATTCTTGTCTTCGCCGTCATTTTCGTCACCCTGGTCGGCGAAGGCTTGACGCTGCCAGCGGTGGTCCGCGCGCTGGGTCTCGCCGACGCCGGACGCCGTGAGCGGGTGGCCGAATCGGACGAGGAGTTCAAGGTTCGCAAACGCGCGATCGAAGCCGCGATCGAGCGGCTCGAGACGCTCACGGAGAGCCGCAGGCTTTCCGAGCCCGTGGTCGGGCCGATCCGCGCTCATCTGCGCACCCGGCTCAGGGACGCCGAGAATCGCAAGGATGGCAACGACCATCACAGGCGGCTCGCCGAGCTCAGCGACGAACTCGAGCTCGCGCTGATCGAAGCGGAGAGGGACCTCGTCAACAAGCTCTATCGCGGCGGCGAGCTGAAGGACGAAGGCCGCCGGCGTATCGAGCGTGAACTCGATCTGCGCGACACGCTGCTCGCCAATCTGCGCTCAACGGAGTGAGCGTGGTCATGGGCGCGGCCAGGCGAGGTTCGGCGCCTGCGGCCCGCCGGGGTCAGCCTTGGCCACGAAGGCGCAAGGTTCGGGACGGAATATACTCGACGTCAATGCTGATGCCGTCCCCGCTTAGCGGGTTCGCCGTGTAGACCACGGAGACGGACAGCTCGAACTGGCTCACGATGGTCAGGATGGCGATGGTGAGCGGAGCCTCTCCGCTCAGCGCCGCGCCCAAGAGCAGCTCCGAGATACGGCAACAATCGTCCATCGTCGCCGCCAGCGGGGGAAGCTTGACGACCTCGGCCGGGCGGCCACGAAGGGTCAAGGGATCGGCGACGTTCGGTTCACGCGCCACGACCGCCCCCGAGTTGATCAAGGGCAGGACGAACTTCAACACCGGCGCGGTCACGAGATTGAGATTCTGAATGTTGACCTCGGTCGCATACACACCCGGCCGGACGCCTGCGGCGCAACAACAGCCCGCATCGGTCTGTTTGCCGCACACGATCTTGGCGCTGTAGGCGAAGAGCCCCTCGGCGGCAGCCGATATGGCGCCGAGTTCCTCGAGAAGCGGATGCGTGAGCCGGTCGGCGCTCGAGCCCGAAGTTTTGCTTGCCATCTCGACCTCCGTAAAGGGGTTTGTGGACGGATGAGCGGCGCCGATGCCCGGTGCCTATGTTCCTCGATTTTGCTTCAAAGCCGATCGGCCGGATTTCGCGCAAACGGGAGCCTGCGGAGCTCCAGTTCGCCAATCCGCAACTCAACGTCACGGGCGACTACGATCAAGCAACGAAAGCGGCTGTGACCGCGTTCCAGCAATCGCATAATTGCGACGTCGATGGGTGGTTAGGCCCACAAACCACGGACGCGATAAAGGCGGCGTTTACAGCGACGTGAGGGCTATCTGCGCGCTCCATCTCTCCATCCTTACGGACTTCCGCGGCGAGACGAACGCAAACACCGCTTTGACGTTCGCACCGATCAAGAGCGGTGGATAGATCCGGCATGCGGGCTCGGCTCGCCGGCGCGTCTGCTATAATGGCGCCATGCCTCTTCATCTCATCAAGCTTGCGGTCGGAGCGGAGTCGCTCGCGGACTTACGCGAATGGATGGCGGAGCGCATGGCGGACGCCAGGCGCCGCCGCGCGCCGCTCCGGCATGCCCATGTCACCCGGATGGCCCCGAAACGAGCCGACCAGATTCTGAGTGGCGGTTCGCTCTACTGGGTGGTCAAGGGCCTGATCTCGGCCAGGCAAGAGATCGTCGGCCTCGAGCCGTTCGTCGACGCGGACGGGATTGGCCGCTGCAAGATCTGGCTCGGCGAGCCCGTGGTCGCGGTGGCGCCGCGGCCGATGCGCGCCTTTCAGGGCTGGCGCTATTATGACGCCAAGAGCGCGCCCCCGGATATCGACGAGGCCCAGCCGGGCTTCGCCGCAATGCCGGAGGGGATGCGCCGCGAGCTGGCGTCGCTCGGTCTGCTCTAGCGACTTGCAGCAAAGTCTTGGCGCAAAATATCTACGACACGCAGGATTTCTTTGAAGGCTATAGCCGGCTGGACCGATCCGTGCGCGGATTGGACGGCGGCCCGAATGGCCGGCTTTGCGCGCTCTGCTGCCCGATGTGCGCGGGAAACGGCTGCTTGATCTCGGCTGCGGCTTTGGCTGGATCGCCCGATGGGCGGTTGAACAGGGCGCGGCCAGCGTGCTCGGCGTCGATCTCTCCGAAAACATGTTGTCGAGGGCGAGAGCGGAAACCGCCGACCCGCGCGTGCGCTATCTGGGGGCTGATCTGGAAAGCCTTGAACTGCCGCATGACGCGTTCGATGTCGCCTATAGCTCGCTTGCGCTCCACTATGTGGGGGACTTTCAGCGGCTCGTCGGCGTGGTGTTGTGCGCGCTCGTTTCCCGTGGTCATTTCGTCTTCAGCATCGAGCATCCGATTTACATGGCGTCGATGAATCCCGGATGGCTGACGACAGGCGATGGCGGCAGGACTTGGCCGGTCGATCATTACGCGGTCGAAGGCCCGGGGGTCACGGATTGGCTGGGCGAAAGGCGTGAGAAAGCAGCATCGGACCTTGGGCGCGACGCTGAACACGTCGATTGACGCCGGCTTCGTCATTCGGCGGGTCGAGGAATGGAGCCCAAGCCCTGAACAAGTCGCGGATCAGCCTTCCCTGGCGGAGGAAATGGACAGGCCTATGATGGCGCTCGTCGCTGCTCAGAAATGAGCGAGGGCCGACGCAATTGATCGTGTTTTTGCATGGATGGCCTGTTTCGGACGTTCCTGGCTTGCCAAGCGGCGCTCCACATCCAATCTAATCCGCAAACAACCTCTGGTGTCCCTGTGGACAAGGACAAGGACGGCGCGTTGGCCAGGCGCGGCGGCGAGGACATCGCAGCCTTCGTCGATGCGGCCAAAACGATTCCCTCGCCGGCGCAGTCCGGCCGCGGTCGGCTGATCTTTGCCCTCGACGCGACCATGAGCCGGCAGCCGACCTGGGATCTTGCGCAATCGCTGCAGGCGAAGATGTTCGAGGCTACAGGCTCGCTGGGCGGCCTCGACGTGCAGCTCGTCTACTTTCGGGGCTTGAACGAATGCCGGGCGTCGAACTTCGTCTCCGGCGGACGGGGGCTCGGACAGCTCATGAGCCGCATCGATGTGCGTGGCGGATCGACCCAGATCAAGAGGGTGCTCGCCCATGCGCGCGATGAAGCCAAGCGGGCGAAGGTCGGAGCGCTGATCTTTATCGGCGACGCCATGGAGGAAAACCCCGACACGCTTGCCGCTCTCGCGGGAGAGCTCGCCCTGCTCGGCGTCAAGGCGTTCATGTTCCAGGAGGGACAGGATCTCGCTGCCAAGCGCACCTTCGCTGAAATCGCCCGCCTGACCGGCGGGGCCTATAGCGCCTTCGACGCTGGCGCTTCCGCGCGGCTTGCGGCGCTCCTGCGCGCGGCGGCGGCCTATGCCGCGGGTGGCCACGCGGCATTGGTGCGGGAGGCGGAGGCGGATTCCGCCGCGCGGCTCCTGTTGTCGCAGATGCGCGGAAAGTGAACTTGGCGTAGTTTCGCCTTTGGCGGCTACCAGGTTCGGAGCCCTATGCTCCGGCGGCACGCCGCATTCGATTGGAAGTCTTACAAGAATGAATCTCGTTATTGGCTTGATCTTGCTCTTTCTTCTGCTGCAAGCGATCAAGCAGTTTGGCCGCATGGACGCCGCCACGGCAGCGCGGATCGTCCGCCATGGCGGCGGCGTGCTCGGAATGATCGGCGCGCTGCTCCTGCTCTTGCGCGGCCGGGTTGGGCTTGCCGCGACGGTCGCGGGGATGATGGCCAACTTCGCCGGCTGGCGGACAACAGGCGCTGGCTCCAGCGCCTTTCGCAACGTAGGTGCGGGCGCACGCCCGGGACGGGCCTCGACCGCCCGATCGGCGATGGTGGAAATGAGGCTGGACCACGACACCGGGGCGATGACCGGGACGATCCTGGCCGGTGCCTATGGGGGCCGCGCGATCGAAACCCTGTCCCGCCCCGAGCTCATTGCCTTGCGCCAGGAGCTCGCACGCGACGATCCGGACGGCGTCAGCCTGTTAGAGGCATATCTCGACCGCCGGTTCGCCGGCTGGCGTGAGGCAGACCAGGGTCAGCGTCAGAAGCGGGGAGGCGACGGGGCGATGTCGCGCTGGGAAGCGTTCGAAGTCCTGGGTCTCGCCGAAGGCTCGAGCGCGGCGGACATAATCCGGGCGCACCGGACTTTGATGAAGAAGTTTCATCCAGATCATGGCGGCTCGACCACGCTTGCCGCGCGGGTCAATCAGGCCAAGGATGTTCTGATGCAGCGTCAAGGCTAAGCAACTCCGAAAGCGTACGCGTCAGTCGTCGTGGGCGGTGAAGCAGGCAAATCCGGTGCGCTTGAGCGACCGGCACGCGGCTTCGGCCGAAGCCGAATCGAGGCCGGCGAAACGCGCGCGGTAGAGGGTGGCGTCGCCTTTGCGCACCTTCTCGGTGACCGGTGTGGCGGAGGCCAGTGTCGAAGGGTTGCGCTCGCGGGCGCGGCTCAAAAGGGCGTTGGCCTTGGCGAGGTTGTCGGGAGCGCCGATCTGGATCATCCATCCGCGCGGGCCCAGATCGTCACTGGCCTCGTCTTGCTGAGAGGCGCGTCCGGGACGCCGATCGTCGTCGGCTGAGTTCTCAGGCCGTGCAAGCGGGGGCATGGCCAGCGCGCTCGCCGCCGCCAGCCGAGCCTGGATTTTCGGTGACGGCTTGGCGCTGGCCGGGTTTTTTAGCATGCCGAGATCGGCGGCTGTCGGCCGCGCCGCGCGCGGAGCGGGCTCCGGCGCCTTCAGCATCGGCTGCGGGGCCGCAATTTCCTCGTCTCCAGTCCCATCGTCGCCTTCTCCGGCCGCGTTCGCCGCGCGTGTCGCCGCGGAGGCGCGTTCAAACCTGGCTTCGGCGACAACGGCCTGACGCGCGCGCGCCGGCGAGACCAGGGCCGGCTCGACGCGCGGCGCGGTCGTCTCGACCAGCGAAGCTTCGGCGACTGCGGTCGCGGTATGCGTGGTCGACGCTTCAGCAATGTGGTCGGCGATCAGATTCGCCATGATCCGGTCGCGCCCCGCGGCGGAGCGCCCGCCCATGACGACGGCGAGCAGCGACCGTCCATCGCGATGGACCGAGGTCAAGAGATTGAAACCGGACCCTCTCGTGTAGCCGGTCTTGATTCCGTCGACGCCGTCGACGCGACCGAGGAGGTGATCGTGGCTGCCGATGATCTCGCCGTCGAAGTTGAACTGGGTGGTCGAGAAATAATGGAAATAGCGTGGGAAGCGCTCCTCGAGCGAACGTCCGAGGATCGTCAGATCATGCGCCGTGGTAATCTGCTCGTCATTAGGGAGCCCGGAGGCGTTGACGTAGACCGTGTTCGACATGCCGAGCGCGTGGGCTTTGCGCGTCATCATCTCGGCAAAATTGCTTTCTGACTGGCCGACAGCCTCGGCGATCGCGACTGCGATGTCGTTGGCCGAACGGGTCACGACGGCCTTGATCGCGTCGTCGACGCTGATCGAGTCGCCGGGGGCGAGGCCGAGTTTGGAGGGCTCTTGGCCCGCGGCGTGCTCGGAGATTGGAATTTGCGTCCGCAGCGTCATTGCGCCGCTGTCGAGCTGTTCGAACAGGAGGTAGAGCGTCATCACCTTCGTGATCGACGCGGGATGACGCAGTCCATTCTCGTCAGCGGAATAAAGCGTCCGGCCGGTGTTGACGTCGACGACGAGCGCTGAAAAGGCCGGCGAACTGGAGACCGCGCCTGCCGCTAGGGTGGCGTGACGCGGGGATGTCCGATGGGCGTAATGCGCAGCGCGCCCATAATGCCCGGCGCGCGCATAGTGAGAATAATGCGCTTGATGCGTTGCGTGGACGTAGTGCCGATGCCGCGAATAATGATGCGCCTGCGCCTGCGCGCTGACGAGGCAGAGGGTCGAGGCCGAAATCAGGGCCGCGGTCGCTACGCGAGCAAGCCGGCCCATTCGAGAGCAACCGATACGCAACGCCATGATACGCCCCGCCGACTTCGCGCAATTGTGAGGCTTACCCGGCGATCACAGTTGCGTTACGCACACAGTCGCCAACGATATGCCGCAGCGGTTACGCAGCGGTTAACGGGATTCGGAAGAGCCGCGGATATTTTCAGCAAGCCTTTGGAATCGCTATCGGCGTGCGGCGGCGGCGGTCAAAGAGGATAAAGTCAAAGCTGAGTAAACAGGAGTTATCGATTGAAATAATTTACTGTTTTTAATGCTATAGAATGGAAGCTTCGAGGCTTAAGCGTCAATTTTGCTGCAATGCAACAAAACAGCCTTGACTTCCATTG
>DATDHT010000078.1:0-2041 GCA_036521435.1 Roseiarcus sp.
GAGGAAAAGCCGGCTCTGGTGGCCGACTGGATCGGCCTGATTTATTTTGCCTAGTTGATACCCTCTCCCCTTGTGGGAGAGGGTGGCGAGTCGAGCGTCAGCGAGACGAGCCGGGTGAGGGGTCTTCCCTCCGCCGCGATATACCCCTCATCCGGCTCGCATCTTGCGAGCCACCTTCTCCCACAAAGGGTAGAAGGAACGAAGAAAACGGGAATTCATCCATGACAATCAGGTTTGACGGACGCGTCGCCATCGTCACCGGCGCGGGGAATGGTCTTGGCCGCGCGCATGCGCTGGGGCTCGCGAGCCGCGGCGCCAAGGTCGTGGTCAACGATTTCGGCGGCGGGCGTGACGGCACCGGCGGTTCACTGACGCCGGCGGAAGCCGTGGTCGAGGAGATCAAAAAGGCCGGCGGCGTGGCGATGGCCGACGGCGCCGACGTTTCGAATTTCGAACAGGTTCAGGCCATGGTCGATCGCGCCACCAGGGAGTGGGGTAGCGTCGATCTGTTGTGCGCCAATGCCGGTATCCTGCGCGACAAATCCTTTGCCAAGATGGAGGTCGCCGACTTCGCGAGGGTGATCGACGTGCATCTCACCGGCACCTTCTATTGCTGCAAGGCGGTTTGGAGCGGCATGCGCGAGCGCAACTACGGCCGCATCGTCGTCACGACCTCGTCGTCGGGTCTGTTCGGTAATTTCGGTCAGGCCAATTACGGTGCGGCAAAGGCCGGCATGGTCGGGCTGATGAACGTGCTGGCGGAGGAGGGCCGCAAGAACAATATCCGCATCAACACGATTTCACCGACGGCTGCGACGCGGATGACCGAGGAATTGCTGCCGCCGCAGGCGCTGGCCTTGATGAGGCCGGAAGCGATCACGCCGGCGGTGCTTTATCTGCTGGCTGAGGACGCGCCGACCCGCACCATCATGGGCGCGGGCGCCGGCTCCTTCGCTGTGATCAAGGTCGTGGAGACCGAAGGCATCAATCTTCCGCAGAGCGATTGGACGCCCGACGCGATCGCGGCGCGCTTCGCGGAGATCGGCGACATGTCGACGGCGAAAGCGCTGGAAAACGCCTTCCAGCAGACCAATAAATATGTCGGCCAGGCCGCGGCCCGGGGTGAAGTTGTAAAAGGCCCTCATGGTGAGGAGCGCGTATTCGCGCATCTCGAACCATGAGGCCCATCCTTCGAGACGGCCGCGTCGCGGCCTCCTCGGGATGAGGCCTTTCGCGCGGAGGGCGTTTGCCTGACATGAGTGTTCCACGAGCCAACGTTGCTATCATCGGCGCCGGTCCGGCGGGGCTGATGGCGGCTGAAACACTGGCGCAAGGCGGTGCTGACGTCACCGTCTATGACGCGATGCCCTCGGTGGGGCGCAAGTTCCTGATGGCGGGACGTGGCGGACTTAATCTCACGCACAGCGAACCGCTAGATGCGTTCTTGCCTCGCTACCGGGAAGCCACTCCGAAATTGGCCGGTGTCGTCGAAGCCTTTCCCCCGGAGCATCTGCGGGCGTGGTGCGAGGCGCTGGGACAGCCGACATTCGTGGGCTCCAGCGGCCGGATTTTCCCGAAGGTTCTGAAAGCCTCGCCGTTGCTGCGGGCCTGGCTGCGGCGGCTCGATGTGTCGGGCGTAAAATTCGGACTACGCCACCGCTGGACCGGCTGGGACAACGAGGGAAGGCTGCTGTTTCAAACGCTGGAGGGAGAAAGCGTCGTTGAAGCCCGCGCGACCGTATTGGCGCTCGGCGGCGCGAGCTGGCCACGGTTGGGATCGGATGGCGGGTGGGTAAGAACCGTTGAAGCCAAAGGCGTAAGGGTCGCGCCGCTCAGGCCGGCCAATTGCGGCTTCAAGGTTGCGTGGTCGGATATCTTCCGCGATCGCTTCGAAGGCCAGCCGCTCAAGGGGATCGCGTTATCATTCGGTGGGCGCAGTGTTCGCGGCGAAGCGGTCATTACGCGTGACGGCCTCGAAGGCGGTGCGGTCTATGCGTTGTCCGCGGAACTGCGCGAAGCTGTCCTCGCGTCGGGCGGAGCT
>DATDHT010000079.1:0-5005 GCA_036521435.1 Roseiarcus sp.
GAGGCCCTACAAGCCTCTTTGGGGGCGCCAATGTTCTACCGTTGGTTCTTTCCCCTCTTGTGGCTCGCCTTTATCGCAGTCTGGATCGCGATGGCGCGCAGCGGCAAGGCGGTCGCGGAGCGGGAAAGCGTCTCTTCGCGGCTCTCACATTACCTGCCGCTACTCATCGCCATTTATCTGCTCGCAGCGCCGCATGTTCCCATACCCGCGCTCAACGACCGCTTTGCGCCCTTGAGCCTTTCGCTTGTGCGGCTCGGCGCGGCGCTGACATTGGCCGGAATCGCCTTCGCCGTCTGGGCGCGGATGCTGCTTGCGGGCAACTGGAGTTCGGACGTCACGCTCAAGCGCGACCACGAGCTTGTCGTCGACGGTCCCTATTCTTTCGTCCGCCATCCGATCTACACCGGTATTCTCCTTGCGCTTGCCGGAACGGCGCTGGCGGTCGGGGAGTGGCGCGCTGTGCTCGCCGTCGTGATCGTCGCCCTCGCTTTCTGGCGCAAGCTGCGGGTCGAGGAGGCCTTCATGCGCCGCCAATTCGGTGAGACGTACGCCCGGTACGCGGCGCGCGTGCCGACGCTCATTCCGTTTGTCGGTTAGAACTCCGCCCTTACCGCGTCGCCTTCTCCCCGCCGGCGGCGGTGATGACCGCGACGATGATCACGCCCGTCAGCAACAGACGCACGCCGGCGCTGACGCCGAAGGTGTTGAGCATGGTCAAGAGGAGCACCAGGAACAGCGCGCCTCCCCAGACGCCGGGCAGGTTCGCCCTGCCCCCCGACACCGACGTGCCGCCGATGACGACGACGGCGATCGAGGCCAGCAGATATTCGTTGCCGATGTCGATATTGGCGCCGCGGAAATAGCCCGCCAGGAGCGCCCCGTTGAGCCCCCCGAGCGCGCCGCAGAGGGCGTAGGTCGCGCAGCGGACCGGCTCGACTTTCAGGCCCGCCAGTCGCGCCGCCCGCTGGTTCTGTCCGATCGCGACCACCGATCGGCCCCAGATCGTGCGGTGGAGCGCGACGCTGGCGCCGATGGTGAACAGAACCGTCAGCACCGCCAGCAAGGGCACCCCTGCGACCACGATGTTGGTGAAGTCGGCAAAGCCCGGCGGCGGCTTGATCTGGAGCCCGCGCCCGTAAGAGATGTCGATGGATTGAATGATGAAACTCGCCGACAGCGTTGCGATGATCGGCGGAATGCGCAACGCCCAGATCAAGAGATAATTGGCGAGGCCGACCGCAAGCCCGCAGGCCACCGCGGCAGCAAGGCCCACCAGGACCAGCCGGTCGTCGCCGCCCATCGTCTTCATCGCCACCGCGCTGGCGAGCCCGATGTTGGCGGGCAGGGAGAGGTCGACGTTGCCGGGCCCGAGCGTGATCACGAACATCTGGCCAACGCCGACAATGACCGTGAAGACGGCCAGAGATAGCGCCGCCGTCAGCATGCCCCCGGCCCCATAACCGCTCGTGAAGGCGATCGCCGCGAGCCAGACCACGCCTGCGCCGACGAACGACCAGATCCATGGCCGCCTGAGAAGCGTCTGGAAGGCGGCCGTCATCGGTCCGACGCCTTACGGGTGATGGCGACGCGCGCGGCAAGAACGATGATGAGGATCGCGCCATTGGCGCCGACCTGCCAGTCCGGCGGGATGTGCATGAAGGTGAGGAGGGGCGACGCCGCCATCGCCATGGTGAGCGCGCCGAGCACGGCGCCGATCGGCGACACGACACCGCCGACAAACTCGCCTCCGCCGAGGATCACGCCTGCAATCGAAAGCAGCGTATAGCCATTGCCGATATTGGCGTCGGCCGAAGTGGTGATGCCGAGGAGCGCCATGCCCGACAGCACGCCAAAGACGCCAGCCAGCGCGAACAACGTCATCTTGGCTCTTAGCAGCGACCATCCGGCGCGCTCGATCGCCAGCGCATTGCCGCCGGAGGCGCGAAGAATCGCGCCATAGGAGGTGCGCATCAGCCCAAAGTAGCCGACCGCAGCGATGACCAATGCGGCGACGATCGGGAAAGGTATGAACGGAGGTTTGACGCCCATGATCGACAAGAGCCAGCCGGGCGCCTTTCCCCCGGGCTTCGGCAAAAGGAGGATGGCAAGGCCCTGCCAGACGAAGCTCATGCCGAGCGTGACGACGATCGAAGGCAGATTGCGCAGATAAATGAGGGCGCCGAGCCCGGCATAGAGCGCAATGCAGCCGATCAATGCGAGGGCGCCGAGCCATGGCATGTCGTGCAGCCAGGTCGCCGCCACGCAGCAGACGAAGCCGGCAAACGTGCCGATCGACAGATCGAGGTCGTTGCCGGCGATGACGAACATTTGCGCCATGGTGGCGAGCGCGATCGGAATCGCGAGGTTCAGCATCAGCGTGAAGCCGAAATAGCTGATGGCGCGAGGGTTGAGCCAAGCAATCGCGGCGATAACCAGAGCCAGCGACAAGGCCGGGAGCGCGGCGCGCAGGCGTCGGCGCCACTCGGCTCCGCTCGCATTCGCCGAGGAGACAGCCAGGCTTGCGCTCATGGTCACGCGGCGCCCGCGAACGAAGAGTGAATCACCTGCTCCTCGTTGAGTTCATCGCGCGCCAGTTCGGCGACAATTGCGCCATCGCGAAAGACATAGGCGCGGTCGCAGTTCTTCAGCTCGTCGACCTCGGTCGTGTACCAGAGGAAGGTGCGGCCCCTCTGCGCTTCGGCGCGGATCAGGTCATAGACTTCAAGCTTGGTGTTGAAGTCGACGCCGCGCATCGGATCGTCCATCAGCATGATGCGCGCATCCGAAGCCAGCGCGCGCGCGAACAACGCCTTCTGTTGATTCCCTCCCGAGAGCGAGAGAATGTTGTTGTGGACATCGGGTGTGCGAATCTTGATGCGCTCGCGCCAGCGATTGGCGAGCTCCTCCTCGAGGCGGGGCGAAAGCAGCGGGCCCGAGCGCAACTTTTTCAGCGAGCGCGCGCCGATGTTATGGGCGATCGACCATCCCGGAAAGACGCCGTCCGACTGCCGGTCTCCGGCGACCAGCGCGACCGGCGCGCTGACCGTTGCGCCCACGCGCGCATGCGAAGCAGCGGAAAAGGTCGCCAGCAAGAGGTCGGTCTGGCCGTGGCCCGCAAGACCCGCAAGGCCGATGATCTCGCCTTCGTGGGCGACCAGTTCCCGATCGTCCGCCTGTCGCCTGGGGCGCACGCGCACCGCGACCGGAGTTTCGCCTCGAGCTGCAATCGCGGCTGCGGCCTGAGCCGGCGGGGCGTCGGGTTCAATGCCGCCCATCGCGCCGACCAGCTTTGCCCGGTCGAAATTTTGCGCAACGTCGGCCACGACCACCTTGCCGTCGCGCATGACGACAATACGATCGCAGGTGGACAACACCTCGCCCAGGATGTGCGAGATCAACACGCAACTCACGCCGGACGCGACCGAGCGGCGCACATGCGCCAGGAGCTGCCCAGCCGTGTGCGCGTCAAGCGAGGATGTCGGTTCGTCGAGGATGACAAGCCGCGCCGGCGCATCGGAGACGGAGAAGGCGCGCGCAATCTCGACCATCTGCTTTCGGCCGATCGTCAGATCCTGAACCAGATCGCCTGGCCTCACGCCGTGGCCGGGAAAAATCTCGTTGAGCTTATCGAGAATGAGCCGCCCTGCTTTGCGCCGCCAGCCAAATCCCCATATCGCCGGATGAACGACGCGGGCGTTCTCGGCCACGGTCAGGTTCGGACAGAGCGACAGCTCCTGAAAGACGCAGCGCAGGCCCAGCGCCCTTGCGCGCGCCGAAGTCCAATGCGGCTGCTCCCTCCCGCCGACGACGAGCCGACCGCGATCCGGCGCGACGCCGCCGTTGAGGACATGCATCATCGTCGACTTGCCCGCGCCGTTGTGACCGACGACGCCGACGCACTCGCCGGCTGAAAGTGAAAAATCGGCGCCGTCCAGAGCCCGGACGGCGCCGTAGGATTTTTCGACGCCGGCGAAATCGACGAGAGAGGCGTCCGCGTCTCCCATGGTCTTGCCTGCTTGCTGCGCGGACGCTCGTCTGATGGCGGGCTTACTTCATATTTGACTTGATGGCGGCGATAGCGTCGGCCTGCGTATATTCGTGGCTGGCGACGCCGCCCTTCGGAATGTTCGGCAATTCCTTCTCGAAGTCGTCCTGAGTGAAGGCAAGATACGGCACCAGGAGGTCGTGGGGAATGGTCTTGTTGCCGTCGAGAACCTGCTGCGCGACCCAGAAGGCGAGCGTCGACACGCCGGGCGCGATCGACGCAGACCAGGTCTTGTAGCCGTCCTTCTCCTTCTGCTCCTTCCACCATTGCAATTCGTCCTGGCGATTGCCTTCGATGATGGTCGGGCGCGGCTTGCCGGCGGCGGCGAAGGCCTGCGCCGCGCCATAGCCGTCGCCTCCCTGATCGACGACGCCGACGATCGGGGGCAGCGAAGGCAGCACCGTCGCGACAGCCTTCTGCGCGGTCGTCTGGTCCCAGTCGCCGGTCACCGAGCTTACGATCTTGAAATCCGGATGGTCCTTGAGCCCTTCGACGATGCCGTCGTGGATAAGGCCGTCGATCGAAGTCCCCGCAAGGCCGCGGATTTCGAGCAGGTTGCCGCCCTTGGGCTCGAATTTCGCCATATGCTCGACTTCCTGCTTGCCCATGTCCTTGTAGTCGACGACCACTCGATAGGCGCAGGGCTCGGTGACAATGCCGTCGAACGAGACGACCACGATGCCGGCGTCGCAGGCCTGCTTCACAGCGCCGTTCAGCGCGTCGGGGGACGCAGCGTTGATGACGATCGCGTTATAGCCTTGCAGGATGAGGTTCTGGATCTGCGCGGCCTGGGTCGGCACTTCCTTGTCCGCGGTCGTAAACACGTCGGCAGCGGCGACGATCTTGTCCGCAACCGCCTTCTTGGCGACGGCGTCGTAGCTCTTCAGCATCGCCTGGCGCCAGGAATTGCCGGCGTAATTGTTGGAGAAGGCGATTTTCATCTTGCTAGTATCGGCGAGC
>DATDHT010000080.1:0-24634 GCA_036521435.1 Roseiarcus sp.
GTCATCCTCCACGCGTTCGGGTATCTCACGCGGGCGGCGGCGACGACGGTCGCCGTGTCCTTCGCCGGCATCGTGTTCGGGTTCGCGATCGGGGCGCTCGTTTGCGTCGCGCGCGTTTCGCCGCGCCCGTGGGCGAGGCGACTCGGGGGCGCGTATATCAGCGTGTTTCGCGGCGTTCCGCTCCTCGTGCAACTCCTGTTCGTCTACTATTTTCTCGCCGAATACGGCCTCGACGTGCCGGCGATCGTGGCCGCGGTCGGGGCGCTGGCGCTCTCATCGGCGGCCTATCAGGCGGAAATCCTACGCGGGGCGCTCAACGCCGTGCAGCGCGGGCAGGGGGAGGCGGCGACCGCGCTCGGCTTCTCAGGCCTCGATATCTGGCGCCGCGTTCTCCTGCCGCAGGCGCTGAGAATCTCGACCCCGCAGCTCATCAACGAATTCATCCTCCTGATCAAGGCCTCGTCGCTCGTTTCGGTGGTCGGCATCGCCGAACTCACCCGCGTCAGCATGAACATCGCCACGCAAACCTATCGGCCGCTCGAGGCCTATGTCGGCGGCGGCCTGTTTTATCTCGCGATCAACCTTTGCCTCGCGGGCCTCGGCGCGCTCGCGGAGCGCCGCCTTGGGGTGGTGGGGGCGCGATGAGCCTGAGCCTATTCTGGCATTATGCGCCTTCGCTTCTGAGCGGTTTCGGCGTCACCATCCTGTGCTGGGCTGCGGGCAGCACGCTCGGCCTCGTCTTGGGATTCGCGATCACGCTTCTCGCTCGGCTGCAGATCGCGCCGCTCAACTGGGTGATCAGGGCCTTCATCGAGCTCTTCCGCGGCACGCCGTTCCTGGTGCAGCTCTTCCTCCTTTATGCCGGCGGCCCGTCGATCGGGCTGAGGCTAAGCGCGACGACCGCGGGAATCCTGGGCCTCGGTCTTTATGCGTCGGCCTATTTCGCCGAGATCTTTCGCGCCGGCTTCGCTGCTGTGCCGGCCGGCCAGATCGAGGCGGCGGCCAGCATCGGCATGACGCCGTTCGACACGATGCTGCGGGTCATGCTGCCCGGTGCGCTCATCGCCGCCGTTCCCGCAATCGTCAACATGCTGATCATCCTCACCAAGGAGACGGTGGTGCTTTCGATCATCACCGTGCCTGAGCTCATGTACCAGGTGCAGACCATGGCGGCGGAGACGTTCACGGCGTTCGACGCGATCTTCGCCATGGCGGTCTTCTACTGGCTTCTGGTCGAAGCGGTGTCGCGCCTGGGCTCACGAGTGGAAATGCGCGTGACAGCATTCCTCGCACATGAGGCGAGAGCATGAGCGCGCCGATGATCGAGCTTGCCCAAGTCAGCAAGAGCTTCGGCGCGCACCAGGTTTTGCGGGGCGTCGACCTGTCGGTCGGTCAATCGGAGGTCGTGTGCCTGATCGGGCCGAGCGGGTCAGGCAAGAGCACGCTGCTGCGGTGCGTGAATTTTCTGGAGCCTTACGATTCCGGCGACCTTCGCATCGACGGCCGGTTGATCGGCTACGAGGACGCGAGCGGAACGCGCCGGCTGATGGCGCCGCGGCCTTTACGCGAGATGCGGCGCGAGATCGGCATGGTGTTCCAGCACTTCAATCTGTGGCCGCATATGACGGCGCTGAGCAATGTCGCCGAGCCGCTTCGACGGGTTCGCAAACTGCAAGCGCGCGAAGCGTCGGATCGCGCAATGGCGATGCTGACCCGGGTCGGACTTGCCGCCAAGGCCGATGCCTATCCGTCACGTCTCTCCGGCGGCCAGCAGCAGCGCGTCGCCATCGCCCGAGCGCTGGCGATGCAGCCTCGCCTCATGCTGTTTGATGAGCCGACCTCGGCGCTCGATCCGGAGCTGGTCGGCGAGGTTTTGGAAGTGATGAAGAGCCTCGCGGCCGAAGGCATGACGATGCTGATCGTCACGCATGAGATGGGCTTCGCCGCCCATGTCGCCAGCCGCATCGCCTTCATCGACGAAGGCCGCATCATCGACGAAGGCACGCCGCGCCGTGTCTTCCACGAGAGCCAGGAGCCGCGAGTGCGCCAGTTCCTGCAGACCTATCACGACCGCAACGCTTTTTGAGAGGGGCGCTCTCCCGCGCATGAGGCGTGACCGCAGGCTGCGCGGGTCCGCGCCTTCAGCTCTGCGCTGCCTTTTCATTGAGCATCGGAAAGTCGCGCTGATGCCAGACCGGATAGCTCGGGCGGAGGTCGCTCGCCGCGTCGAGCTTCGCCGCCTGCTCGGGCGTCAGTTTCCAGCCGACGGCGCCGATGTTCTCGAGCAACTGCTCTTCGTTCCGCGCGCCAATGATGACGCTGGCGACGGTCGGACGGCGCAGGAGCCAGTTGAGAGCGATCTGCGGGACCGTCTTGCCGGTCTCCTTGGCGACGGCGTCGAGCGCGTCGACGATCGCGAACAGATGCCCCTCCTCGTAGCGCGGCCCGGTTTCCGGAATGGCATGCGCGCGGGTGCCCGGCTGCGCCGGCTGTCCGCGCCGGATTTTGCCAGTGAGCTTGCCCCAGCCGAGCGGGCTCCAGACAAGTGCGCCGACGCCCTGATCGCGGCCGAGCTGCATCAGCTCCCATTCGTAGTCACGATTGAGCAGCGAATAATAAGCCTGGTGCGCAACATAGCGGGCGTAGCCATACCGGTCCGACGCCGCGAGCGACTTCATCAGATGCCAGCCGGAGAAATTCGAGCAGCCGATGTAGCGGACCTTGCCTGAGCGCACGAGCTGATCGAGGGTGGACAGCGTCTCCTCGACCGGGGTGTTGTAATCCTGCCCGTGTAATTGCAGGAGGTCGATCGTCTCGACTCCGAGTCGCTTGAGCGAGCCCTCCGTCGTCTCCAAAAGATGTTGCCGCGATGAGCCGTAATCATTCGGGCCGTCGCCCATCGGGAAGGTCGCCTTGGTGGAAATGAGCACGCGGTTGCGCTTGCCCTTGATCGCCTCGCCCAGAATCTGTTCGGCCAAACCGCGAGAGTAGACGTCGGCGGTGTCGAACAGGCTCAGCCCATGATCGAGGCACAGGTCGATGAGACGGGATGCGCCGGCCGAGTCGGTCGATCCCCAAGCCTTGAAGAAGTCGTTGCCGCCGCCGAACGTGCCCGTGCCGAAACTCAGCGCCGGCACACGCAGGCCGGAATGGCCGAGACGATTATAATCCATGCGTAACAACTCCTATTGTGAGGCTTGGCGCGTACCCCCGCGCCGCCCATGCGAACGCATCTGACGGCCGGGGAATCGACCGTCATGGCGTCGGCAAACTTTGCGCATGAGCCTCGTGAGCGCATCGATATCGCATGCGCGCTGCGTTTTGAAGACGCGCGCGCTCAACTCTTCGTTTGAGGGGGGAGCGCGGGGAGCCGGCTTCTCGCGGCTCGCCGTTCCATCGGCCCTGAATATCTCAACGGGAACAGAGAGTGCACATCCCGCGTTCCGGGAAGCGAGGGTGCGCCATGCTCGATGCCGAGATCCGTATTTCCGTTGATGTGGACATGCCGGCGCCGGCTGGGCTGCGCTACATGTGTGACGCCGGACCCGCGATCACGCGCAGGCGCGCGGGCAAAGGGTTTACCTATCTTGACGCGAAGGGCGGGCGGATCGCGAACGCCGAAACGCTGAAGCGCATACGCTCGCTCGTTACCCCCCCGGCGTGGACCAACGTCTGGATTTGCGCCTCTGCGAACGGTCACATCCAGGCGACCGGCCGCGACGCCAAAGGGCGCAAGCAGTACAAATATCACGCCGAATATCGCGAGGCGCGCGAGCAATCGAAATATGAGCACCTGTTCGAATTCGCTGCCGCGTTGCCGGCGATCCGGGCGACGGTCGCCGAGCACATGAGCCTGCGTGGCCTGCCGCGCGAGAAGGTTCTAGCGACGGTCGTGCACCTCTTGGAGACGACGCTGATCCGCGTCGGCAACGATGAATATGCGCGGACCAATCAGAGCTACGGACTGACCACGCTCAAAAGCGACCACGTCGCGGTTGAAGGCTCCGAGGTTCGTTTCCAGTTCACCGGCAAGAGCGGCAAGCAATGGTCGCTGGCGATGCGCGACCGGCGTGTGGCGCGGATCATTCGAGCCTGCCAGGAGCTGCCGGGCCAGGACCTCCTGCAATATTTCAACGAGGAGAAGGCCTTGCACGCGGTCTCGTCCGGCGACGTCAATGCCTATCTTCGCGAGATCACTGGCGCCGACATCACCGCCAAGGACTTTCGCACCTGGGCTGGGACGATGTTGATGGCGCGCCATCTCTCGATCTCCGAGCCGTTCACGAGCGCAACGCAAGCCAAGCGCGTCATGAGCGCGGCGGTGAAGAAAGTCGCCGCCGCGTTGGGAAACACGGCGGCTGTTTGTCGCAAGTCCTATATTCACCCCGCCATTTCGGACGCTTATCTCAGTGGCGCGTTTGTGCTCAAGGTGATGGAGGAGAGCAGCCTGTCCAAATCAGCGGGTCTGCGGGCCGAGGAGGCCGCAGTTCTCGCGCTGCTTAGCTCGTAACCCTAACCCCAAACCCCTGTCCCCGTGAGGGGAGCCGCGTAGGTTCATCAAATGCAGAGGGCATCCCTTCCCTTCTCCCTCGGGGAGAAGGTGGCGCAAAGCGACGGATGAGGGCCTAGCCGCCTTTACCGCGTGCCAGCCGGTGGTAGACTATCGGCTCCGGACGGGAGAGACGCGCGATGGCGAGCTTCGATTCAAAGACAATCTCCCATATCCACCACGAACTGCATTCGCATCTGCCCTCCGAGCCCGCTCTGCGGACGAAGGCGCTGGAAAGCCTGCTCGCCGAGAAGAATCTCATCGACCCCGCGGCGGTCGACGCCTGGATCGAGATGTATCGCGACGAGATCGGACCCAAGCGTGGCGCCGCCGTCGTCGCACGCGCCTGGCGCGACCCCGCTTTCAAGGCGCGGCTCCTGGCCGACGGGACAGCGGCGATCGACGAATTTGGCTTTGCCGGCCATGCGACCGGCCATCTGCAGGCGGTCGAAAACACGGCGGACGTTCACAATCTCGTCGTCTGCACGCTCTGCTCCTGCTATCCGTTCTCGATCCTGGGCTTGTCGCCATCCTGGTACAAGTCGAACGAATACCGCGCCCGCGTCGTGCGCGATCCCCGCGGCGTGCTCGAGGAGTTCGGCGTCAAGCTCGATGACAAGACACAAGTGCGTGTCTGGGACTCGACCTCGGAGCGGCGCTATCTCGTCGTGCCCGAGCGACCGAAGGGCGTCGAAGACTGGGACGAGGCGGCGCTCGCCAATCTCGTCACGCGCAATTCGATGATCGGCACGGAGCGCGATCTTTCGCCGGCGCGGATGACGGCCTGATGGACGGCGTTCACGATCTCGGCGGACGCGAGGGCTTCGGCCCCATCGTTGGCAAGGCGGACGAGAAGGTCATCCACGCAGAGTGGGAGATCCGCGACTTCGCCATGAAGCAGTCGGCGGCGGCGGGTCAGAGCTGGACGATCGACTGGTTCCGCCATTGCCGTGAGCTCACTGATCCGGTCGATTATCTGACGCGGCCCTATTATGATCAATGGCTGACAACGCTCGCCGCGCAATTGATCGACGAGGGTTGCCTGTCCCTCGATGAGATCAAGCGCGGCGCTCCGGCCTTCGCGGCGAAGCCGGGTCTACCGCCGCAGACGGCCGAGGCCGCGCGCGCGATCGTGAAACGACCTCGCAGTTTCGCCGTTAGCGTCAATACGCCGCCGCGCTTCGCGACAGGCGCTCCCGTGCGTTGCCGGCTCGACGGCGCGTCCGGCCATACGCGCCTGCCTCAATATGTGCGGGGCAGGGCGGGCATCGTTCATTCCCATCACGGTGGCCACGTTTTCGCCGATGCGGCGGCTCGGGGCGAACATCGAGGCGAGCATCTTTATACAGTCGGCTTCGCCTCTTCGGACCTTTGGCCGGAGGCAAACGGGAGCGCCGACCGCGTCTTCGTCGATCTGTGGGAGAGCTATCTTGAATCGGCCTGAGCCTGGCTCGGGCTTTTTCAAAGCCAGGGACGGCGAGCCCGTGTTTGGCGAGCCGTGGCAGGCGCAAACGCTTGCGCTCGCCGACCTTCTCATGAAAAGCGGCGCGATCTCAGCCGCGCGTTGGGCCGAGACGCTCGGAGCCGAGATCAAAGCGCTCCAAGCCGAGCCCGACGAGCGTGAAACTTACTACCGCGCGGTGCTTGCTGCGCTCGAGCAGCTGCTTGCGGAAAACGGCAGGGTAACTCCCGCGGAACTCGACGAGCGCGAGCGCCAATGGGAGCGCGCCTACCTGCGCACGCCACACGGAAAGCCGGTCGAGCTCGTCGCAGGCACGGAGCCGGAGTAGCGGCTCGATGCGGGGGTGAAGTCGCCCTAGCGTCCTCTGCTTCTCAGTGGACGCACGTCTCCCCTCTCCTGCGGGAGAGGGGCTGGGGGTGAGGGTTCGCGCGCGAAGCGCGCCCTCGCCTCGGCCCGCCCTATCGCGCCACCTTCTCCCAGAGGGAGAAGGGAAGGAGCGCCAATCGGATCGCGATCCACTCTACCCGCCGATCAAACGCCAACCGCTAGCGTCGCGCTCAAGCACGGTCGCGCGCAAGCCGAACGGCTCTGGGGTGACGCCGCGGATCCAGAGCTCCATGCGCTCGATCTCGACCTCGACAAAAATCGCGTTTGCGCGATCTGCTTCGCCGGGGAAGTAGACGTCATAGGCGGTCTTCCAACGATCGCGCGTATCGGACGCGTTCTCGTGCAGAGCGGCCTTGCCGGTCAATGAGACGAAGGCGAGGTCGGGGTCGTGCTGAAAGAGGATCGTGACCTCGCCGGCGCGTCGCATATCCGCCGCCTTGTGCGAACGCCTATCCGTGAGGAACCGGATCTTCCACTCGTCCTCGCCGGGGTCGTTCAAGACCCGCCCCATGGGCCGTATGTGCGAGGCGCCGGCGCCGGCTGCCGTGGCGAGCCAACAATAGCGTGCGCTTCGCATCGTCTTGCCCGCGCCAGCCAGTAGGGCGCCCACGTCGACGGCGTCTGGCTTGGCTTTGGTTTCCAGCATTGGAGCACCTCCGTTGTCGCCGCCCCGGCCACCTCGGAGCGTATCAGATCTTGACCATCCAGTCTAGACGTAATAGTCGACAATCATGGGACACGCGCACTTCGATCAAGCCGGCTTCCTGTCCGCCGCCCGCGCGCTCATCGCCGAGCGCGGGCCTCAGGCTGTGACCGTCGATTCTGTCGCCGAGCGGCTGAAGGCGCCCAAGGGTTCGTTCTACTATCGCTTCGCCTCGCGTGACGCGCTGCTTGGCGAAGTGTGGCTCCAGACTGTGCTCGCTTATCAGCAAGGCTTCGTCGCCGCGATCAACTCGGGCGACGGCCTCGTAGCCGCGCTCCACACGCCGGCCTGGGCGCGTCGGCATTTGGATGATGCGCGGCTGCTCATGCTCTATAGCCGCCATGATTTCGTTCAGGGCGATTGGCCGGAGGCCTTGAGAAGCGGCGTGGCCGATCAGGCTGAGCGCTTCGAAGCCTGCTTGCGGACGTTCGCCCGCGGCGCTTTCGGCGGCGCCGGTCGCGCCGACATGCGCCGCGCGACATTCGTCCTGGCGGAGGTCCCGATCGCCGCCGTCAAACCACATCTGCAGCGCCGCGAGCGGCCCCCCAAGCTGGTCGACGAATTGATCATAAAGACGTATCGCGCGATCGTTAGGGCGGGTGGCTAGACAGAAATGCGAATAGCGCCGCGGGTGCGGCGCTCGCGCTGACGGTCCGGGCGATGGCGCGGTTGGAGCTGCGAAGCGACCGGCAGCGATCGTCGTCGGCCCGGAAGGAAATGGCGCCGCAAACCGTTGAAATCGCGCGAAATGCGGAAGGACATGGCGCCAGGGCTAGTGAACGGGCCAAGCAGGAAGTCGAGAGCCATACAGCCGCACAACCGGACGGTGCGATAGGAACCGGCTTCTCTATCCCTCGCCCAGGCTCGGCAGATCGAGCCCTTTCTCCTTCGCGCAGGCGATCGCCGTCTTATAGCCCGCGTCGGCATGACGCATGACCCCACTCGCCGGATCGTTCCACAGCACGCGCTCGATGCGCCGCGACGCTTCCGCCGTGCCGTCGGCGACGACGACCATGCCCGCATGCTGCGAAAAGCCCATGCCAACGCCGCCGCCGTGATGGATCGACACCCAGGTCGCGCCCGAGGCGCAATTGAGAAGCGCGTTCAGAAGCGGCCAATCGGAGATGGCGTCGGAGCCGTCCTGCATCGCCTCGGTTTCGCGGTTGGGAGACGCGACCGAGCCGGAATCGAGATGATCGCGGCCGATAACAATCGGCGCCCTGAGTTCACCCGACGCCACCATGGCGTTGAAGGCGAGGCCGAGCCGATGCCGGTCGCCGAGCCCCACCCAGCAGATCCGCGCCGGCAGGCCCTGGAACTTGATCCGCGCTCGCGCCATGTCGAGCCAATTGTGCAGGTTCGGGCTGTCCGGCATCAGTTCCTTCACCTTGGCGTCGGTCCTGAAAATGTCCTCCGGATCGCCCGAGAGCGCGGCCCAGCGGAAGGGTCCGATTCCGCGGCAGAATAGGGGCCGGATATAGGCAGGCACGAAGCCGGGAAAGTCGAACGCGTCCTTGACGCCTTCCTCGAGCGCCATCTGCCGAATGTTGTTGCCGTAGTCGACGGTCGGCACGCCCGCGTGCGCGTAAGTGAGCATCGCCCGCACGTGCTCGCCCATCGACGCTTTCGCGGCGCGCTCGACGCCCTTGGGATCGCTCGCGCGGCGGTCCTCCCATTGCTGCAGGCTCCAGCCCTTGGGCAGATAGCCGTTGATGGGATCGTGAGCTGAAGTCTGGTCGGTGACGATGTCGGGTCTGACGCCGCGGCGTAAAAGTTCGGGCAGGACTTCGCCAGCATTGCCGAGCAGCGCGACCGAGACGGCCTTGCGCTCCTTCGTCGACCTTTCGATGATGGCGAGCGCGTCGTCGAGGTTCTTCGCCTGGACGTCGATATAGCCCGTGCGCAGCCGGAACTCGATGCTGGACGGACGGCACTCGATCGCAAGCAGCGAAGCGCCCGCCATCGATGCGGCGAGCGGTTGCGCGCCGCCCATCCCGCCTAGGCCGGCGGTGAGGATCCATCGGCCTCGAAGGTCGCCGCCATAGTGCCGGCGTCCCATCTCGACGAAGGTCTCGTAGGTGCCCTGCACGATGCCCTGCGAGCCGATATAGATCCACGAGCCCGCGGTCATCTGGCCATACATCATGAGGCCCTTGCGATCGAGCGCGTTGAAGCAATCCCAGGTCGCCCAGTGCGGCACGAGATTCGAGTTGGCGATCAGCACGCGCGGCGCGTCCGCGTGGGTGCGGAACACGCCGACCGGCTTGCCCGATTGAACGAGCAGCGTCTGATCGGCCTCGAGGCGGCGCAACGTCGCAACGATGCGGTCGAATGCCGGCCAGTCGCGCGCCGCCCGGCCGATGCCGCCATAGACGACGAGCTCACCCGGCCGCTCGGCGACGTCGGGATCGAGATTGTTCATGAGCATGCGCATCGGCGCTTCGGTCAGCCAGCTCTTGGCGCTGAGCTCCGTTCCGCGGGGGCTGCGGACGACGCGCATATTGTCGATGCGGGCTGGCGCGGTCATGGGTTCAGTCCTTCAGACATTTGTCATCCTCGGCGGACCCAAGGTCCGACCGGGGATCCAGAGTTGCGGCCATCTGAGGGTTAGGCGCTGGATTCCCGATCGCTCGCTTCGCTCCCGTCGGGAATGACAATGCGTGATTGTCTTCATCAGCCGCCGACCTCCGAAAGAATCGCCTCGAGCACGCGTTTGATTGTCGAGCGCGTCGGCGCCGCGCGCCTTTCGTCGATCGGCGTTGGCCAGTTTTCGGGCGCAGGCCGCTCGGGCTCCCGCATGTAGGCGCGGCAGGCGAGTTCGAGTTGCAACGTCTCGACGCCTTCGCGAGGGTTTCCGTAGGCGCGCGTGATCCAGCCGCCTTTGAAGCGGCCGTCAACGATGGACGTTTGCCCGCTCGCGGCTAGTATGGCGCCGACAGCGTCCCGCAATTCAGGGCTGCAGCTCGCGCCTGAATTCGTGCCGAGATTGAACACCGGCAGTTCGCCGTCGAACAGGCGCGGAATCAGCGAACGAATGGAGTGGGCGTCGAACAAAGCCACACGCTTGTATTTTTGGCGGAGGTGCGCGATCTCGCCGGCAAGCGCCGCATGGTAGGGATCGAAGTAAAGTCGCCGCCGCTCTGCAATCTCGGCCCCATCGGGCACGTGGCCCGGCCGATAGAGTGGCTCGCCATCGAAGGTCGTCGTCGGGACGAGTTCCGTCGTCGCCTGGCCGGGATAGAGCGAGGCGCCGCTTGGATCGCGATTGACGTCGATGATCGAGCGCGAGAGCCGCGTCCGCAGCAATGTCGCGCCGAGGGACGCGACGAAATCGTAAAGCGCGTCGAGCCGCCAATCCGCGTCTTTGCGCGCAAGCCACGGACTGACGAACGCGGGCCCGACTGTGAGCAGATCCGTGCCCGCGTGGGGAATGCTGACGATGAGCGGCGCATCGCGGCGCTCGACGATCAGCCAGTCGGGAGCTTTGGCGGTCATCGCACGGGCTTCTCGACCGAGGGCAGCGCCACGGCGCTGACCGCGTCGATGACGGCGCACCTGCTGACAAGTCTGGTTGCGGTAGCGATGTCCGGATGAAAGTAGCGGTCGTCCTCGAGACGGGGAACCTCGCGGCGCAGGAGCGAACGCAGAGCTTCGAGCGGCGCGCTCGATGCGAGGGGGTGGTGAAAGTCGCACGCCTGCGCGGCGGCGAGGAGTTCAACGCCGATGATCGACATTGCGTTCTCGGCCATCGACGCCAGCCGCCGTGCGCCGTGCGCGGCCATCGAAACGTGATCCTCCTGGTTTGCGGAGGTCGGAATCGAATCGACGCTGGCCGGATAGGCGCGCGTCTTGTTCTCGGCGACCAGCGCCGCCGCGGTCACTTGCGCGATCATGAACCCGGAATTGAGCCCAGGCTTCGGGGTCAGGAACGCCGGCAGACCGGACAAAGCCGGATCGACCAGAAGCGCGATTCTGCGCTCGGCCAGCGAGCCGATCTCGCAAATGGCGAGCGCGATCATGTCGGCGGCGAAGGCGACCGGCTCGGCGTGAAAATTGCCGCCCGACAACGCTTCGTCAGTATCCGCGAAGATGAGCGGATTGTCGGAAACCCCGTTGGCCTCCGTGAGGATGGTGGCGGCGGCTTGGCGGAGAAGATCAAGGCAAGCGCCCATCACCTGAGGTTGGCAGCGCAGGCAATAGGGATCCTGGATCCGTTCGTCGCCGGTGAGATGCGACGCGCGAATGGCGCTCCCGTCAAGCAGCGCGCGCAATGTGGCGGCGACTTCGATCTGCCCGGCATGGCGCCTGAGCGCGTGGATTCGCGCGTCGAAGGGCGTATCCGATCCGCGCGCGCCGTCAGTCGAGAGAGCGCCGGTCGCCAAGGCGGAACCAAACAGGGTCTCGGCCTTGAACAGGCCGACGAGCGCATTGGCAGTCGAGAACTGCGTGCCGTTGAGCAGCGCGAGCCCCTCCTTCGGGCGAGGCGTGATGGGCTCAAGGCCAACTTCGGCGAGCGCGGCGGCGGCAGGCGCGACGCGATCGCCGACGCGAGCCTCGCCGACACCAATCATCGCCGCCGCCATATGGGCGAGCGGCGCCAGATCGCCGGATGCGCCGACCGATCCTTGCGACGGGACAACGGGCGTGACGCCGCGCGCAAGCATGGCTTCGATGAGGGCCAGCGTCTGCGGTTGGACGCCCGAGGCGCCCTGCGCGAGGCTGCCGAGCTTCAGCGCCATCATGAGACGCGTTGTCGCGACGGAGGCCGTCTCACCGACGCCCGCGGCATGCGAGAGCACGATGTTGCGCTGAAGCTGCGCAAGATCTTCGGGCGCGATGCGCACGCCCGCCAATTTGCCGAAGCCGGTGTTGATTCCGTAGACCGGTTCACCCCGCGCGAGAATCCGCTCGACCGCCGCGGCGCTCGCAACCACGCCCGCACGACTTGAGGCGTCGACGGTGATCGAGTCACCGCCCCAGATCGCCCGCCAGTCGGCGAGCGACGCCTCGCCGGGGCGGATAACGACGGTCATCGGCCCCTCCAGACGCGCGCATGCAGCGGATTGAAGCCGAGCCGATAGACAAGCTCGGCCGGACGCTCGATGTCCCATATCGCGAGATCGGCCCATTTGCCGGCTTCGAGGGTCCCTGTCTCGTCCGTGAGGCCGAGGGCGCGAGCGGCGTTGCGGGTGGCGCCGGCGAGGCACTCGTTGACGGTGAGCCCGAACAACGTCGCTGCCATATTGAGGGCGAGCAGGATCGAGGTCATCGGCGACGTGCCCGGATTGGAATCGGTGGCGATAGCCATCGGCACGCGATGCTTGCGCAGGAGATCGATCGGAGGCGCTCGGCGTTCCCGCAGCACATAATAGGCGCCGGACAGCAGCACCGCGACGACGCCGGCCTTCGCCATTGCGGCGACGCCATCTTCGTCCGCATATTCGAGATGATCGGCCGAAAGCGCGCCGAACTCGGCGGCAAGCGAGGCGCCGCCTGAATTCGACAACTGATCAGCATGCAGCTTGACCGGAAGCCCTGCGCGTTTCGCGGCTGCGAACACGCGCGCGATCTCGTCGCGCGTGAAAGCAATCCGTTCGCAAAAGCCGTCCACGGCGTCGATCAAGCCTTCGTTCGCTAGGGCAGGGAGCATGGTCTCGGCGACATAAGAGACATAGGCGTCACGTTTGTCGGCAAATTCAGGCGGCAAAGCGTGCGCGCCCAGGAACGTTGCGCGGATCGCTACATCACGTTGTTTGGCGAGCCCGCGTGCAACGCGGAGCGTTTTGCGCTCGGCCTCAAGGTCGAGCCCATAGCCGGATTTGATTTCGACCGTTCCGACGCCCTCAGCGATCAGAGCGTCCAGCCGCTTGAGCGCCGATCGGATGAGGTCATCTTCACTCGCGGCGCGGGTCGCGCGGACGGTGGAAAGGATGCCGCCGCCTTCCCGAGCAATCTGTTCGTAGGTCGCACCCGCGAGCCTCAGTTCGAATTCGCGCGCCCGGTTGCCCCCGTAAACAAGATGCGTATGGCAGTCGATTGGTGCAGGCGTGATCCAGCGGCCCTCGCAATCGACGACGCGGGCGCCGTTGCGCCATGCCGTGGGAAGCTCAGCCTGGGGGCCAACGAAAGCGATGCGTCCTTCACGCGCGGCGATGGCTCCAGACTCGATGATTCCAAGTCCCGGCTGCGCCGGCGCGAGCGTAGCAAGACGGGCGTTGAGCCAAACCGTGTCGAGAGGGTTGGGAGCGTTTGTTTGAACCATGGCGCTCAACGGCTTCCCGCCGCAGACCATTTCATGCTTAGACCGAATTGTCTGAAAGGCAAGGGTGCGGTTTCAGCAGCTGATCGAGACAAGCGGAGACGACCAGTGCCTGTTCTTTACGCCGCAAGAGCGCTGACCCCCGAGGGTTGGAAGTCCGACGTCCGCGTGACGATCGACGGCGGCGCGATCACGGCTGTGAAAACGGAAGCGTTAGCGCAGGAAGGGGACGAGCGTCACGCGATCATGACGCCCGCGGCGGCGAACCTGCACAGCCACGCCTTCCAGCGGGCCATGGCCGGCCTTTCCGAAGTCAGGGGCAACGGGAACGATACTTTTTGGACCTGGCGCGAGACCATGTATCGCTTCGCGCTCATGGTGTCGCCGGATGACGTCGAAACGGTCGCGGCGCAGCTCTATGTCGAGATGCTGGAGGCGGGCTTCGCGGCCGTGGCCGAGTTCCACTACCTCCATCATGCGCCCGATGGATCACCTTACGAACAGCCTGCGGAAATGGCCGGCCGTATTCTCTCCGCGGCGCGCCGCGTCGGAATCGGAATGACGCTGCTTCCGGTGTTCTATGCCCATTCAACGTTTGGCGGGGCGCCGCCCAGGCCTGAGCAGAGGCGGTTCATCTGTGACCTCCCGTCATTCGCGCGCCTCGTCGACGACTGCCGCGAGATGATCAAGGTGGATGAGGGAGAGGCGATCGGCATTGCGCCCCATAGCCTTCGCGCCGTGACGCCGAGCGAATTGTCCGAGCTTATGTCCATCGCCGGTGGCGATCCCATTCACATTCACGCGGCCGAACAAGTCAAGGAAGTGGAAGATTGTGTCGCATCGTTGGGAGCTCGTCCGGTGCGCTGGCTGCTCGACCATGCCTGCGTCGACGCAAGGTGGTGCCTCGTCCACGCGACTCACATCGACGAGGATGAGACGCGCGATCTCGCCCGCTCGGGCGCGGTCGCCGGACTTTGTCCAATCACGGAAGCCAACCTGGGCGATGGCGTCTTCAATGCAACGGACTACATCCGTGCCGGCGGACGCTACGGAATCGGCACCGACTCCAACGTCTCAATCGGCGTCGCCGCGGAATTGCGCCAGCTCGAATATGCCCAGAGATTGCGGGAGCGGGAACGGAATGTCTGCGCTCCGCCAGGCGCGTCGTGCGGCCGGACGATGCTCGAGGCGATCTGGTCCGGCGGCGCCCAGGCCTTGAGACGGAACTCGGGTAAACTTGCGCCAGGGGCGGCGGCCGATATTCTCACCTTTCGCGCCGACCATCCGACGTTAGCCGGCAAGGCCGACGATCAGGTGCTCGACGCCTGGATTTTCTCGGCCGGCAATCCCCTTGTCGATTGCGTCTGGAGCGGCGGACTGAAGGTCGTCGCCGGCGGCCGACACGTGTTCAAAGACGAGATTGCCGAGCGGTTCACAAAGACGATGCGCGAACTGAGTGACCTCCCGGCGTCTTGAACGCGCGAACGCCGCTCACCGGCGCCCGCCAAGCTCATCGATATGGACGAGCAGGTCGGCCGGGTCCTCGTAGACGCGGAAGGCAGTGGCCTGCTGCAGTTCGCTCGCGCCATAACCGCCGCATAAGAGGCCGACTCCGAGGGCACGACAGCGCGCCGCCGCCAGCATGTCCCAGATGCTGTCCCCGACCACGACGGCTCTCTCGATGGGCGCGTTCAACCGGGCGGCGGCGGCCAGGAACAGGTCAGGATCAGGCTTGGCGTATTTGACCTGATCGCGTGTCACGACCGGGGTTAGAGCGGGATCGACGCCGAGTGCGGCGAGGTTGACCGCCGCCGTCTCCATGCGGCCGCTGGTGGCGATCGCCCAGGGAAGGCCGGTATTCGTGAGCCAAGCCAATAATTCCCGAGCGCCCGGCAGCGGGCGAATGGAGGCGGACATGCGACGATAGGCTTGCGTATGCAGATGGCGCAGGCGCTCGAGCCGGTCATCGCTGAGGTCCGCGCCGGTTTCGCGTTTGAGCTGATCGGTGAACAGGCCGCCGCTCATGCCGATCTTGCGATGGATGCGCCAGACGGAGAGGTTGACGCCCTCCGCGTCCAGGGCCTCCTTCCAGGCCAGGACGTGCTGATAGACGCTGTCGACCAGCGTCCCGTCGAGATCGAATAGAAACACGGGCTCGATGCGCATTGGTCTGGCTCCTCGAGCGGGCGTGGCCATTGAAGCAGAGTTGGCAATGCGCCAGTCCGCGCGCCGATTGTCAATCGCAATTCGGTCAGGCGCTCCGCCGGCGGTCTCAAATTTAATCTATTTTATTGAAGCGTGTCATCATTCAATTAGGTATAGACTGGTCACCAGTAAAGGTTAAACTTAAGACGTCCTTTGTGAGACCAGCAATTCGTGCGATAACCTGTTGACCGCTCTTAAAGGGAGCAAATCGATGTATGGTTTGGATCAAATCGACTCGGCCCTCGGCGATTTCATCGACTCCGTGTTTCACCCTTCGGTCGCTAATCTTCCTGCCGGGTTCCTCGTCCTCGTCTTCGCAGTTCTGATGATCGCCGCGATGCCAGAGGGCGCGCGGGAGAAGATGCGGTTGGCGAGTCTGGCGGCAGTCGGACTGATCGTCAGTTTGTCCCTAACCTGGCCGGTGACCTCGGCGATCCTGCGCTAACTCGCGGCCGCTTCCGGGCGGCCGCCTTTTATCTGCGAACGATCGGGAGCGACTGTTGGCGCCGTCCGCTCAATAGCGTTGGCGAACCCTCGGCGCGGCCGCAGGGCCGACGCAACGGACGCCGAGGCGCCGAAGGATGGCGTCGCTCCTGGGCGAGGGCTCAGGCTCCCCGGTCAAATTGGCCCTCAGATCGGTCATAGCGCCACAATACGAATATGGTAAATCGGTGTCGGAAACAGGAACAACCCGCTGGGCGGCGACGGCGCCGACGGAGCAGATGAGGGAAATCGCCGCCCAGGGGAAGCGCATGGAAGTGAAGCGCATGGGTATGATTCCTTATTCGTCCGCGCCGTGCTGCTCGCGACAACCCTCCGGCTCAGCTGGGCTACCAAACGCGCTGGATGAATAGCGTTTTAAACGAGCGGGCTGGATCGAGCCTGACGTCGCTTCTGGACACAACAGGAAAGAGAGCGCGGACTCGCACCGCGCCTCTGCTTTAAAGGCAAGGAGCGCGTCCGCTCGCGTTCGGCCAAGGTTGACCGCGGCCAAAGGTTTGCCGAGGCTCGCGGCCCGTTCGGCGAAGCGGAAGCCCGAATAGACCATGAGCGAGGAGCCGACGATCAGCATCGCGTCGGCCTTGTCCAAATGGCGGAAGGCTGCGTCGACCCGGTCGCGAGGAACGTTCTCCCCGAAGAACACGACGTCGGGCTTGAGCACCCCGCCGCATCGGCGGCACGGCGGAATGACGAAGGACGAAAAGTCCGCTCCTTCGAGGTCCGCGTCGCCATCCGGCGCTTCCGCTGCATCAAGGTCGAGCCAGGCGGCATTGAGCCGGCCAAGTTCGTCCTGCAGTTCGATGCGCGGCGATCTCTGCTGGCACTCCATGCAGCGGACACGATCGATCCGTCCGTGCAGGTCGATCACCCGTTCGCTGCCAGCCGCCTGGTGCAGCCGATCCACGTTCTGGGTCAAAAGAAGCTCGGTTTTCCCCGTCGCCTCGAGCTCAGCCAAAGCGCGATGCGCGTCGTTAGGTCGCGCCCGACGAACGAGCCGCCAGCCGACGAGGCTGCGCCCCCAGTAGCGCTGCCGTGTTTTTTCCTCGCCCATGAAGGCCTGATAGGTGACCGGCTGGGCGCGCTTCCATTGGCCCTCGGCGTCGCGATAGTCCGGAATCCCTGAACGCGTGCTGCAGCCGGCGCCGGTGAGGACGAAAAGGCGCTCATGCCGGTCGACGAAGTCTTGCAGGCTGGCATAGTCGGTCATCCGCTGATCTCGTTGAACCCATAAAGCCTCGTGGGATGGAGGCTCATATAGGGGCTCGGATCCAAGACCGCGTCCAAGACTGGGCGATGGTCGCAGATAGCTTCAAAATCACGGACACGTCATGGCGGCGGGCGCCGCGATCCGGGCAATGTCCGCGCGGAGAACCGGCAACAGTTCCGTTTCAAACCAGGGATTGCGCTTGAGCCAGGCGTTGTTCCGCCAGGAGGGATGTGGCATGGGCACGAGACGCGGATAGTCGCTCGACCGATAGATGTCGCGCCACCGAGCGACCGTTTCGCTCAGACTTTTGCCGACAATTTTCGCGCCGAGATGCCATTTCTGGGCGTATTGTCCGACAAGCAGAATGAGCTCCAGGTTGGGGAGAGCCGCGAACATTGCCTTGCGCCACAGTTCGGCGCATTCGCGGCGCGGAGGCAGGTCGCCGCCCTTGGCGTCGAGGCCCGGGAAGCAGAAGCCCATGGCCACGACAGCAACGACCTGCGGATCGTAGAAAATGTCCTCGCCGATGCCAAGCCAGCTGCGCAGGCGAACGCCCGACGGGTCGGTGTAGGGACGGCCCGAGGCATGGACTCGAACCCCCGGCGCCTGGCCGGCGATGCAAATGCGCGCAGACGGAGAGACCTGGAAGACTGGCCGCGGCTCATGCGGCAAAGGAGCGCCATATCGAGGCGCGTCCCGGCAGATGCGACATGCTCGAATCTCGTTGGCGAGCGTCGCGAGTGAGAGGCAATCCGCATCCATGGCCATATGACCTATCAGCGCCTCGTGCGGCGCGGTTATGCTCATTAATTGTTGTCGGCACGCGGATTCGCACCCTCGGCGCCGCCCTAACCTTGCCGCTCTCGTTGGCGTCGAGTCGCCCGGGAAGTTTGCTGCCGCGCTGTCCGGTACCGAAGGATGTCAGACTGGATCAGCCAGCGCCGCCGCCCTGCGCCCAACTTCGAGCGTCACCTCCGCAAGCTGCCGCCTTCATGCGCTCGCGATGATCCCCCTCATGCTCTGACGACTCGCAAGCTATCTTCTCTCGACTTCACCATTTCATAGATTTCGCGGTCGATGGTGGTTGCCTCATGAATGGCCGCCAGCGTTTCCGCGTCAAGTTCCTCGCGCGAAATTCTCTCCTCCGTGACATTCTGTCGCCCCGGCGAATTGAAGCGCACGCCCATTAAATCAGATAGGGTTTGGGATGCTTCATTGAGGTTTTCCGTCCTCCCCACGAAGAAGAACGAGTCGAGCGCCCTCAAAGCAGCGTCGCGAATTGCCGATGACGAAACAGATGCGCTCTGATCATCGAAATGCACCTGAAACTCATAGCGCGTAGGGTCTCGATCAGCGAATCCTTGCGCTATTTCCCTCGGGTTGAATCCGAGATCGGCGATGCAGCGGGCCTGAAAATTCAAGACTCTCGAGCGTGTTGCGGGGTCAAGGATGAACTCTCGCAACGTTCGAGTACGAGCGGCCTCATTAATTGGGTGGGCCTTGCTCTGTCGAATGTACCCATAGAGGGACAGCGTTCGTTCGAGTGGATCTCTAAAGAACGTGAAGACATTCAGCTTCTTGCCGAGAAAGCGACTGAGATAGGCAGAATAGTGGCCGGTGAAGACGCGGTACTTGACGATCTGATCTGCCGGGATTCGCGCAATATCGTCCCAATGTCCTACCGGACAGATCTCGTCGTGTCGAAACGCGCCAGCCAGCATCGCGTTGATCGAGACCCCGGCGGTCTTTGGAATGTGCAGAAAGTAGACCGGCAGTTGCGGATCATATCGGCTGTTCACGGCTTATCCTTCGCTTGTAGGGTAGATCGCTCCAGCTGGAGGCAGACGAGTGCGGGATCAGAGGCAAAATTCCGCTAGTTTCTATCGCTGCTCTGGCCGCGGCTGCAACCCCGCGTGGCTATGCGGCCTTGGTCGCCCGCAGGCGCGCGAAGTGCAGCCCCCGCGGGATCGCGGCCGTCGAGATGCAAGACGTCAACACATGATACCTCAGGGCGTCTTGCAAGCCGGCGAGGCTTCGGCCCGTCCGGCCCCAGCACGGCGATCTCTCCTCAAGATCAATCCCGAGCGATTCGCTGAGTCGACCCGCCCCGCACGGCTTCCCGCTCCAGGCTGACTTCGGCTTCAAGGCTCGCAAGGTCACGAAAGACGGAGGCGACCGCCAGCGTTCGTCCCGCGCGCCGCATGCGCACGAGACCGTCCTTGCCGGTGACGTCGCCTTCGACAACGAGATCGTCCCATTTCTCGGCGTGGCCGACATAGGCGATCGTAACGTCGTAATGCTGGCTCCAGAAGTACGGGACCGCGTCGAAGGGCTCGCGGCCTCCGAGCATGTTGACGGCGGCCGAGTGTCCCTGTCGCTCGGCCACCACCCAGTGCTCGACGCGAATGGCGTCACCCGTCAGACGATCCGGCCAGCGCGCGATGTCGCCGGCGGCGAAAATTCCCGGCGCGCTCGTTTGGAGAAACGCGTCGACGACGAGTCCGCGGTCAATTTTGAGGCCGGCGGCTTCCGCAAGACTGAGCCGCGGGCGCACGCCGAGCCCGGCGACGATGAAATCAGCCTCGAGTGAGCTTCCCGCTTTCAGCGTCACCCGCTTGCCATCGATGCTGCTCGCCGTTTCACGCCAGTGGAAGACGACGCCATGCTGCTCGTGGAGCGTTTGTACGAGGCGGCTGAAGTCGGGCCCGAGAACTTTCTCCATCGGCCGCTGTTCCGGAGCGACGACATGGACCTCGATGTCGCGCGCGCGCAACGACGCCGCGACTTCGAGGCCGATGAAACTCCCGCCGAGCACGACGACCCGCCGCGCTGTCTTCGCTCTTTCGATGATCGCCCGGGAGTCCTTCAGCGAACGGAGCGTCAGCACATCAAACGGCTTGGCGCCGGGCAGGGAAGGGGTGATGGGCTCGGCGCCGGTGGCGAGAAGCAGACGGTCGAACGGAACGGCGTCGCCGCTGGCAAGCTTAACTTCACGCGCGCGGACGTCGATTGCAGCGACGGTCGTGTTCAAACGCAGGGCAATCGCATTGTCGGAATAAAAGCTCTGATCGCGCAAGGGCAGCCATTCTTCTGGCGCGTTGCCGGCGAGATAGTCTTTGGACAGATTGGGGCGATCGACGGGCAGTGCATCGTCGCTGCTCAGCATGACGAGATCGCCCTCGTATTTCTGCCGCCGCAGCATTTCGGCCGCGGCGAACCCGGCCGCCCCGCCGCCGACGATCACGATTCGTTTGGGTTCGTCCGTCTTGGCGCGCGACTTCGTTTCCGGCTGCGCGCCTTTCTCACGCACGAAGATCTTGTCGTCGCGCTGCTCGACGTCCCACGTGGCGACAGGACTGAAGGCGGGCGCGCGAACGGCCTCGCCGGTGCGAAGGTCGAAACAGGCATGATGCCAGGGGCATCTTACCGTGTCATCGACGATCAGCCCCTCCGCGAGCGGGCCACCGTAGTGGGTGCACAAGGCGCCGACAGCGAAGACCTCAGCGCCACGGCGTACAAGCAGAATCGGCTCCTCTCCGACATGACCGAGGAGCTTGGCGCCGTCCGGCAATTCGGCGGCGGAGACGCCGAGCGTCAGATCGGGACCGGCGGGTCGCGCCTGTACGTCAGCCATTGCGTCCTCCCAGGAAAAGTCGCGTCGTTCACGAACGCGTGAACTCCACCTCAACTCTCAATACGGTGTCGCAGACAAACAAACGCACCTGGAGTTGAACTTGATCCAGGGCCTTGACCCATGTCATGCTGCTTCTACTCCAGCGAAGCAATTTGCGGGTGGGTGAGTCGGGGTTGTTTGGGGATATCGAACGAGCCGATGTGACGCTCGGCTCGGCTGAACCTCGGCGAGGAGTCACGCGGGCGGCGCGCTATGGTCCTCTGGGGTGGGATTCGAAAAGCTTTGAGACTGGCGCCATTTGGCGCCGCGCTGCTCCTTAGCGGCTGCGACTGGGCGGTGCTCGATCCGAAAGGTCCGATCGGCGAGGCCAACAAGACGCTCCTGACCGATTCGGTGGCGATCATGCTCGCCATCGTGGTCCCGACAATCGTCGCCATCCTCGCGGCCGCCTGGTGGTACCGGTCTTCCAACACCAGGGCGCGATATCTGCCCGACTTCGAATATTCCGGTTCGCTCGAGTTGATCGTATGGGCGATTCCTCTCCTGACCATCATGCTTTTGGGGGGCGTCGCCTGGGTCGGTTCGCATGACCTCGATCCGGCGAGACCGCTCGAGTCGAACCAACAGCCGCTCAACATTCAGGTGGTGTCGCTCGACTGGAAGTGGCTGTTCATCTATCCGGATCAGCATGTGGCGAGCGTCAATCGCCTGGTCATTCCCGCGGGCGCGCCGATCCACTTCACACTGACGTCGGGCAGCGTGATGACCGCGTTCTTCGTCCCTCAGCTCGGCAGCATGATCTACACCATGAACCGCATGGGGACGCAGCTCCACCTCATGGCCGATGATCCGGGCACATTTCGCGGCCTCGCCACTCAGCTGAGCGGCGACGGATTCGCTGACATGCATTTCGAAGTCGTGGCGAAAACGGCGGCGGAATTTTCCGACTGGGTTGGTCAGACCCGCGCCACGGGAGATGAACTCACGCCGGAGCGGTATATCGAGTTGTCGAAGCAAAGCGTCGAGCCGAAGCCGTTCACTTTCAAGGCGGTTGCAGACGGATTGTTTGACAAGATCCGGGATCAGACGTTGCCGCCGGGTCCCGGCCCGATCGCTGAGACCAATCCTGGCGCCGCGGCGCGGATGAGGAAATAAAAATGCTCGGCAAGCTGACCTGGGGCGCGATTCCGTTCGACCAGCCGATTCCCTTGTTCGCGGGCGCCTTTGTTATTTTGGTCGTCCTTTGCGTCCTCGCCTTCATCACCATCAAGGGCTGGATCCCATATCTGTGGCGCGAATGGATCACCAGCGTCGATCACAAGCGGATCGGCGTGATGTACGTCAGCCTCGCTGCAGTGATGCTGCTGCGTGGCTTTATCGATGCGGGCATGATGCGATCGCAGCAGGCGATTGCGTTCCAGTCCCAGGGCTACCTGCCGCCGGAGCACTATAACCAGATCTTCTCCGCCCACGGCACGATCATGATCTTTTTCATGGCGATGCCGTTCATGATCGGCCTCATGAACTTTGCCGTGCCGCTGCAGCTCGGCGTGCGCGACGTCGCCTTTCCGACCTTGAATTCGGTCAGCTTCTGGCTGACCGCGACCGGCGCGCTCCTGGTCAACTTGTCGCTGGTCATAGGCGAGTTCGCCCGCACCGGCTGGCTGCCGTTTCCACCGCTCTCCGAACTGACTTATTCGCCCGGCGTCGGCGTCGATTATTACTTATGGGCGATCCAGATTTCCGGCGTGGGCACGCTGATGACCGGCGTCAATTTCGTCACCACCATTTTGAAGATTCACGCCCCCGGCATGACCTACATGCGCATGCCGATCTTCACCTGGACGGCGCTCGCGACCAATCTTCTCATTGTGGCCGCATTCCCGGTCCTGACCGCTACGCTGGCGATGCTGACGCTCGACCGATACCTCGGCTTCCACTTCTTCACCAATGAAGGCGGCGGCAACATGATGATGTTCATGAACCTCATCTGGATCTGGGGCCACCCGGAGGTTTACATTCTCGTCCTGCCGGCGTTCGGCATTTACTCCGAGGTGGTGTCGACCTTCTCGCGCAAGCCCATCTTCGGCTACCGCTCGATGGTCCTGGCCACCCTTGCGATTTGCGTCCTGGCGTTCATGGTGTGGCTGCATCATTTCTTCACCATGGGCGCCGGCCCCAACGTCAACGCTGTCTTCGGCATCGTGTCGATGATCATCGCGGTGCCGACGGGCGTGAAGGTGTTCAATTGGCTCTTCACCATGTATGGCGGACGGATCGTCTATGCGACGCCGATGCTCTGGGCGATCGGTTTCATGGTGACCTTCGTCATTGGCGGCCTGACCGGCGTCTTGTTGGCGGTTCCGCCTGCGGACTTCATGTTGCACAACAGCGTGTTCCTGATCGCGCATTTTCACAACGTGATCATCGGCGGCGTGGCGTTCGGCGCCTTCGCCGGATACAGCTTCTGGTTCCCGAAGGCGTTCGGCTTCCGTTTGCATGAGGGGTGGGGCAAGGCCGCGTTCTGGTGCTGGTTTTTCGGCTTCTACCTGGCTTTCGTGCCGCTCTATGTCACGGGCCTCATGGGCATGACCCGCCGGTTACAGCACTATGACGTGCCCGAATGGCACCCATGGCTCCTGGTCGCCGCCTTCGGCGCTGCGGTCATTCTGGCCGGCATCCTGTGTCAGGTCACCCAACTCGTCGTGAGCATCCGCCATCGTGAAGAGCTTCGCGACCTGACCGGCGACCCCTGGATGGGCCGCTCGCTCGAATGGTCGACGGCGTCGCCGCCGCCGGCGTTCAATTTCGCCGTCCTGCCCGTCGTCGAGGATCGAGACGACTACTGGCGCAGGGCGCGCCTTGCGGAGCGTGGGGCAAGTCCGATGGTTGAGCCGATCTACAAGCCCATCGAGATGCCGAGAAACAGCGCGACCGGCTTCGTCTGTGCATTCTTCGCCACTTTCGGCGGCTTCGGCATGATCTGGCAGATCTGGTGGCTGGTCATTGTCGCGATCGTCGGCGCTTTCGCGACATTTGTGGTCTTCGCTTGGCGCGATCGCACTGAATATGAGAGTCCGGCCGAGGAGGTCGCGCGCATCGATCGCGCCAACCGCCGCGCGCGCGGGGAAACGCTCGCCGCCGTGGAAGCCCTCTCATGACGGCCTTTCAGGCAGGCGCGGACTATGGCGAGGGCCGGCGCGAGGAGGCGCGGGGCCCTGCAGCAATCTTTTTAGATCACAACCACCCGACATCGAAACGCATCATTGTCGGCTATGGCTTCTGGATCTTTCTGCTCAGCGACATCATCATGTTCTCGGCGTTCTTCGCCACCTACGCCGTGCTCTCCGGCGAAACCGCGGGAGGGCCGAGCGGCAAGGATCTTTTCGACCTGCACAATGTCGCGATCGAGACTGCCTGCCTCCTGCTTTCAAGTTTTACTTGCGGCTTGGCCGCGATCGGCGCGCGGGCGCACAACGGTCTCATGTATTACGGCGGCATGGCCGCGACCTGCGTGCTGGGGTTGGCCTTTCTGGCGATCGAGATCCATGAATTCGTCGGCATGATCGCTCAAGGCGCGGGACCAACTCGCAGCGCGTTCCTATCCGCCTTTTTCACGCTCGTCGGTTGCCATGGCGTCCACGTTACGCTGGGCACTTTATGGCTCTTGACGATGATCGCACAGGTGTTCGCCAAGGGCTATCGCGCCGATATCCTGCGCCGCGTC
>DATDHT010000081.1:0-10644 GCA_036521435.1 Roseiarcus sp.
TCAGGCTTACGCGGGCTCCCTCGCCGCCGCCTCCAACGGCATTGGCGTCTACCACCTCTATGGCGACGAGACGACCCACGGCGAAGGGACCAACATGCAGCAGGTGGTCGGCGCGCGGCAGGGCGAGTTCGGCCGCCTGACCGACATCTTGGGCCGATCCTACGTCCTGCATACGCCAGAGGCCTTGCGCGACGCGCTCCGGCGCGGAACCCAAACCGTGCACAAGCCCTATTTCGCCAGCCCGTTCTACCTGTGCCTGCCGATCAACATTCAACCCAGGATCATCAGGAACCTCAACCTTGAGGCATTGCCGGGGCGTCTCGCGGTTTCGCCGGTCGCTCCTATCGACCAGGGCGCGTTCCGGGAGGCCGCCAACATCATTCGGGCAGCGGCGCGCATAGTCATCAAGGCGGGCGGCGGCTCCCGCCATTCGGCAGACTCGGTTCGCCAGCTCGCCGAGCGCGCTGGGGCTGCGGTCGTGCTTTCGCCGAACTCGACCGGCGTCCTGCCCGACGATCATCCCCTCAATATGCATGTCGGGGGCAGCAAGGGGTCGATCTCAGGCAATTTCGCCATGGAGGAGGCGGAACTCTTGATCGTCGCCGGATCGCGCGCGGTCTGCCAGTCCGATTGCTCGGGCACGGGTTATCCCAAGGTCCGCCATGTCATCAATATCAACGCCGATCTGGCCGATGCGACACACTATAACCGCACGATCCCGCTTGTCGGCGATCTGGGCGCAGTGATCGACCGGCTGCTCGAGGCGCTGGGCAACGCCGAACGTCTTGAGCCAGTGGCGTTGGCCGCGTCGACCTGGCGTTCGGCCTGCGCCGAGAAGAAGGACGAGTGGAGGGCGCTGCGCGACCAGCGCGCCCGTGCGGCGCCGATGCTCGACCCGGCGTGGGGGCGCGAAGTGATGACCCAGCCGTCGGCCGTGGCGATTGTCCAGGCGTTTGCCTATCGGGTGAACGCGCTCAAGGTGTTCGACGCCGGCGACGTTCAGGCCAATGGCTTTCAGCTCAACGCGGATGCGACGCCATTTCAGACGGTGACAGAGTCCGGCGCTTCCTACATGGGCTTCGCCGCCAATTCGTTATTGGCGGCCGCGGCCGCAGACACGCCGCGCTACACGATCGCGTTCTCCGGCGACGGCTCGTTCATGATGAACCCGCAAATCCTGGTCGATGCGATCGCTCATCGCGTTCGCGGCATGGTCGTCGTCTTCGACAACAGACGCATGGGTGCGATCTCTTCGCTTCAGCAGGCGCAATATGGCCATGACTTCGGCACGAACGATCATGTCGAGGTCGACTATGTCGCCCTGGCGAATTCCGTTCGCGGGGTGAAGGGCGTCTTCGGCGGCTGTAGCGCTTCCGAACTCGAACGCGCTCTCAATGAGGCCTACGCGCATGAGGGTTTGTCGGTCGTCCACGTCCCTGTCTACTGGGGCGAGGAGCCCGAAGCAGGGATGGGGGCCTACGGTCGCTGGAACGTCGGCCCGTGGGTGCATGACGTCGAGCGCCTGTACGCCGAACAATCCCTCTAATTGCCAGGCCTGAAGGAAGTGGTCGCAGGCGATGGCGGGGTCTGCGGTCAGGGACAGCAACGGGTCCGAAACCGGTCCAACGGGACTACCGCCGCGCCGCCTTGGCAAAGGCTTTCGCGGTCGCGAACCCTCTCCCCATCGCGGCGCCTGTCACGCGCGCTACCTTGTCTTCAAAGGTGATCGGCACGGCCAGCCTCGGGCGGGCGCGCCTTCGATCGGGCGCGACACCCGGCGTCGCGTAAGATTCATTTGGGCGGATCGTACCCGGGCTTCTTGTAGAGCTGTCGGGGTTTTCCAGCGATGTCCGGCCGATAGACTTTCTCAGTCCAGTCATTCGGCGCGACATCCTCGATGCTGATGGACACGTCGCCGTCGCTGCTACCCAGCGTTTTTTTGACTGCTTTGGTGATCTCCGCGGCGAGCGCCTGCTTCTGCGCCTCGGTGCAGCCAGAATACATTTTCACGATCACATGGGGCACGGTATCCTCCGGAGTCGCACGTAACCCACTGAAAAGGCTCGATTCGGAAAAATAAACGCTTGTAAACGCCAGCACTTTTACTAGGGTTTAGGCGCCTTTTATTTGCATTTGCTTGCAAGGAATTCGCGCGATGGTTGTGCCTTGGCGGCGCTATCGGCCTTGGGCCTTCAACGCCTTGTCGAGACGCGGATAGACCCGCCGCGCATTGCCTTCGTACACCTTGTGGCGGTCCTCGGGGCTGAGGTTCTGGGTCGCCTCGATATAGCGCTTGGTGTCGTCATAATAATGGCCGGTCTCGGGGTCGATGCCCCGCACCGCTCCGATCATTTCGCTCGCGAACAGGATGTTGTCGACCGGAATCACCTTGGTCAGGAGATCGACGCCCGGCTGATGATAGACGCAGGTGTCGAAGAAGACGTTGTTGAGGAGTTGCTCGGTGAGGAGCGGCTTCTTCAGTTCCTGGGCAAGGCCGCGATAACGGCCCCAATGATAGGGCGCGGCGCCGCCGCCGTGCGGGACGACGAAGCGCAGGGTCGGGAAATCCTTGAACAGCGCTCCTTGAATGAACTGCATCACCGCGGTCGTGTCGGCGTTAATGTAATGGGCGCCGGTGGTGTGGAATGAGGGATTGCAGCTCGTCGAGACATGCACCATCGCCGGAATGTCCCACTCGACCATCTTCTCGTAGATCGGATACCACCAGCGGTCGGTGAGCGGCGGACTCGTCCAGTGGCCCCCGGATGGATCGGGGTTGAGGTTGATGCCGACGAAGCCGTAGTCCCTGACGCATTTTTCGAGCTCGGGAATGCAGGTCTTCGGATCGACGCCAGGGCTTTGCGGCAGCATCGCCGCGCCGATGAAATGGTCGGGAAACAATTGGGAGACGCGGAAGCAGAGCGCGTTGCAGATCGAGGCCCAGGTCGAGCTCACGGCGAAATCGCCGATGTGATGGGCCATGAAGCTGGCGCGGGGGCTGAAGACCGTGAGGTCGCAGCCGCGCTCCTTCATCAGGCGCAGCTGGTTGGTCTCGATCGATTCGCGAAGCTCGTCGTCGCTGATCTTGAGGTCCGCGACCTTGGGGGCTTGGGAAGGGTCTGTGATGCCGGCGATCTGCCGGTTGCGCCACGCCTCCAGCGCCTTGGGAGCGGTCGTGTAATGCCCGTGGCAATCGATGATCATGGCGCATAACTCCTGCGAGCTAAGCGCATCTTCTAGCGCAGAAGAGGAGGCCGCACCCGGTCGAATTCCACCCCGGAGACCGCGCGCGCCCCGTCAGAATGGATTCCAGGTCGCCCGCTGGGTGAACTTGAGATAGTTGAGATTGATCCCGAGACGCCAGCCCAGTCCGGTGCGGATGGGAACCACGACGACGCCCTTGGCGCCGACCGCGGTGAAGCCCAAGCCTCCGATAAAATAGGCCGATCCGTCCAATCCCCCGAAGCGATCAAAAATCGCTCCGGTCTCCGGCAGATTGTAGACCAGCATCATCGTCCGATCGCCGTCAGCGCCGGCGTCAAAGCCAATCGAGGGTCCCTGCCAATAGATCGGCTGGTTGCCGGCGTTGCGCGTATACATTTTGCCTTCGCCGAATCTGAGGCCGCCCACAAATGCTCCGGAGGCCTCTTGACCAAGGATATAGGCGTTGGGAAGGCCCCAGCGGCGGCCCGCTTCCTGAACCCCGTCGGCCAATCCGCGCGACACAGTGCCAAAAAACCGCTGGCCGTCGTTGACGACCTCATCGGGAGAAAACTGCTCCAGCGCCTCGGCTCTCGCCGGCGTCGCGAAAGCGACGGCGCCGGTCGCGGCGACGGCGCCCGTGGCGGCGGTGGTCAGAAGCTCTCGGCGGGAGATGGTCCTCATTGCGACATCCTTCGAGGCGGCCAAGCTCAATTGTGTTCCTGCGCCGGCGCAGCGGCGCTTACGGACAGTCAACATCGCCCAGCGAAGTTGACAGAAAATTAATGATGGCCGGATTTTCGCCGTAAGCTTTTGCGTCCGGCCGGCGCGCTAGCGCTAGTCCATGACCTGGACGATGCGATTGTTGCTCAGATCGATAATGGAGCGATGGCCGTTGACAATCGCCGTCCCATAGCCCGGCCGATCGGACATCGGGGCAGGGCTGACGTTGCTCGGGAGCGTATTGCCCTCAGCCGCCCCGCCGACGATCGTGATGCGCGGACCGTTTCCGATTGCCCCAGAATCCAGAGCGGACGCAGCCGGCTTGCCAGACTTTGCGGCCGAAGGCGCCCAGCCGGGCGGGTTGTATACGCCCTTTAATTGATCCTGAGCGTGACCCGAAGGCCCCATCGCCAGCAGGGCGACACAGAAAAGAAAAGGCGCGCGCATCATGCTCTCTCCGATGTGCGGGCCCTCGATCGAGCGCGCACGAAACGACGTCGGCGACTCCGAGGGGTTTTAACCCCGGAACTTTAACAGGAGGCCGCGATGAAGGCCAGGATCGTCGCCACGAGGCTCGGGCCGGCCAGTCAGATATGCGACAGCCACATGTCGAGCACTGCACACCGCTGCTCCTCAACCACCACCCGCAGACCCTCGGCGACCGCGGCCTCCACGTCTTGCGGACGCTTGACCACCCGCGCATAGGCGCCCCCTGCCGCAGCAGCGATGCCGGAATAGTCCGGCGGCGGATCGAAGCTCAAATCCAGATCCTTGGCGCGGCTGGCGAAGCCGTCCGGATGAACGGCGAGCGCGGAGAACCGGGGCGCGTTCCAGCCGCGATTGTTATAAATGATTTGCAGAAACGGCGTGCGGTAGCGCCGCGCCATCCAGTGCACGGCGGACGGGGCGGAAAACATGTAGGAGCCGTCGCCGGTGAGGGCGACGAAGGTCTTGCCCGGCGCGGCCAGTTTCATGCCGATCGCCGCGCCGCCGGTCCAGCCGAGCGAGCCGCCGCCGCTTGCGAACATCGTGCCCGCAAGCTCGCGCGCCATGTGATCGCAGATCGCCGGATAATTGGTGATGCCTTCGTTGAGCACGACCGCCTCGGGGCCGACTTCACGGCGCACGCAGGCGGTCAGATATTCCGGCGTGATCACATCGCCGCTTGGCGCCTCGCGGCGGTCGAGCTCGGCCTTCCGCTCTCGATGGCGCACGGCATAGTGACGGCGGCGGCGCTCGGCGGCGTCTTCGTCGATCTCGATGCGATCCAGGCGGGCGTTCAATTGCGCGAAGGCGGTCGCCGCATCGGCCCGATAGGATTGCCGCGCCTTGATGGACCAGAGCGGCGTCGATTGCTTGAGCGGGTCGACGTCGATGATGGCGACTGAGGCGCCATCACTCGGCTTGCTGACCGTGGGAATCCACGGCACGTCGCTATCGACGACCAGAATGAAATCGGCTTCGGCCAGCGCGCGGTTCTGGAACGGATGGTTCCAATGATTGCCCTGGTACATGGGATCTTTGTGCGGATAGTTGACGTAACTCGGCACGGACTCCAGCACGCCGACGCCAAGACGCCTGCAGAAACGAACGAGCTCGGTCACAGCGGCGGGATTGCGGCCAACGTAAGAAGTGACGACGAGCGGCCTCACGGCCTTTTGCATGGCGTCGGCCAGGCTCGCGGCCGCCGCTTCGGGGAGCGGCGTCGGCGCGATCGGCGGCCATTCAGCGACGTCAATCGCAACGCTCTTGGTCTCGGCTTCCATCACTTCACGGGCGCCGACGAGGTAGACCGGCCCCTTGGGATCGCTGTGGGCGAGTTGCAGCGATCGGTGGACGATCTGCTTCACATTGCCCGCGTTACGAAGCTCGTTGTCGTATTTCATATATTGGCGGACGATGCCGCGCTGATCGGGCACGTCCTGAATCCATTGGATGAATTCATTGCGACTGCCGGCCGCCTCGCCCTCCTGGGTGGACGGCGAGAGGCCGGCGAACACGAACACCGGAATGCGCGCCTTCGCGGCGTTGTGGACCGCGCCTCCCAGCGACTGCGTGCCGCAATCGACGTGAACCACGACGGCCTGCGCCCGGCCGGTCAATTGCGCGTAACCGTGGGCGCAAGTCATCGCGACCATTTCGTGCGGACAGGTGACGACGGCGGGGATCGGCCGGCCCAAGGATCGCGCCTCGGCGATCGCCTCGATGAGAGCCGGATGGTCGCTGCCGAAATTGGCGAAGATATAAGAGACGCCCGCTTCCTGCAGCGCCTCGAGCATCGACGCGCTCGCGGTAACCATTCAATTCCCTCCCGATCCCGTGCGTCGCTAGAAGCTGGCGCTCGACCGTCGCGTCATCTTCCGGGATTCTGGCCTTTGAATTTGGCTGCGAGTTGATCGGCGCCCCTCGCCAACAGGCCGATGTCGGAGCCGACCGCCGCGAACAGGCAGCCGAGGTCAATGTAGTGCTGGGCGAGCTCAACGTCGCCGGTCAAAATTCCTGGCGCGGCGCCGGCCTTCTTGATGCGCGGAATCATGTCGTCGATGATCTTGATGACATCGGGATGCGTGGGCTGGCCGAGATAGCCAAGGCCGGCGGAAAGATCGCCTGGGCCGACGAACACGCCGTCGACGCCTTCGACGCTCGCGATCTTCTCGAGGTTATCCAGCCCGAGCTTCGTCTCCACCTGCAACAGGAGACAGATTTCGGCATTGGCCGCCGCGTGGTACCCCTTGATACGGCCGTAGCGCGACGCCCGCGCCTGGCCCGCGAAACCACGGAAGCCGTCCGGCGGGTAGCGAACCGACATGACCGCGCGACGGGCTTCCTCCTCCGTCTCAACGTAGGGAATGAGAAGCGACTGCGCGCCGATATCGAGCAGGCGCTTGATGATCACCGAATCGTTCCAGGCTGGCCGAACGACGGCATGCGCCGTTCCGCCGTTCATCGCCTGAAGCTCGGCGAGCACCGTCGGCAGTTCGTTCGGCGCGTGCTCGGTATCGAGCAGAATCCAGTCAAATCCGGCGCCTGCGAGAATTTCGGCCGCGATAGAACTCGCCAGGCTGTGCCACAGCCCAAGCTGCAATTTGCCGGATTTCAGAGCGTGCTTGAACGGATTGTGGAGTTTGTCCATTGGGGAACCTGAGAATTGAGAAGCGAGCGGTTCGCGATCTGCAGCCAGGCCGCTCCGTTTCATATACTGGCCGACGGAGGCGCGCATCCCGACTCCGCCTTCCACACGCGAATCTCGCCCTATGCGCGGCTGGGCCATCGTCGCGCGCGGAAGTCGCGGATCATCTCGCGCGCAGCGTTATGGCCGGGCGCGCCGGTGACGCCGCCGCCGGGATGGGTCGAGGCGCCGCACATGTAGAGGCCCGGAATGGGCGAGCGATAGTCGGCATGGCCGAGCACGGGCCTCGCCGAATAAAGCTGGTCGAGACTGAGGCGCCCATGGAAGATGTCGCCCCCGACGAGGCCGAATTCGCGCTCGAGGTCGAGGGGCGTAAGAATCTGGCGCGCGATGACCGACGCCTTGAAGCCTGGCGCGTAAGATTCGACCGTGTCGATCATGAGGTCAGCGACCGTCTCGCGCGCCTCGTCCCACGAGCGCCCGTCCGGAAGCTTCGGCGCGACATGCTGGCAGAACAGGGACGCGACGTGGCGCCCCGGCGGGGCAAGTGAGTCGTCGAGCGTCGAGGGGATCAGCATTTCGACGATCGGCGCCGACGACCAGCCGGACAGCCGCGCGTCCATGAAGGCGCGCTCCATATAGGCGAGACTCGGCGCGATCACGATGCCGCTTCCATGATGCTCGGCTGCGTCGCGCCCTGGGAGAGCCGAAAAGCTCGGCAGCTCGCTGAGTGCAAGGTTCATCCGGAACGAGCCCGAGCCGCTGCGATACGAGGCGATGCGGGCGCGGAAGTCGGCGGGGAGAACGGCAGGGTCGAGAAGCTTCTCGAAGGTGAGCTTCGGGTGAAGGTTTGACACGATTGCGCGCGCTAAAAGCTTCTCGCCCTTGTCCGTGACGATACCGACCGCGCGGCCCTTCTCGACGAGAATGTCGCTCACGGCGCAGTTCGTGCGGATGTCGACGTTGCGCTCGGCGCAGGCGCGGGCGATCGCCTGCGCAATTGCGCCCATGCCGCCGATCGCATGGCCCCAGACGCCCTTTTTGCCGTTCACCTCGCCCCAGCAGTGATGGAGAAGCACGTAGCCTGTGCCGGCCGCATAGGGGCTGTCATAGGTTCCAACAATTCCGTCGAAGCCGAGGATCGCCTTGATCGGATCGCTCTCGAACCATTGGTCGAGCACGTCGCCGGCGGAGCGGGTAAAGAGCTCGTGGAGGTCGCGCTGCGCTTGGAGGTCGAGCGAGCGCAAACGGTTTCCGACTTTGGCGGCGTGGACGAGAGCGCCAAGATTGGCGCCGAGCCCTCGCCCAGTCGCCAGATTGGGCGGCGTGTCCAGCGCGAGCGCACGCAATACGTTTGCCAAGCGCTCGAGCCGCGCCTCGTAGGCGTCGAACCGGTCGGCGTCGCGGGCGGAGAATTTTGCGATTTCCTCCTTTGTCCGGCCCGGACCGACCTTCAGATAGCGCCCGTCGGGGAGGGGCAGGAAATTCGACAACGGGCGTTCGACGATGCGGAGCCCATGGGCGTGCAGCTCGAGGTCGCGGATGATCGTCGGGTTCAGAAGCGAGACCGTGTAGGCGGCGACGGAATTGCGGAAGCCGGGATGAAATTCCTCGGTGACCGCCGCGCCGCCGACTTGGCGTCGGCGTTCGAGCACCGTCACCTTGAGGCCGGTCATTGCAAGATAGGCGGCGGCGACAAGGCCATTGTGGCCGCCGCCGATCACGATGACGTCAGGCATCGGGGCGCCGGGGAGTTGGCAAGGGAGCCCTCATCCGGGGCTAAACTTGGCCCATGAACAATCCTGCGCTTCCGAATGCCAAGACCGTGGGCTTCCGATCCGGCGCTAAAGCTCGCTGCCGGCCAGCGCCGCCTTGAGCTTGTCGGCCGCCTCTTCGGCGTTGCGCCAGTGCGGCGCGATCTCCAAGACCCGCACATAGACCTTGAGCGCATCTTCGCGTTTCTCGCGCGCTTCGAGGATCATCCCCATCCCCATCAGCGCCCCGAGGTGCTTGGGATCGCGCTTGAGCGTCTGCGCAATGTCGGCCATCGAGCCCTTATAGTCGTCGTCGAGATAACGCGTGGTGGCGCGGGCGTTCCAGCCCTCCGCCCAGTCCGGCTGGAGCGCGATCGTCGAATCGAGGATTTTGAGCGCGTCGGAATAGTTCTGGACGCCGATCGCCTGCCGTGCCCGCTTAAGCAGAAGGTCGGCGGTGTCGGAACCGGATTCGGAATAATTGTGCAGAAGCCGGGTAATGATCCCGGAAGTCTCGTCGGCGTCCTTCGAGGCGGCGAGCCGCGTATAGAGCTCGGCGCGCTCTTCCGCGGGCGTTTTCGGCGGCGGCTCGTCGTGTTTCGCCTCCGGCGCCTGCCCGTCGGCCTTGTCCTGAGGCGCAGCCGGCGGTTCGTCCGCCCACGCCGACGCGCCGGCCAGAAAGGCCGCGATCGCTAGGCTGGCGAAGAAGGGCTTTGCGGGATGCCGCATCGCACAATTCTAACGCGCGAGACGGCCCTCGTCAAAAAAATCGGCGATGGAGGCGACTATCCCTGCCGCGCCTTGTAGCGCTTCTGTGTCTTGTTGATGATGTAGACGCGGCCCTTGCGACGCACGAGGCGGTTGTCGCGATGGCGGTTGCGCAAGGATTTCAGCGAATTACGGACTTTCACGAATCTCACCAGAAGGTCTTCCCGCGAGGGGACGAGTCCACCGGCGGTTAATCAAGGAGGGGCTCGTATGCCTCAAACCGGCCTCATGATCAAGGGCGTCGAGCATCCGACGGCGCCGGCCTTCTTTCAGACCAACTCCGGCGAGAGATTGCGAAGGGGGCGCGAAGAACTTTCGAATGGAGGCTTTCGATGAGGGTTGCAGACGTCCTGAAATCGAACCGGCAGTCTCTGGCGACTTGCATTCCCGAAGAATCGATCACGTCCATCTGCACGCGGCTCAGTGCGCTCAACATCGGCGCCTTTCCGGTCTGCGACGCCCATGGGGCCCTGGTCGGAATCATCTCCGAGCGGGACGTCGTGCGCGCTTTCGCCAAGGACGGGGCCAGGCTCGCGGACATGCACGTTCGTGACCTCATGACCCATGAAGTCACGACCTGCACGCGGGACACGACGATGGTCGAGGCGGAGAAAATCATGAACAAGCACCGCGTTCGCCATCTGCCGGTCATGGACGGCGGGAAGCTCGTCGGCATGCTGTCGATCCGGGATGTCATGGTGTGGCGGCAGCAGGAAGCGCGCGACGAAGCCAACGTTCTGCGCGACGCCATGATCGCCGTCCGGAACCGGTGACGCCCCGACCGCTGCTTCTCAGAGCGTCTTCAGGCTTTCCATCAACCGCCGATGCGCCTCGGGTATCGGAACCGGGCGGTTCGTCGCCCGCTCGACATAGACGTGGGTGTAGCGGCCGGCCGCGGCGGCCTCTACAGCCCCGGCTTTGAACACCGCGAGGTGGTAGCGCACCGAAGAGCGGCCCAGGTGCTCGACCGCGACGCCGACTTCGGCCGGCTCGGGATAGGTGAGGCTGGCGTAGAAACGGCAGTTGCTTTCGACGACGAGGCCGATGACCGGGCTCGAGACCGGATCG
>DATDHT010000082.1:0-19829 GCA_036521435.1 Roseiarcus sp.
GGATCGCCCATGTCATGCAGGCAGTCGAAGAAGGTCACCAGGTCCAGGTCTTTGCCGGGAAAATCGCTCGCCATGGCGGCTTCGAATCTTATGTTTTTCGCTCCGTGCCGCTCGGCATGGACCCGCGCCTGCTCGACCGACGCGGGATGAAAGTCGTAGCCGACGAAAGTCGATTTAGGGAACGCTTTCGCCATGATGATTGTTGAAAATCCATGCCCGCAGCCGACGTCGGCGACCGCCGCGCCGTGCTCGAGCTTCGACACCACGCCGTCCAGCGCCGGCAGCCACGAAGCGACAAGGTTGGTCTGGTAGCCCGTGCGGAAGAAGCGTCCAGTCGTGCAGAACAGGCACGGCGCTTGATCGCCCCAGCCGACGCCCTTTCCTGAGCGAAACGCGGCTTCGACTTTCGGCTGGTTTTCCAGCATGACCGCCTGCATGTCGAAGGCGGCCTGCATGTAGACGGGACTGTCCGGCTCGGCGAAAACCATCGCCTGTTCCGGCGGCAGGGTGAACCTGCCGGTGGCAGGCTCGTATTCGAGATATCCGGACGCTGCCTGATGCGACAGCCATTCACGCGCGTAGCGCTCGGCGACGTTGGTCTTCGCCCCCAGCTCCCCCGGCGTCATCGGGCCTTGTTCGTTGAGCGCCTTGTAGAGGCCGAGCTTGTCGCCCATGCGCACCATCGGCACGCTGAACGCGCCGCCGAGATCGCCGAGGATTTTGTCGATGAACGCGTTCAGCTTGGTCTCGTCCACCATCGTGTCCTCCTCAATCTCATAATTGAACTTGTTTCGACGCAGGGGCGGCATGATGGACAGAAACGATTTCCGGCTCGATGCCGGTCACCTCGTTTGCGCTCTCGAGAGGCGCAGCCGAATGCATTAGGGACTTCTCGCGCTGATCGGCTCGCGCGCCGCAGGTCAACTGAAAATGGGGCGGGGCCGCCCTTTGGCGGTTCACGCTCGCTTCGGCACATTGAGCCCGCGCTGAACGGCGGGCCGCGCTAAGCCGCGCTCGAGCCAGGCAGGGGTATGCTTGAGCGCCTTGAAGTCGACGAGATCGCCGGCATCGTAGAAGCCGACGAGGTTGCGCACCCAGCCAAGCATCGAAATATCGGCGATGGTGTAGTGGTCGCCCATGATCCAGGTTCGCTCGGCGACTCGCGCCTCGATAACCGCGAGAATGCGCTTCGCCTCGTCACGATAGCGGTGAAGCGGGCGGTTGTCCTCGATTTCGCGACCGGCGAATTTGTGAAAATAACCGACCTGGCCGAACATCGGGCCCATCGCCCCAATCTGGAAGAATAGCCACTGCAGCGTCTCGTAGCGCGCCGCGGGATCGGCCGGCATGAACTTTCCTGCCTTCTCCGCAAGGTAGAGAAGGATCGCCCCCGATTCGAACAGCGGCAGCGGTTTGCCTCCCGGGCCGGCGGGATCGATGATGGCGGGAATTTTGCCGTAAGGGTTGAGCGACAGGTACTCGGGCGTGCGCTGGTCACCCTTGCCGAAGTCGACGAGATGCGCCTCGTAGGGCAGACCGGTCTCTTCCAGCATGATCGAGACTTTCACGCCATTCGGCGTCGGCAGGGAATAGAGCTGCAGTCGTTCCGGATGCTGGGCAGGCCAACGCTTTGTTATCGGAAAGGTGGAGAGGTCGGTCATGGCTATATCCTAGGACATCGGGATCTGGCCGCCGCGATATCGCCAAGCCGACAAGATGTCGAGCGGTCCGGACACCCGCGGCTTCCAGCCCAGATCATTATCCAGGCGTGTGTCGGTTGATTATAGGTAGTCCTACCTATTGACGCTCGCGTCGAGAACACCTCTGCTCAAAAGCTGGGCGCAAGCAACGATGGCGCGCATCGTTCGACGCTAGCGACGCAGCGCATACAAACGCGCCCGCAGTGGAGAGGGCGATGCATCGCGAAGGATCGGCGGCTTGCAACTGGCCGCTCGCGCTGTTGGTATTCTCGCTCATCTCTGTGTTGTACGTGGGCGCTGCGATCGCGGCCCCGGCGCTCATCGTTACGCCTCCGACACTCACGCCCGACAAGGTGGTCTCAATTCCTGGCGGAACCTGCGCGAACTACTCCAACACCGTGTCGACAAGCGGCGTCGTTGACCCAAATGGGATCCACCACCCCGGCGAGTGCCAGTTGACCGACTTTGAGGTGCTGTTCGAGGGACTCCCGTTCAAGCAGTACTGGCGGAACGTCTCCTTTGGCAGACTGCCCGCGCCCTATACCGTGACCCGAGTGGGGCCCGTTTTGCTACGAAGCCACCAATCTTCACGTCCACATCTCGGCGCGGGCGCAGACCTCGCGATTGAACTGGTTGAGCGTCAAGCCAGCGGCCTCGGTCTGCATGAAAGAGTGGAATCGTGAGCAAACTGCTGTATCGAAGATTTGGCCGAACTCGATGACGCTCGCCGCGACTGTCTTATCCGAAGTATCGCGAACTTTCGCGCCAACCAAACGGCAAGAGTGCGGCGCCCAGGCGCCGGTTGGCGTTCACGGGACTTCTCCGCAGCGACGTCTCGCAAACTGGGCCGAAAAATCGCTCTCCAGCGTGAACGCCACCGCGCAGGCGGATTTCGCAAGTGTCAGCCGCCGTTTTGAAACCGCTACAGCGCAGGCCGCATGTGCTCTCCATTGCAACGTCTGCGACTTTTCCGGTTGGGCCGGCACCATTACGATGACAGCCACGATGACCGGCCCCAAGCATTACAGCCAAAGCGCAACAGAGACCTATTTTGTTGGCGGTCCATCTACACCACAGGGCAACCAAACCCTTTATCCCGCCGAATGGGATCTCACCCAGTCAGGACAGTGGGCAGACGCGGGATACACGGCAAGCTGGCAACTGAACGCATCATCACCTGTTAGCTGTGCGCCCCAAGACGTGTGCTTTGCCGAGGTGATCGACGCACCGTCGAACAAACTGTCCTTTGCTGAGATTAGCAGTCCTTTGCAGCTGACTAACAGCGGCCAATTGGTACAAGTGGACCCCAACGGACAGTCGACAACAACCCGTATCGAGGCCTTCGAAATCCAACCTCAACTGCATGGGATCACTTTCCAGGGAACTGCGAACACAACGGCATTAACCGGGAATATTTCGCTCCCATCGGTGCCTGAGGCAACCTGCAATGGGGTCCAGTCGCCTGGCGGCTCCACGTGCAAGGCGCAATGGTCGTGGGATCTGTCCAAGCAGTAGTTCGACACTCCACAAATCAATACTTCGATCATCCTTCTCAGCCTTCGTAGCGATCCGCCGAATCTAGCCGATAAACGTCAGCACCGTCGGCGCGAAAAAGCCGAAGGCAAGGAGCGCCGCGCCGATCGCCCCCAATCCGACGCTAAGCCACACCAGCGCGGTGATCTCTGTAATTATGGCGGCGGACGCAAGCACAATCGCGATCTGGGTCAGACCGCTTCCAAGTTCATAATGTCCGAGCCGGCGATTGGCCAATTCCCGAGCTTCCGAGGCTACCTTGGCGCGATCCTGGATCGCATCCATGCTGTCTTCCGGCTTCTTCGGGTCTTTTTCGTATCGCGCGACGGTTGCTTTGAAATCTACGATCTGGCGTTCAAAGGCCTCTTGCGCTTTGGGATCGGTCACAGCGCTTTTTTGCGCTTCCAGCGTGGCTGCGGCTGTCTCCACGACTGTCGAACGAATTCGCTTGGCTTGGTAGAAGTTGAAGAGGTCTGAGGACTCGATGTTTTTTTCCGTCGACAGGTGCTGGGCGTTTTTTGCCCCCGCTTCGGCCAGAGCCAGCAGGAGGGCAAGAATGGCGATGACGAGCGCGACCGCCTGACTTTTTTCCTTCGCCTCAACAGCGGAATCGGTGGCTTCAGACATGGACAATCCCCTCCCGGGAGCGCGGCGCTGCAACCTCGTCGGAGCGGTCGGCCCCGCTACTTCGTCAGAAAATCGACAATCCTCGTGGTGGTCCCGGCCGGGTTCTCCTCCATGATCCAGTGGCCGGAATGGGGGATCACGCCGCCGGTCACGTCGCTGGCGACAAACGCGAGCTCGGTCGCCATACCGGCGCCATAGGATTTCTCCCCCCCGAGCGCCAGGACCGGCATGGTGAGCTTACCCTCGGCCAGGAACGCGCGGTCGTCGACGCCGTCCTGCGGGAAGGCGACGAACTGCTCGAAGGCGTCGTGCATCGCATGGGGCCGGGCGTAGAGCTCCCCATAGTGCTGGCGGGTCGCCTCGTCGATCGCGCTCGGAACGTCGGACAGCTCATTGTAGAAGCGATCGAGGTAGATGCGCTCGCGGCCGGCGACGAGGCGCTCCTCATCAGGCCCGTGAAAATTGAAATGCCAGGACTTGGGGTTGCTGAGTTGCGCCGCCCAATTGCCGACGCCGGGAAGCGGCGCGTCGATTGCGACCCATTTCGTAATCCGCCCCGGATAGTCCGCCGCCAGCGCGTAGCCGACCATATTGCCAATGTCATGGGTAACGAGATCGGCCGTCTTGACGTCGAGAGCGTCCATAACGCCGGCGATGTCGGCGGCCTCGTTCTTCTTGGCATATCCGGCATCGGGATGCGCGGAGAGGCCCATGCCGCGCAAGTCTGGCGCGATGACCGTGTGATCCTTCTTCAGCGCCGCTGCGACCGGCGCCCACATGTCGCCGGTGTCGCCGAACCCGTGCAGCAGCACCACCGCGGGACCATGGCCGCCGATCCGCACATGCAGGGTCGTCCCGTTGGTGGCGATCTCGGCGCTGTGGAAGTCGTCCGGAAACGGCGTCACTGCATAGGCGGGAGCGGTGAACGACAATGCGCCAAGCATGCCCAGAGGAAATCGAAACATGACGGACTTCCTTTGTTCGCGGCCGCGCGCCCCGGGCGGGGAGCACGAGCGCCACCGGGAGGCGCTCACCCGCCGATCGGTCTCGGCGCTGAGGAATCATCGGCGCGCTTTTCGCCTGCCCCGCTTGTGCTGGCAAGTTCAGCGACGGTTTTTGCGGTTCGGCCTTCTCCGGGACGTTGAAAAGGGTCCTGGCGGACTCATGAATCAGCTGTCATTGGTCATTGTAACAACTGTATATCAAGTCTAACATGTTATATGGCGACTTGCGATCCTCGCCGGGCGGAGGTCGCATCGCGAGTTGCAGAAAAATGAGCCTAAGCAATTGAAAAGACCGGGTCGCACGCAGAATTGCACATGGACGGCGCCCGAACGCTGGCCGCGTGGGGGTGGCTTTCCGGCGACCTTGTGACATAGCTCGCCACGACGCTCGCCGGCGGATTGTCGGCATGTCGGGACGGTCGCCATGAGTGGGCGACCGCAAGGGAGGGGCAAATGAATCCGTTGATTGGCATTGCCGCCGGCCTCGTGCCGGACATCATCAAGCTGGTTGCGGGCGACAAGACCGGTCAGCTCGCCGATCAGGTCGGCAAGGCTGTTGCGGATGCAGTCGGGACGACAAACGCGGGTGAGGCGCAAACGAAGCTCGCGGCGAATCCCGCCGCGCAAGTCGCGCTTCGGCAAAAGCTGGCTGAACTCGCCCTCGACGCGACGAAGGCTCAGAACGCGGAAGCCAGCCGGCAGGGGCAGGACGCGCTCATCGACACGCAGAGCGCCCGAAGCGGGCTTCAGGCATTGGCGACGACCAACAGCACGATCGCCTGGACCGCGCCGACGATCTCCTACCTGGTGATCTTCGGCTTTTTCATTTTTCTATTTGTGCTTGTCTGGTTGTACTGGGGCAAGCCGGTCGACAATCAGAACAATTTCATCGTCCAGATCATCAACATCGCCGTCGGCGCTTTGACCGCGGCCTTCGCGACGGTCGTTAATTTCTGGCTCGGCTCATCCGCCGGGTCGCGAAAGAAGGACGACGCGAACCTCTCGCTGCAACAGGCGCAGGCCGATCACGCCAGCGCAAACCTAAAAGCGCTGCAAGACAAGATCGTGGCGCCGCCACAGGCGCCGGCCCAAACGTCCGCACTAGCGCAACCGCCGGCCCCAGCACCCGCAAAGCCGGCCGATCAGCAAGGCTCGTCAAGGTTCGACGCCTGCATGCCATTCATCTTCAAGGCGGAGGGCGGCTATTCCGACAACCCCGCGGACCCCGGAGGGCCGACGAATTTCGGCATCACGCTCGGAACTTTAAGAGCCTATGAAGGCAACCCAAATCTGACCGCCGAGGACGTGAAGACGCTCACGCAGGCTGTGGCCAGGGAGATCTACCGGACCGTGTACTGGAACAGGATGCAGTGCGGCGCGCTGCCGGCGGGCCTCGATCTGGAGGTGTTTGACTTCGGCGTAAACTCCGGTCCGGCCGAATCCGTGAAGACGCTGCAAAGGCTCGTTGGTGTGACGCAGGACGGCTCGGTCGGCCCGATAACGCTCGCGGCCGTCCGGGAGTTCAATGTCGGAGACTTGATCGGGCGTTTTGCTCAGGCGAGATTGGCGTTTTACCAGAGCCTCAATATGCCCGAGTTCGAACAGGGCTGGGCGACGCGGGTCGCTCAAATCCAGACTGCCGCGACGAAGATGCTTGACGCCTCGCAAGTCGCTGTGGCCTAGCGCGAAGAGGATTCAGACTCCGAGCGCCTCACGTTCGCCGATCGCTGCGCCCCCCGGCGCCAGCCCGCGGACGCGCGCGCCCACCCGCCAGCGCTCGCCCTCGCGATCGAGCCGAACCAGATGATAGGCGGCGCGATAGCGCGGGTGGCTCGCGGCCGCGGCGGCCGAGGGCGCGCTGAGGACTGGGACCGCGCCGCCGACCGTGCGCGCGGCGCGTGACGGTAGCGAGCGGACAGCCTGCCGGTGGATATGACCGTGCAGGATCGCCTCGGCCCCAAGATCGTGCACAACGCGCTCAAATGCGGCCGCGTCCGAGAGTCCGCGCAAGGGGGGCGTGATCCCGGTCAAAGGCGGGTGATGGATGAGCACGACGCGCGCGAGACCTTTGGCGCCGGTTTGGGCCAAGAGTTCCGCGAATGCCTCGAGTTGTTTCTTGCCGAGCCTGCCAGTCGCCATCAGGGGAGCTGTCGGCACGGCGGAGCTCAAGCCGATGATCGCGATCTCGCCGCGGACGCGGAGGTACGGGTAGGTCGCCTTGCTCTCCCGCCCATCGTCGCTCGCGGCCCACGGCGCGAACGTCGTCGCGAGCAGCGGCATGGACGCCCGCACGTAGGCGTCGTGATTGCCGGGCACGAAGCTGACGTCGGCCGGCTCGCCTAATGTCTCCATCCATAACGCCGCACGATGGAACTCGACCGGCATTCCGATATTGACCAGATCCCCGGTGACCGCGACATGATCGGGACGCTGGGCGCGCAAGTCCTCGACCAGGCGCTTCAAGAGGCCCATGTCGTTGAGCCGTTCGCGCCCGCGCTTCCAATTGATGAACCCCATCACGCGCTTAAGCCGCAAATCGGCAAAGCCCGGCATCGGCGCCGGGCTCAAATGCGGATCGGTGATATGCGCAATGACGAAGCTCATGCCTGGCGCCCTTCTCGGCGATCCGCCAAGGCGAGGAGGGGCCATTGACCGGGCGGAAATAAGATTGCTTGAACGGAAAGACAATCCTGGATGGGCTCGGGAGTATCCGCAATATGGCCGCGTCGATTGGAGAAAGGTTGAGGCTCCGTGTTTTGCACCTGGGCTTCCTCGTAACGCGGCCGATGTCGCTTGGCGTTCGCGGGATTGTGATCAATGCCGGCGACGAAGTCATGCTGGTGAGGCACGGTTATGTCTCCGGCTGGCATTTTCCGGGCGGCGGCGTGGAGGTCGGAGAGACCTGCATCGAGTCCGTTACACGCGAACTCGAGGAGGAGGCTTGCATTGCGGTGGAAGGGCCGCCCGTCCTGCACGGGCTCTTCTTCAACGCCCAAACGTCGAAGCGCGACCATGTCGCCGCTTATGTGGTCCGAAACTTCCGGGTTTTAGGCGAGCGCAAGCCGGATTGGGAAATCCGCGAAGCCCGATTTTTTCCTCGCCTGGCGCTGCCGGAAGAAACGACGAGGGCCACTCGAGCGCGGGTTGCCGAGATCTTCGATTCCGTGCCTCTATCCGACCGCTGGTGACGGCTGCGATCCCGAAATTTAACCCTATTGCTTTGATTCCGACCGGCAATTTCGGCCGGGAAGACAATCTGTTAACGCCTAGGTAAGGACGGCCGCTCTTGATGGCCGGGTGGACTTTTGGCGCCCGCGCGCTTAAGAGTCGGGTCGAATGCGGGGAGATCGATGAACTCCATCATCCGGCGCGGGACCGCCGTTAGTTTAGCCGTAGCAGCATGCGCATGGATTGCGGGCTGCGACGATTCTTCTCTCGATCAAAGCTCTGCGCGGTCTCAGCAGCCGATTTCCGGCGCCGTGCTTGCCAAGATGGAGGCGCTTGACACCACGCCCTCTTCGCCGACGGTCATCCGGACCTACAAGAAGGAGGCTGAGCTCGAAATCTGGAAGATGAAGTCGAACGGCGAGTATGCGCTGCTCAAGACCTATCCGATGTGTCGCTGGTCGGGGCAGCTCGGCCCTAAGAAGCGCGAAGGCGACATGCAGGTGCCGGAAGGCTTCTACTCCATTGCGCCGGGGCAGATGAACCCCAACTCCCACTATTATCTGGCGTTCAACGTCGGGTACCCGAACGCATACGACCGGGCCTATGGGCGCACCGGGGGCAATGTGATGGTGCACGGAGTCTGTTCCTCCGCCGGCTGCTTCTCGATGACGGATGATCAGGTCGCCGACATTTACGCGATTGCCCGCGATTCGTTCGCGGGCGGCCAACGGGAGATTCAGCTCCAGTCCTACCCGTTCCACATGACGGCCGAGAACATGGCCAAGTTCCGGCTCGATCCCAACATCGATTTCTGGAAAAACCTTAAAGACGGCTCCGACCATTTCGAGGTGACCAAAGCTGAGCCGTCCGTCCTGGTCTGTGGCAAGCATTATGTCTTCGACGCAACCGCGAGAGACGAGGTTACCGGGAGCGAGCCGTGCCCCGCGCTCAAGCGTGATCCGAACGTTGAGGCGCTCGTCGCCGAGAAAGAGGACAAGGACGAGACCAAGGTTGCCGAGCTCGTCGCGACTGGCGTCAAGCCGGTCCATCTGGTTTACGCCGACGGCGGCCAAAATCCGGCTTTCACCGGCTACAAGGACACAAGTGACCCGGACTCGCTGGCGAGCGGGCCGCAAGAGATCGTTCTTGGCGACCGGGCGAAGCCAGTGTCCGCGGCGGTAAAAGTCGCCGTGGCCGATGCGGACAAGAAGCGCATCGCAACCGCGGCGCCGGCATCTGTCGAGGTTCCGGCCCTGCAGCCAGCTTCAACAACGGTGGCCGCCGCCTCGACGCCGAACCAGCCAGCCGGGATGCTCGGCGGGGTGACCGGGGGCGCCAAGAACGTGCAAAAGTGGCTGCATCTCGGCGGCCAGGACCCCGCGCCTCCGCCGGCAGCCGCCGCGGCGAACGAACCCGATCAAGAGGTTCCTTCGTCGCCGCTGCCGCCGCGCCGCGACGACGTGCATTTGGCGTCATTGCACACGCCGCCGACCCCGCCCACGCGCCGGAATTCCGCTGAAACTCAGGCTGACGCGCCCGATTCCACGTCGTCGGCAGTGTCGCCGCAATAGTAGCCGCGGTTAACCCACGAGAGCGGTTCGCCGCCCATTCCCGATCCGAGCCGAGAGGTGGGAAAGGAGGCGCGCCGCCTCCTCGGCGTCAGCCATAACTCGAGTTGGCGCCACGATCGGGGCGCCGTTCCGCGGCCAGACGTAAATAAGACCGCCGGCGTCTTCCGCTTGTTCGCAATCGGCGTAGCGGAGGTTCAGCGTGCGCCCGTCCACGTCAAACGAGGTGGCTTCATCGCCGAACGTGGCTTTGAGCGCGGCCGCTGACCGAAGGCGCCCGATCGCGGCCTGGCCGTCGCTGCGCGCGCGGCTTATCCGCCAATGGCTGGCCAGTCGCTGGATCATGAATGCGGCCGCGGCCAGGATGATCGTCGCCTCGCCCGCGCGGCGGCTTATGAGACCGGTCAGGGCCAACACGGTCGCAAAAGCCATGACCATCGCGAAGGCGGTGAGCGGCGCCACATGACTGGTGAGCAAACCGCCTTTGAGCGCCGTGCGCAGGCCTAAGCGAGCGGCGGCCGCTTCGGCTTCGGCGGGCGCAAGCGTGAAAGTGTAGGGCCCGAACGAATCGGGCAGCCGATTCGTCGTCATGCCTCCCCTGGCGCCTTGGCGACCAACGCCAGGGCATGCAGCCCGTCGGCGAATTCCGCCGTCAAAAGGTCATAGACAAGACGGTGCCGCTCGACTCGGCTACGATGTTCAAACTTGGCGGTCACGACGCGGACGCGATAATGCGTGCCTCCGCCCTCGCGCGCGCCCGCGTGCCCGGCGTGACGATCGGACTCGTCGACGACGTCGAGAACAATGGGATCGAGCGCCGCCGTCAAGCGCGCGACAATTCTCTCTTGCATGATCACGGTTTGAGCACTCCCGTTAAGCAGATCGCGACCTTAAATATCTTACGCTGGGCTGGGGGCGGAAAATCCCGATCCGCACTCGATTTGCTGGCTTTTGCTGGCGTTGGGCGTTTCGGGCTTGCCCCATTGCGTTGGCGGCCATAAAGGTCATGGCATGGATTTGAACTCTCGTCTGTTCGACCGTATCCGGGTCAAGCCGGCCGAGCGCGCGCCCGAAAAGGCGCCGACGACCCCTTGTTCTTTCCCCAGCTGCACGGCCGAAGGGGTGTTTCGCGCGCCGAAGGGCCGCGAGCGCGAGGGCGAGTATTTCAGCTTTTGCCGCGATCACGTGCGGGAATACAACGCTTCTTATGACTACTTTCGTGGCATGGACGACGCCTCCCTGGCGAAGTTTCGTCAAGCCGACGCGGTCGGCCACCGCCCGACCTGGAAGATGGGCGCGCGGGCGGCGCCGACGGGCCAGCCGGTCGATGAATCCGTTTTTGCCGAGGCCCGCGCGGCGCGTCGGCGTGGGGCAAAAGGCAAGCCGCCGCAAACCGAGCCGCCGCCACGCTACAATGCTTTGGCGATCAAGGCCCTGTTGACCCTCGAACTTGGCGGCGACGCGACTCCAGCAAGAATCAAGGCGCGATACAAGGAATTGGTCAAACGCCATCATCCGGACGCGAACGGGGGCGATCGTTCGTCGGAAGAACGGTTGCGCGAGATCATCCAGGCGTACAATTTCCTGCGCGCCAATAAGCTCGTCTGACCCCAAGCTCGGCGCCCGTGGAACGGCCCGCCATTTTGACGGTTAAGATGTCGCTGTAAGCGCTCGCTTTTTGCGCGCGCGTGGAATTCGAGTATGAGAAAGGCGCTCTCTTCTGGCTCTCGGAAGAGCGTGGAGGACCTATGAGTTCAGTACAAGCCATGGTGGGATCCGTCCCCTCGCCCGGTGCGCCAGACACCCGGATATCGGTGCGAAAGGCGTTCGGCATCGATTCCGATATGGAGGTCGCTGGCTATTCAGGGAGCGACGAACACGTTCCCGATCTCGATCCGGACTATTTGTTCGACCGGGACACGACTCTCGCGATCCTGGCGGGCTTCGCCTTCAACCGCCGGGTGATGATCACCGGTTATCACGGCACCGGCAAGTCGACCCATGTCGAGCAGATCGCCGCGCGTCTTAACTGGCCTTGCGTGCGCATCAACCTCGACAGCCATGTCTCCCGCATCGATCTCGTCGGCAAGGACGCGATCGTGCTCAAGGACGGCAAGCAGATCACGGAATTCCGCGACGGCATGTTGCCTTGGGCGATCCAGAACAACATCGCCCTGTGCTTCGACGAATATGATGCGGGCCGTCCCGATGTCATGTTCGTCATCCAGCGGGTGCTGGAGATTTCGGGCCGCCTGACCTTGCTCGATCAACGGCGCGTCATTCGGCCACACCCGGGGTTCCGTCTCTTCGCGACGGCCAACACGGTCGGGCTCGGCGACACGTCGGGCCTCTATCATGGCACGCAGCAGATCAATCAGGGCCAGATGGATCGCTGGTCGATCGTCGCAACGCTCAACTACCTGCCGCACGACAAGGAAGTCGACATCGTGCTCGCCAAGTCGCCCCCGCACCGCGCGCGCAAGGACGGGCGCGACACCGTCAACAAGATGGTTCGCGTCGCCGATCTGACGCGTAACGCCTTCGTCAATGGCGACCTGTCGACGGTGATGAGCCCGCGCACCGTCATCACCTGGGCGGAGAACGCGGAAATCTTCAAGGACATCGGTTTCGCTTTCCGCTTGACCTTCCTCAACAAGTGCGACGAGCTCGAGCGGACCCTGGTCGCCGAATTCTATCAGCGCTGCTTTGGCCAGGAACTGCCGGAAAGCGCGTTGAACATCGCTTTGAGCTGAGGGATTGGGAAACGGGGCGATGGCCCGGAACGTGGTTCAGAAAGAGCACGGAGCCCCGACGAAGCGGGACGATCTCTATTCGTGGGCCTTGCGTCAGGCTGAGCTTCTGCGCGCCGGCCGGCTTTCGGAGATCGATCCCGTAGCGATCGCCGAGGAGATCGACGACGTGGGCGAGGAGGAATATTACCGGCTCGAAAGCGCGCTGCGCGCCGTGATGCTGCATCTCCTGAAATGGGATCATCAGGCCGACAGGCGAAGTCGCGCATGGGCTCTTTCAATCCGCGAACATCGGAGGCGTGTCCATCGACGAGTCCTGCGAAGTCCGGGGCTGAAATCGCAACTCGATGAAGCACTCCGAGCCGCCTATGAGGACACGCGCTTGGAGGCATCGAGCGAGACGGGATTGCCGCTGAAGATCTTTCCGCTCACGCTCCCCTTCGATTATTCTGGCGTCACGGAGCGTCCTGTCGCTTGGCCGGGCGACGAGGTTTAGACCACGAAGCGCCGTTCCCGCCTGATCTTTTGCGAGGACCGCCAGCTCCATGGCTGAAGCCGGATCGCGGACGCTGCGCGTTCTCGCCATCTCTGGAAGCCTGCGCCGCGTGTCAACCAACACGGCGGCGTTGGAGGCGCTGGCGCGGCTCGCGCCCGAGGGCGTCAAAGTGCTGCTCTACCGCGATCTCGCCAAGCTGCCGCCGTTCAACCCCGACGAGGACCTGGAGGGCAAGCCGAAGCCCGAGACGGTCGAGACGCTTTGCGCGCTCGTCGATGCGAGCGACGCGCTCATCATCGCCGCCCCGGAATACGCCCACGGGCTCCCGGGCGCCCTGAAGAACGCCCTCGACTGGCTGGTGGCGAGCGAGACCTTCGCCGGCAAGCCCACCGCGCTCATCAATACGTCGCCCCGCGCGTTTCACGCGCAGGCGTCCCTGCGTGAGATCCTCTCCACGATGGCTGCGCGTCTCATCCCTGAAGCATTCGTATCGATTTCGCTGACGGGAAAGGCGGTCACGCCGGAAAATATTCTGGCCGACACGGTTTGCGCGCGGCGGCTTCAGGAATCGCTCGAGGCGCTCATCGCGACAACAAGACTCGTCTAGGCTGGTTCGAGGGCATTTACTGGGAGGCTGACATGGGCGCGTTGGACGGGAAGATTGCAATCGTGACCGGCGGCACGAGCGGCATCGGCGAAGGGATCGCCAAGGCCTTCGTCTCGGAAGGCGCCAAGGTCGTGATTGTCGGGCGCCGCGAGGAGGAGGGCCGTGCGCTCGAGAACAGCATTGGCGTCCGTTTCGTCCGCGCGGACGTAGCCAACGAGGCCGACGTCAAGGCGATGGTCGATCGAACGCTCGAATGGTTCGGCCGCCTCGATTGCCTCGTGAACAACGCCGGAATTCCCTCGCCGATGATCAGTGTCACCGAGACGGACGCCGCGGCCATCGATCAGGTTCTCGCCGTCAACGTCCGCGGCGTGATCCTGGGCGCCAAGCACGCCGCGCTCGCCATGCTGCCTGCAGGCGCCGGCAGCATCATCAATATTGGCAGCGTGGCGGGGCATCGCGGCGGCCTTTCGGCCCATGTCTACTCCGCCACGAAGGGTGCCGTCAGCGCCTTCACCCGGTCGGCCGCGGCGGAGCTTGGCGAAAAGGGAATCCGCGTCAACTGCATCTCGCCGGGCGCGATCGTTACCGGCATCTTTGGCAAGAACGCCGGGCTTGAGGGCTCAAAGGCCGATAAGGTCGCGGGCGTCGTCAAAGAGGCCCTCGCGACGATCCAGCCGATTCCCCGCGCCGGCCTGCCCGACGACATCGCTCGGGCGGCGGTGTTTCTTGCCGGCGACGGCTCCGGTTTCGTCAACGGGCAGGACATCGTTATCGACGGAGGGCAGACCAGCGTCACACGCGGCTGGTCTGCAACTGTGGCTGGACGGGCCGCGATGGCGACGCGCATCAAGGCGGCGGCGGCAGCCCTTTGAGCTGCCGCCTAGCTCTTAAGGCGCGTGAACCATCGGATTGGCCAGACGTGCGGAGGCGAGCGCTCCCGAACTGCGTTTGCCAAATCCGAACTGGCTCACGAGAGCGACGACGAATGCGATCGTGAAGATCGTTCCGACCACCACGGCGTGCAGCTTCTCGACTGGCCATGCAGACCCGGAGCTGACTGAAAGCGATCGCGTCGGCAGCGCCGCAACCACCATTACGATGATCGCGAACAGCAGGCAGGAAATCAGGCGCTGTGGGATTCCCTCGCTCCCCAGCATCCCAACGTCTGGCAACAGGGGGTCGATGTGCCGATCGACGTGATAGACCACATAGAGACAGATCAAGGCTGGCGCCCAGCCCCACTTGAAGTCCGCGTAGAGTAAGCCGAGGATCGGCTTGCCTGCGGCGGCGCCCGGCCCGAATTCTGCCGCGAGCGCCAGCGCGGCGACCGAAACGCAAAGCGCGATGACGAATATCGCCGCATATGAGTTCAGGTAGGACGACGGTTGCTCCGGGTCGTACACCCAGCCGAGATAGCGCAACAGGAGCACTACGACGATCGGCGCGCCATAGGCAGCAAGACCAAAATAGATCCAAAGCGTGGCCAGATTTGCGTCCTCGGTCGAGGCGGAAATGGCGGCCGCGGCCGCCGCCGGATTCGCGAGGTCCCATAACGCTGAAGACAGCCAGACTCCGAGATTGATTGAGACGACAATGGCGACGAGGAACACGAGAGCGTGGCGCATCGGATTTGTGCGCACCTCCAGGCTTGCAACCCTCGCGCCGAACTGAGTGGCGTCACGAATGGCGGCTCGCTTGGTTTCGTTCTTGAAGACGATGAAGCAGGCGGCCAGGCGGCAGTATTGCCGGCGAAGCCTGTCAGCCCTGGCGGCTGTGTCCTCGAAGAATTCAGGACCGAAGGCGATGCTTTTCTGCGCCTGTTTCAGCGGAACGATCTGCGCGTGCATCTTCGCGAAATTGGTTTCGAGCGTGCTCCAGGCGAAGCTTGGTTCGTTGAAGAAGGTCAAGTGGAGACCGACGTCACGATTGCGATTGAGCCAGAGTCGGAGATAGCAAATCTCCGCCCATATCCGGTCCAGGCTTTGCCTGTCCTTGTCGAAATCGCCAATATCCACAAGCTTGGTGGGATCGCTCGCGACGATCTTCCGCTCGTCCGGCGGGACTGTCAGGTTATGGCGCGCAGCCTCCATGATGTGGTTGGCGAGCTCAGGAATGCAGACCCAGGCGCGCACGACTCGCCGGAGCACGTAGAAGGGGTTCCATTCGTGCTCGATTTTCAGAAGCGTGACCAGCGCGGCCGCGCCGAGCACCACGACAACCGGGAATGACAGCTGGCTTTCCTGCACATAAGTCTGAACGAGCTTTCTTAGCGGCTCAGGCTCAAAGGGAGCGAAGAAGGGCGAGAGCTGCCGGTAAAACGCGACGATCAGGATGTAGCCGATCAGGCACAGCCCGATGTAGGCGATCATACCCAGCCGGTATTGGCGGCGCTGCGTCATGTAGCGCGGCGGGGCAGGAACATCATCGAGCGTCAGGATCGGGGTATCGAATGCGCCGCGCGCGAAATAGACAGCCATGAGCGCAGCAACAACGACCAGCAGGGCGCAGAGCCCGTCGTAAGCGACGGGCGGCAATCCCATCAGGTCGTCCTTGACCTCCGCAGGAAGGCTGAGGGGTCCTTCGACCGCAACGGTCGCGGCAAGCAATTGAACGAAGCAATACATCGCAACCTCCCTGATATGGAGGTCGTGTCCGGGAGGCCCGGTAATTCTAGCGGGCGCCCTACGACCCAATCTTCAATCGCTAACGGGTATCGAGCGGGCGCGGTGTGATCGCGGTCACACTCCGATTCCCGGCCGATCAAGGCCCGGCGGCGTTGAAATTTCTGCTCTCTCGCCACACCATTGCGCGCCTGCGCTCTTTGCGCCACATGAGGCGCCATGGCCCATGACTTCGTCCTCATCGTCGACTTCGGCTCGCAAGTCACGCAGCTGATCGCCCGGCGCGTGCGCGAGGCGGGTGTCTACTGCGAAATCCACCCGTTCTCGAAGGCGAGCGAAGCCTTCGCGCGGCTGAAGCCGAAGGCGGTGATCCTGTCCGGCGGCCCGGCGTCGGTTCCCGAAGCGGGAAGCCCGCGCGCGCCAACGGAAGTTTTCGCAAGCGGCGTTCCGATTCTCGCCATCTGCTACGGCCAGCAGACCTTGTGTGAGCAGCTTGGCGGCAAGGTCGAGGGCGGACACGCGGCCGAATTCGGCCGGGCGGATGTCGAGATCCTGGAAGCCTGCGCCCTGTTCGACGGCGTGTGGCAAACGGGCGGCCGCTATCCGGTATGGATGAGCCATGGCGATCGCGTCACGCGCCTGCCTGAGGGTTTCCGGGTCTATGCGGTGTCCGAAAATGCGCCTTACGCGGTCGCGGCCGATGAAGCGCGGCGATACTACACGACCATGTTCCATCCGGAGGTGGTTCACACGCCCGATGGCGCGAAGCTTCTCGCCAATTTCCTTTTCAAGGTCGCCGGCCTGAAGGGCGACTGGACGATGGCCGCCTTCCGCGACGAGGAAATCGCTCGCATTCGCGCGCAGGTCGGCAAGTCACGCGTGATCTGCGGCTTGTCGGGCGGCGTCGATTCTGCCGTGGCGGCCGTGCTCCTCCACGAGGCGATCGGCGACCAACTCGTCTGCGTGTTCGTCGACCACGGGCTCATGCGCCAGAGCGAAGCCGACGAAGTGGTGGGGCTGTTTCGCGGTCATTTCAACATTCCGCTGATCCATGTCGACGCGTCCGAAGCCTTCATTCAGGCGCTCGCAGGCGTCGAAGACCCCGAGGCCAAGCGCAAGACGATCGGCAGGCTGTTCATCGACACGTTCGAAACGGAGGCGCGCCGCATCGCGAGCGACGGCAAAGGCCCCGTCGACTTTCTGGCGCAGGGCACGCTCTATCCCGACGTGATCGAAAGCGTGTCGTTTTCCGGCGGCCCGTCGGTGACCATCAAGAGCCACCACAATGTCGGCGGCTTGCCCGACCGCATGCGCATGAAGCTCGTCGAGCCTTTGCGCGAATTGTTCAAAGACGAGGTGCGCGCTCTTGGCCGAGAGCTTGGGCTGCCGGAGACGTTCGTCGGCCGTCATCCGTTTCCAGGGCCAGGGCTTGCCGTGCGCTGCCCAGGCGGGGTCAGCCGCGAGAAGCTCGATATTCTCCGGAAGGCCGACGCCATCTTTCTCGACGAGATCCGGAAAGCCGGCCTTTACGACAAGATCTGGCAGGCGTTCGCCGTGTTGCTGCCCGTGAAGACAGTCGGCGTGATGGGCGACGGGCGCACCTACGATTCTGTGTGCGCGTTGCGCGCGGTGACGTCGGTCGACGGCATGACCGCCGACTTCTATCCCTTCGACATGACCTTCCTCGGCCGCGCCGCAACGCGCATCATCAACGAGGTCAAAGGCGTCAACCGCGTCGTCTATGACGTGACGAGCAAGCCGCCGGGCACGATCGAGTGGGAGTGATTTTCAGGTCCGAAAATATCTGAATTTGTTTCAGAGGGAGTATTTCCTCATCCGCCGCCGCATCAGACCGCTCGTCGCATAGGATTGACGATCTGAACTCCGACGAAGTCCCTCTCGTTGTCTGTCGCCACCACACATTCGTTTGCGCCGGCGATTGCGGCAATGATCATGTCGAGTCCGCTGCGCGGTTTGCCCGTTGTCTTCCCTTTGGCCATCAGCTCTGCCCAGACGAGGCCTGCTTTGGTGTCGAATGGCAGAATGCGCCCCGCGAACAGGCTCTGTGGGCCTTCAGGACCAGAGAACCAGGTGTCGAGGACGTCGCGCTTCTTGCCACGCGGCTTCTCTAAAATTCCGCGACGGATCTCCGCCACGGTAAGCGAGGCGATGAACAAATCCTCGTCGCGTTGTGTCGACATCCATGCCAGAAGCGACTCCGACGGCTCCAGTTTGACGACGTTGCTGATGATATTGGTGTCGAGAAGATAGCGCGTCACAGATCGACCTTGCGTCCCTCTTCCCGGGAACGAGAAAGATCGAGATCGGCGCCCACCAGCGGCGAACGGCGCAATGCCGAGAGGATCCCGCCAGGCTGAGGAGGTTCGCTAGCGATAGAGTTGCTCACCACCGCACGAAGCTCTGATGCCTCGGGTGTATCCTCCGCGAGGCGCCGCGCGAGCGACCGAATGAGATCGCGGTCGGCGTCCCGGCCGAAAACTTCGAAACGCGCCAAGCCGCGCTCGCTGAGACGAGAGCGATAGTTTTGAACGGCGCGCTTTTGTGCGGCGTCCATGGGACCTCCAGAGTATGTCCAGTAATATAGCCAGAACATGAGGCATTAGCAAGGCGCGGCTTCGGCCACGGTTCAAAAGGCGCATAAGTTTAAGGCACTTGTTGTATCACCGCGCGCACCTCGTCGCGCGGCAAAACTAAAGAGCCTTGACATGCCCCGAGACCCATCGCCATCAGCCGAGTGCTGGTCCACATCGCTTCAATCCTCAATCCTCAAAAGAGATGGAGGCTTCGTCATGAAAGTGCGCGTTGCAGGTTTTACGATCTCGCTCGACGGTTTCGGAGCAGGCCCTGAGCAAAGTCTTGAAAATCCGCTCGGCAAACGTGGGCGGGAACTGCACGCGTGGATGTTCGGCACGCGCATGTTCCGGACAATGATCGGTAAGGACGGCGGCTCGGACGGCGTCGATCAGGCCTACGCCCATCGCTCAATGGAAGGGTTTGGCGCGTTCATCCTCGGCCGCAATATGTTCGGGCCGGCCGGCGATAATTGGGGCGGGCCCGACTGGAAGGGGTGGTGGGGCGACAATCCGCCCTATCACGCGCCGACCTTCGTGCTGACGCACCATCCGCGTGATCCGATCGAGATGGACGGCGGCACCACCTTCATCTTCGTGACCGAAGGTATCGAGGCGGCGCTGGAGAAGGCAAGGCTTGCCGCCAAGGACCGTGACGTGAAGATTGGCGGCGGCGCAGAGACGGTGCGACAATATCTTCGCGCCGGTCTGATCGACGAGCTCCATATCGCTTTGTCCCCGGTCGTGCTCGGGCAGGGCGAAGCGATGTTCGCCGGGATCGACCTGCCGGCGCTCGGCTACCGCGTCACCGAACATCAGGCCACCGATCACGCCACCCACATCGTTCTCAGCCGATAGGGTCGGCCGAAGGGGCTGACCTTGATTCCGAAGGATTGCTCAGTGTTGCTGCCGGTGCGTACAATCGGCGTGATGGGCGACGGGCGCACTTACGATTCTGTCTGCGCGTGGCGCGCGGTGACATTGGTCGACGGCATGACCGCTGACTTCTTTCCCTTCGACATGACCTTCCTCGGCCGCGCCGCGACCCGCATCATCAACGAGGTCAAGGGCGTCAACAGGGTGGTGTATGACGTGACGAGCAAGCCGCCGGGGACGATCGAGTGGGAGTGAGACACGATTGAGAAGCGCGGCTAGTCGCGG
>DATDHT010000083.1:0-12283 GCA_036521435.1 Roseiarcus sp.
ACCAGGGGATGCCGTTTTGCGTCGTCATGAGCGTCGTCGACGGCGTCATGATCGAGGCGACTTCGGCGGCGATCGGCGTGAGCTGATGCGCCTTGACCCCGAGAACAACGAGGTCCGCGCCGCCCGCTTCCTCAATGCGATCCGTGGCCTCGACGCGCGCTACGATCTCTTCGCCGTTCTCCTTGAGCCTAAGCCCGCGTTCGCGAATCGCCTTCAGGTGCCCCCCGCGCGCCACGACGGTCACGCGAGCGCCGGCCGCGGCGACTTTCGCGGCAATGTGGCCGCCGATCGCGCCTGCGCCGATGATTGTGACGTTCATCCCGCGATCCGGACCCATCCGTCGGCCAACAACGTTGATCTGACACTCATTTTCGTACCACAATGAGGCCAGGGCGTGCGCGCAAGGCAGCGGACGGAGGAATCGTGGATTACCGCAAGCCGTTTTGCGTCAAATCGGGTGAAAAAGTCCGGCTCAAAAAGCTTGATCCGTCCTACACCGGCAAAGCCACATCGGAGGATGAGGCCAAGGAGGACGCCGAACATTATCTCAAACAGGTCGCCCATCAGCAAGTCTTGCTCTACGCCGATCACAAGCACTCGGTCCTCGTCGTCTTGCAGGCGATGGACGCCGGCGGCAAGGACGGCACGATCAGGCGCGTATTCAGCGGCGTCAACCCGCAGGGCGTCGACGTTGCCAGCTTCAAGCAGCCGACGCCGCTCGAACTCGCGCATGACTTTCTCTGGCGCGTCCACGCCCAGGCGCCGAGAGCCGGCCAGATCGTCATATACAACCGCTCCCATTACGAGGACGTGCTGGTCACCCGCGTCCACAAGCTGGTTGATAAGAAAACCTGCGCCCGCCGCTATGAGCATATTCGCGATTTCGAGGCGCTGCTCGCCGAATCGGGAACCACGATCCTCAAATTCTTCCTCCACATCAGCAGGGAAGAGCAGCTCGCTCGTTTCGCGCAACGCCTGGATGACCCGGGGCGCAATTGGAAGATCAGCGAATCCGACTATTCAGAGCGTGAATTGTGGGACGACTATGTCGACGCCTATGAGGACGCGATCAGCGCGACCAGTACGGCGAACGCGCCGTGGTACGTGATCCCCGCCAACCACAAGTGGTTCCGCAACCTCGCGGTGTCGCAGATCATCGCGGACGCCATGGCCGATCTCGACCTCGCCTTTCCGGCGCCTTCGGTCAATCTCGCGGAGATAAAACGCAAGTACCATGAGGCCCTCGAGGCCAGTGAGGACGGGAAAAAGCAAAAGGGCCGCAAGAAAAGCTGACTGGGCGATCGACTTGCTGCGCGACGCCGCGCACGAACTCAGGCCGCTTCGAGATCCCTTCTGGACCGCCCAAACAAAACAAAGTATGCCGGGTCGACTCCCAAGGGCCGGGAGGGCTGGGGATTCTGTTTGGACGGAAGCGTGGAAGGCCGACGGGATCGGCGCCGCCCCGCGCGACAATGAAGAGCACGCCATGGGAAACCGGACGTTCAAGATCTTCCTGATCAAGCCGTCGCACTATGATGACGACGGCTATGTGATCCAATGGCGCCTCTCCACCATCCCCTCGAACAGCCTCGCCAGCGTCTACGGGCTTTTGGCCGCCTGCAGGGAAGAGCGGGTTCTTGGGCCCGATGTCGACATCGAGATCGACGCCTGCGACGAATGCAACACGGTCATCGACGTCAACGCGATCTCTCGACAGATAAAGGCGGGGGGAAGCGGGTTTGTCGGGCTCGTCGGGGTTCAGTCGAATCAGTTTCCGCGCGCCCTTGATCTGGCCCGCGAGTTCCGGGCGAAAGGCGTGCCCGTGGTGATCGGCGGATTTCACGTCTCGGGCTGCATATCGATGCTCCCTGAGCTGCCGCCGGATATGAAGGAAGCGCAGGCGCTGGGCGTCACCCTGTATGCGGGCGAGGGCGAAGGCCGGATTGCCGATCTCCTCCGCGACATCGACGCGGACCAGGCGAAGCCTCTCTACAATTACCTCAATGACATGCCCGGCATGGAGGCGGCCGCGATCCCCATATTGCCGAAGGAGATCGTGGGGCGGATCGTCGGCCATCATGCGTGCTTCGACGCCGGCCGCGGCTGCCCGTTCCAGTGCAGCTTCTGCACAATCATCAATGTTCAGGGCCGCAAGTCGCGCTATCGGAGCGCCGATGACGTCGAGGCGATCGTACGCGCCAATTATGCCCAGGGCATCAACCACTATTTCGTCACCGACGACAATTTCGCCCGCAACCGCAACTGGGAAGCAATCCTAGACCGTCTGATTGATCTGAGAACCAACAAGGGCATTCCGATCAAGCTGATCCTTCAGGTCGACACGCTCTGCCACAAGATTCCGGGATTCATCGAGAAGGCGGCGCGAGCCGGCTGCAATCAGGTCTTCATCGGGCTGGAGAGCATCAATCCCCAATCCCTCCAGGGCGCGAAAAAGCGGCAGAACAAGATCTGGGAATACCGGGTCATGCTGCAGGCCTGGCGAGCGCACAAGGTGATGACCTGGGCGGGCTTCATCATCGGTTTTCCGACCGACACGCCCGAATCGGTCGCCCGCGACATCGACATCATCAAGAAGGAGCTGCCGCTCGACATCCTCGAGTTCTTTTGCCTCACCCCCCTTCCCGGCTCCGAGGATCACAAGACCCTTTTCCTCAAAGACGTTCCGATGGACCCGGACATGAACAAATACGATCTCGAGCATGTCTGCACCGGTCATTCCCTGATGTCGAACGAGGCGTGGAACAAAACCTATCGCGACGCCTGGAAGCGTTATTACACCGACGAGCATGTCGAGACGGTGCTCAAGCGCGCCGCCGCCACGGGCTTGAGGATGAACAAGATTGCCGACGTGATGACGGCTTTCTCCTCCTCCGCGCGGATCGAGGGCGTCCACCCGCTGCAATGCGGCATCGTCCGCCGCAAGGTGAGGACGACCCGCCGGCATGGGATGCCAATCGTCAATCCGCTGATTTTCTATCCCGTGCGGGCGGTCGAGTTCGTGTCCGTGGTCGCGCAATGGCTGACCGTCGGGTGGCGCTATCACCGGATCAAGAAGCGCGTCGTCCAGGATCCCGCCAGCAAGACCTATGTCGACGACGCGACACGCCCGGCCTTGATCGAGGACGCGGAGAACGACGAACTCGTCGTGGCCTTCGCCGACAAGATCCCGGATACCTACGGCGCGCCAAAGCGCCAGCCCGTCACCGCTTCGTCAGCGGCGTAAGCACGCAACGCGGCGCCTACCGAGCCTTTGCGACCGTGCCATCCGCCGCGCCGAAATTGGCTATTCTTAACTGGGCCTTGACCATACCCATCCGGCGATTTCCATAATTTCGCCACCGATGATATGGATGCGGCGCCCGAGCGGGATTCGCCGGCGGCGATTATGAATGCGGGTCGACCATCGACCGGCGCGAGGGGCTGAAGCCGAGGAACTGAAACATTGTCGGTTTGGCGTAAAGCCCGCGAGCGCGCGCTCTCCCTCCTTAATGCGCCCTCGAACGCGATCCTGCGTCGGCTGCTGACCGACCAGGGCTTCAAGCACTGGAAGGGCTACGCCTTCGCGTTTGCGATGATGGCCCTCATTGCGCTTACGACCGCGCTTTCCGCCTGGATCATCGGCAGGATCGTCAACGAGGTTTTCGTCGGCCGCAACCTTGCGGCGGTGTGGGAAATCACGGCGGCGATCGTCGTCATCTACACAGTCAAGGGCCTTGCGACCTACGGACAGCAGGTCGTCATGTCTCAGGTCGGCAACAGCATTGTCGCCAATGTCCAGACGCGCATGTTCGACCAGATGCTGCGGATGAAGGTCAGCTATTACGGCCAGTCGCATTCGTCTATCTTCATCGCCCGTCAGGCCTTCATCGCCCAGTCGGCGAGCAGCGTGCTCAACCTTATCATCACTACATTTTCTCGCGACGCACTGACGATCGTCGGGCTCGTCGTCGTCATGGTGTCGCAGGATCCTCTGCTTTCGTTCCTGGCGCTGATGTTGGTTCCGCTCGCCGTGTTCGGCGTGCGCAAGATCGGCATCCGCGTGCGCACAATCATGGCGAGCGAGTTCCAGGGCGCGGTACAGATGATGGAATCGATGCAGGAGACCGCGCAGGGCATCCGCATCGTCAAGGCCTTCACCCTCGAGGGCTTCATGCGCGCCCAGCAAGGCGCCGCGATCGAAGGCTTCCGGAAGGCGGCGAACAAGCTCGCTCGCGTGAGCTCGCGTACGAGCCCGATCATGGAGAGTCTCGGCGGCTTCGCCATCGCCGCCGTCGTCCTTTACAGCGGCTACACCGTCATTCTTCGTGGCAATCCACCCGGGAGCCTCTTTTCCTTTATCACTTCGGTGATCATGCTGTATGAGCCGATGAAGCGGGTGGCGCGGCTGCATGTCGACCTGTCGTCGTCGCTGTTCGGCGTCAGCATGCTCTACAGCTTCCTCGACGAGCGCGACTACGAGGAGGACGCGCCCCAGGCGCCCGAGCTTGAGGTCACGGAGGGCAGAATCGAATTTCGCGACGTGGTGTTCGGCTATCGGCCCGGGGAGCCGGTCCTGCACGCCATTAGCTTCGTCGCTGAGGCGGGCAAGACGACGGCGCTGGTCGGCCGCTCGGGCGGGGGGAAATCGACGGTGATGAACCTCATCCTGCGCCTCTACGAGGCCGAGTCGGGGCAGATCCTGTGCGACGGCCAGGACATCGCGACTGTCGGCCTGGCGTCGCTGCGCCAGCAGATCGGTTATGTCGCGCAGGAGAATTTCCTGTTCAAAGGTTCGGTGCGCGACAACATTGCAATGGGCCGGCCGGGAGCGAGCGAGGACCAGATTGTCGCCGCCGCCAAGGCGGCCTATGCGCATGATTTCATCTTGGGCTTCGAGCGCGGCTATGACTCGCCGTGCGGCGAGCACGGCATGCAGCTCTCCGGCGGGCAGCGTCAGCGCATCGCCATCGCCCGCGCGTTTCTCAAGGACGCGCCGATCATCCTTTTGGACGAAGCGACCTCGGCGCTCGATTCCGAATCCGAGCAGGCGATTCAGAAAGCGCTCCGCACTTTGTGCGAAGGGCGCACGACGATCGTCATCGCTCACCGGCTGTCGACGGTGGCGCAAGCCGATGAAATCTGCGTCCTCGACCGCGGCCGGATTGTCGAGCGAGGCCAGCACGGCGAACTCCTGGCGCAGGGGCGCACCTACAGCCATATCGCCCAGACGCAGTTTCCCCGCGACGCCGCCTGATCGTTCTCGCCGCACCCGAATAGCGCAAACCTCGAGCGCCCGGCTGACCCTCTGCGACGGGCGTGGTGGCCGTCCCGGCGTCCGTGTTCAGACGATGCGGCTCAGGCGCCCTGTCCAATAGCGTTCGCGCAACGGCGCCTTGTACAGCTTCCCCGTCGGCAGGCGCGGGAGCTCCGCCTCGAAATCGATTGAGCGCGGGCATTTGTGGTGGGCGAGATGGTCGCGGCAGAATGCGATCAGCTCGGCCTCCATCTCGGCTCGTGGCGCGCAGCCCGGCATGAGCTGCACGATCGCCTTCACCTCTTCGCCCATTTCCTCATGTGGCACACCGAACACCGCGGCATCCGCGACCTTGGGATGGGTGACCAACACGTTCTCGCACTCCTGCGGATAAATGTTGACGCCGCCGGAAATGATCATGAACGCTGCGCGGTCGGTCAGATAGACGTAGCCGTCCTCGTCGACATGACCGATGTCGCCAAGCGTGCTCATCGCGCCGTCGGAAGAGTTGACTTCGGCCGTCGTCACCGGATCGTTGAAATATTCGAACGGCGAGGCGGTCTTGAACCAGAGCTTGCCGGTTTTGCCGGTCGGAACCTCGCGCATAGCGTCATCGAGCACGTGAATCTCGCCGAACACCGACTTGCCAACGGTGCCCGGATGCGCGAGCCATTCCGCGCTATTGCAGACCGTCATGCCCATTGCTTCTGTCGCACTGTAATATTCGAGGATTATCGGTCCCCACCAGTCGATCATCGCCCGCTTGACCGGCACGGGACATGGCGCTGCGGCGTGGATCGCGACTTCGAGCGAAGAGAGATCATAAGCGCGGCGCGCGGCCTCCGGCAGCTTCAGCATCCGCGAGAACATGGTCGGCACAAGCTGGGTGTGGGTGACGCGATGCCGTTCCACGAGCTCAAGGAAGCGCTGCTCCTCGAAACGCTCCATGACGACAACCGCCCCGCCGCGCCTGATCGTGCCGCCCACCCCGGCCAAGGGCGCGGAGTGGTAGAGCGGCGCGGGCGAGAGGTAGACTTGGCCTTCGCGAAACCGCCATACATCCAATCGCGCCGCGAGCGCCGACAAAGGCTCGTCGGGCGGCTGATTGGGCAGCGGCCGCAGCACGCCCTTCGGGCGGCCCGTCGTGCCCGACGAATACAGCATCGCCGCTCCCAGCCGCTCGTCGGAAATGGGGGTCGCAGGAAATTCAGCCGTCGCCTCGGCGAGGTTGCGCACCCGCTCGCCCGCGCCGGGACCGTCGACGATGAGGAGAAGCTCAACCTCCGGGCAATCGCGCAGCGCCGTCAGCGCGACGTCGCGCTTCGCCTCGGACGTAATGAGCACCTTCGACAGGCTGTTGTTGACGATATAGGCGACTTCGACCGCCTTAAGGAACGAGTTGACGGCGGTGTAATAAAGTCCGGACCGCTCGCCCGCGGCGCAGCACTCGACGAACCGCGGGTGGTTCTCCATGAAGATGGCATAATGGTCGAGCCGCTTAAGCCCGAAGGCGCCCAAAAGATGCGCGAGCTGATTGCTGCGCGCTTCGAGTTCGCGATAAGTGACGGTCTCGCCTGACTCCGCCATGATGACCGCCGGCTGGTCGGCGCGTTGAACGGCGTGCTGCCCGGGATACATGCGTCGACCTCCCTCGCCCGATCCGGTCTTCGCCGGCCACAAGAGGCGCCATAGGCGATCGGCGCGGCGCCTTCAACGACCAAGCACGGCGATCAGGTTGTCGACGCCGACCGGCGAAATGCGGAACAGCCCCGAATAGGGCTGACTGAACTCGAGAATGAGGTAAATCGCGCTGGCGACCGCGATCGAGCCAATCGCCTCGACGGCGACGCTGAATCCGTTGAACGCTCCAAGCAATCCGAAGCTCGTGAACAGCAGCGCCGCCCAGCCGATGACCACGAAGAGGAGAAGCTTTGGCACTGGATTGGCCAATTGACGGGTCATCAGCAAGGTCGTTTCCACCACCTGCATGAAATTGGGCATGGCGGTCGTGATAAGCTGCTTCTGTTGATCCGTGGTGGGCTCGAGGGTGGCGAAAAAACTCATGATGTCATGCAAATCCGCGCGCAGCTGCGCATGAGGCGTGACGCCGATCGCCCGACCGCCCCAGAAACGATCGCGGGCGCGAACGACCGCGGCGCGCAGCAAATCGCGTCCCCGATCTGCTTCTGGCCCGTATTGCTCGAGGGTGGAGTCCAGTTTCAGGATCAGCGGCCCCAGCGACTGCGATTCCGTGTTCTGGTTGATGTAGACGCCATACGTCGTCCATACGAGGAGGCCGAGCACCAGGGCGAGCAGCAAGGTCACGAAACCGATGATCGAGCCGATCATATCCTTCGCGCCGGCGACTTCCTGGACTGGCAACAACGATTGGAGGAAGAAGCCGAAGAGTCCGCTCACGAAGGTCAGTAGCGCCACGATCAGGGTTCTGGCCAAAGGATTCACGCATCGCCTCGGCAGCGAAAACCGAAATACCGTCGCCGCCGTTCCAACGCCCTGAACCTTCCTGGAGCCATCTGGGCCCACTGATTCGAACTCCATGCCTTAATACCATCTTAGAATTGATGAATCAACCAAGCGCCGCTTCAAATAGGCGTGTGTCGACGGATGAGTCTATCATGGCCGCGCGCCTGCGCGCATCGCTGGGGCAGCCCGCTCGGAAGCTGATCCCGGGTCAAGCCTGGCTCTGTACGCCCGCCTGCTCGACGCGGATTGCCGCTTCAACCTTCTCCGCGCCGCCGCTGTAGGCTGAGCGGGTCATCGCGCCGTCCTGGCCGTCGAAGCCGATGGCGACGCGGACATAGCGGTCGTCCGGACAGATTGGAAGGGTCGCATCGAAGGCGATCCAACCGAGTTCCGGGATATAGGCCTCGGCCCATTCGTGCATGCCCGCCTCGGCCGAGCCGTCGGGGAGGCGATAGCCGGCGACGAAGCGAGCTGGAATTCCGCGCCAGCGCGCGCAGGCGATGAAGATGTGAGCGAAATCGCGGGCTTGCGCGCGCCTCAGTGCGAAAGCTTCAATAGCGGAGGCGGCGGCGTCCTGCTCTTCGGGATGATGGGGCAATACCTCATGCAGCGCGGCCATCAGCCGATGCATCGAATCGAGCGGGGTGGAGGCGCCAATTGTCGCCTCTGCGGTAAAGGCCCGCAGCGCCCCGTTGACCTGGGCAAGCGGGCTGTCGCGCAGGTACATCTCGGGCGGCAGTCTTTCCGCAGCGCCCCCGACTACCCCAGCCGCGTCGCTGGTCTCGACCTCACCCAAAGCCGATATCGTCACCCGCTCGATCGGCCCGTAATGGGAGTAGGAGATGACGGCGTTGCCATGCGCGTCCTCGGTCTCGCGCCGCGCGCCGTCGGCGTCGATGTCGACCCGCCAGCGCAGCACGTACTGGCTGTCGAATGAAAGCGGCGTCAGCCTCAGGATCTGGTTGACCGTTCGGGCCGGCGGGTCGAAGCGATGGATGATCTGGTGCGAAACCCTGATCCGCATGTTGGATTCGCGCCGCCTCTTATCAGTTGAAGAGATATTGATCCGAGATCGTGTTCGAGAGGCGCGCGTTGTCCTCGATGAACTCAGTGATGAACTCGTGCAGTCCGCCCTGGAAAATCTCGGTCATGCTTGACCGCTCGAGCCTGGCGTGCATCGCGCGCGCCTGGCGCTGGGCAAGGCCGCTGCGTCCGTCGTCGCGGGCGAGCGCATCAAGCGCGCTGTCGATGCTTTCGTAGCAGGAGATGAGCGAGCGCGGCATCGCCGGCTTCAGGATCAGGAGGTCGGCGATCAGCCACGGTTTCACTCGGTCGCGGTAGACCCAATGATAGGCGGTGGCCGCCGAAACCGCGCGCAGGATGGCGACCCACTGGAAGTAGTCGAGCGGGCCGCCGACGGTTTCCGTCGAGGGCAGCAGCAAATGATATTTGACGTCGAGCAGACGCGCGGTGTTGTCCGCCCGCTCGACGAAGACGCCGAGCCGGTTGAACCAATAGGCGTCGTTGCGCAGCATGGTGCGGTAGCAGGCGCCGTCGAAATCAAGCGAGGCCTTCTTCACATAATCGAGAAAGCGCATCAGCTCCTCGCGGCCAAGGGCGCGATTGACGCGCCGGCTGGTCTCGAACCGCTTGAGTTCAAGCCAGGCGTCATTGATCGCCGTCCAGGTTTCGGCCGTCAGCGCGGTGCGCACGGCGCGTCCGGCGGCGCGCGCGTTCTCCAGGCAATTGCGGATCGAGGAAGAATTCGTGAGGTCGAAGGTCAAATATTCGATTGCCGCCTCTTCGCTCAACTCGCCATGCTTCTCCACGAAACTCTCATGGGCGCCGGCGGCGTTGAGCGCACCCTCCCACTCGCCGACCTGCTCGCTGTCGGTCTTAGGCAGATATTCGAGCCGGAGCGTCGCCTCGATGGTGCGGGCGATGTAATCGGCCCGCTCCATCGAGCGGGCGAGCCAGAAGAGATTGTCGGCCGTGCGCGCGAGCATGGACGTCAAGCCGAGCCTTCCAGGTCGTCGACGATCCAGGTGTCCTTGGTGCCGCCGCCCTGGCTCGAATTGACGACCAGCGACCCCTCCTTCAGTGCGACGCGGGTGAGGCCGCCAGGGACAATGCGCACACCGTCTGCTCCCGAAAGGACGAACGGCCGCAGGTCCACGTGGCGAGGCGCCACGCCGCCGTCGAACGAGGCCGGGCAAGTGGACAAGGCCAGCGTCGGTTGGGCGATGTAATTGCCGGGATCGGCCATGATCTTCGCGCCGAATTGCTCACGCTGCGCAGCGCTCGCATGCGGGCCGACCAGCATGCCGTAACCGCCCGACCCGTTCACCTCCTTGACCACCAGCTGATCGAGCCGCTCCATCACATATTTGAGCGATGTGGGCTCTCGGCAGCGGTACGTCGGCACGTTCTTGAGCAGCGGCTCCTCGGAAAGATAGAAACGGATCAGCTCCGGCATATAACAGTAAATCGCCTTGTCGTCGGCAATTCCGGTTCCGATTGCATTCGCGATCGTCACATTGCCCACCAGATAGGCGCCGACCAGCCCTGGCACGCCCAGGACAGAGGCCGGATTGAAGACCAGGGGATCCAGAAAATCATCATCGACCCGCCGATAGATCACGTCGACCCGGCGAGGCCCAAGCGTGGTGCGCATGAAAACCTGATCGTCCTCAACGAACAGGTCGCGGCCCTCGACCAGTTCCACGCCGAGTTTGTCGGCGAGAAACGAATGCTCGTAATAGGCGGAATTGAACGCGCCCGGCGTCAGGATCACGATCGTCGCCTCGCCGCCGTTGAGACGCGGCGCGACCGAGCGCAGGCAGGCGAGCAACTGGTCGGGATAATCGTCCACCGGCGCGACGCTGTGTCGCGCGAACAGGTCGGGCAGCAGCCGCATCGTCACTTCGCGATTTTCCAGCATGTACGAAACGCCCGACGGCGTGCGCGCGTTGTCTTCGAGGACGTAAAATTCGTCAGCGTCCACCCGCACGATGTCGATGCCGCCGATATGCACCCAGATGTCGTGCGGCGCGCGCTGACCGATCATTTCCGGCCGATAGTAAGGATTGCGCAGAATCAATTCGGGCGGGATGATCGATTCCTTGAAAATGGCGCGCTTGCCGTAGATATCCGTCAGGAAGAGGTTGAGAGCGCGCACACGTTGCGTGAGCCCGGCCTCGAGCTTGCGCCACTCGGTCTGCGATATGAGGCGCGGAACGATGTCGAACGGGATCAGGCGCTCGGCGGCGTCCTTGTCGCCGTACACGCCGAAGGTGATGCCGATGCGGCGGAACATGTATTCCGCCTGGGCGCGGCGAGAGGCGAGCAGCTCGGGCGGCGTTTCTTGCAACCAGCGAGCGACTTGGCGATAAAGCGACCTCGTCTCGCCCGACGCCATGCCCATCTCGTCGAACGCCGCCATGCCGCCTGTCCGTACCCCATTGACTCGCGCCGTCAGGCCCGAACGACGCTCCGCCTCGGTGAAACACGCGTCGCAACTTCCATGCCGGCGCCGAGCGCGCGCCGGAGCGCCTCGGCGCCGCTCATCGCAACCTCAACCGGCCAGGCCGCAAAATCCGCCTGAACGTCCAGCGCTTCGGCGAGCCGGAACCTGAACGTCTCGCGCGGAATCTCGATCGCGCCGAGGCTCGCCAGATGCTCGGTCGAGAACTGCGCGTCGAGCAGCCGGAACCCGCCGGTCCTGAGCCGCGCGAACAAATGCACGAGCGCGACCTTCGAGGCGTCGCGGGCGCGGTGAAACATGCTTTCGCCGAAGAAAGCGCCGCGCAGGCTCACCCCGTAAAGGCCGCCGACCAGCGTGTCGCCCTCGTAGGCCTCGAGCGAATGCGCATGACCGGCGGCGAACAATTCGCCATAGAGCCGCACGATCTCGTCGTTGATCCAGGTCTTCTGACGCTCGGCGCAGGCGCGCACGATTGTTTCGAAGGCGCGATCGGCGACCACGCGGAACCGATCCGACCGCACCGTCTTGGCGAGGCTGCGCGAGACGATAAGCCCGTCGAGCGGGAAAATGCCGCGCTCCTGCGGCTCGACCCAAAACAGGTCCTTGGCCTCGCGACTCTCGGCCATCGGAAAGACGCCGATGGAATAGGCCCGGAGCAGGATGTCCGCCGTCAGTTCAAATTTTCGCGGCGCGCTCTTCATGTTCGCAATCGTGGAACCGTCCGAGTAAACCGTCAAGCGGCTGCCCGCGGAGGCGACCCGCCGGCGCAGCGCCGATTGGCGCGACGTTCCCCCGCAACCATGATAGGCTCATGCGCTGCCATAGGCGGCTTCACGGTCGGTGAAAGAGGAGCGTTGGGAATCATGGGATCGGCCGCCCGGGTCACGTCCGCCGCCGAGGGTCTGCCGCGCCGGCGCTTCACGGTTGCCGAGGTGGAAGCGATGGTCGCCGCTGGCGTCATGGAGGAGGACGAACGGGTCGAACTGATCGGGGGGGAGCTCGTTCCGATGTCGCCAAAGGGAAGCCGCCATGAGGCGATCAAGATTGCGCTCGTCGATCGC
>DATDHT010000084.1:0-7989 GCA_036521435.1 Roseiarcus sp.
GCGGCGTCTTCGAAGAACGATTGCGTCTCGAGGAAATACTCATGTGCCGCCGAAGCATGGGTGAGTTTCGGACCGCGTGAGACTGCGACGCGCCGCCAAATGGCCTTCGCAATCCGGCAGACCTCAGCTCGGTCAGACAGATCTCCAGCAAGGCAGAACCTGAGCGCCCAAATAAACACAAGCCCCTCGAACCTCGGAAGCTTGTCAAAAAGACCTTGCGTCGAATAGGTCCCATCCATAGCCTCGAGGGCCTCTTTGGCATTGGCAAGGAACGCCTCTGTCTCCAGGCGCGGATTGGCGAGCCGTCGTAGTGCCTGGGCAAACTCCCAGTTTCTTTTCGCCGTCGCCGCCCGAACGCGCCCCTCTTCAACGATCATCGCGGCCTGCATGCCGGCCCAGTTGCGGTCATAACCCAACGTTTCGAGAAACTTCCCGTAGCCTTTGTCTTTCGGGTATTTCAAGCCACGCCCGATCCTGACCTCCGCATTATCGGACGGGCTCTCCGGCTCATCACACTCGGGTCGCACCGTCGCCAAATGCATTTCGACGAAAGCGCGATCCGGAATCGTTATCGGGCCGCCCTGGGAGTCGGTCGGTCCACGCGTCTCGGTCTTCATCTGACCTAGGCCAGCCGGCTTCGGAATTGCTTGTTGAGGGAAAGCGCGGTTCACCACGGTTATTTAGCTCAACTGATACGGGAACACGATGGGAACGGTGGTCTCGTCCACAGGACAATCGTCGCTTTGCGGCAAAGAAACTCGGCGACCTAAGAAGCCAGCCGCAATCCCTGTTGTTGGATCGCAGCTCCCTGTTGTTGCGAATTAATTCCCTGTTTTGTTTCTTAGGGAATTTCCTCGCAACCCATTGTTCTGAGTATTGAATTCAAGGCAAAATCAAAGCCGAAAGCCCATTTTTGGACAAGACTCCCTGTTCTTTTCCCTGTTAGCAGGGAAACCGGCCCTTGGAGACCGGTTTGCGGAGACTGCGTCCTCCGCCACCGTCTACTGCATTGATGCTATTGAATAATCTGGTCGGAGACCGCTCGCTTCCCGTCGCGGAATCGGAACCGGGACAGCCCGCATCAAGGCCTTCGTATAGTCCTGGGTCGGGTTCTCGAACACTTGCCGCCGGCTATCGTATTCCACGAACTCGCCGCCGCGCATGACCGCGACGTCATGGCTCATGCGTTCGATCACCGCCATGTCATGCGAGATGAAGAGATAGGCGAGACCCATCTCCTCCTGCAGTTCGAGAAGCAGATCCAGCACCTGACTCCTCACCGACACGTCGAGCGCCGAGACGCTTTCGTCCGCCACGATGACACGCGGTTCGAGCGCCAGCGCTCTTGCGACGCAGATGCGCTGACGCTGTCCGCCAGAGAACTCGTGCGGGTATCGGCTTGCGTGATCAGGCGAGAGGTGGACGCGTTTCAAGAGCATCGCGACGCGCTCGCGCTGTTCGGCGGCTGTTCCAACGCCGTGAATCGTCAATGGCTCGGCGATAGCGGCGCCGACTGACATGCGCGGATCGAGCGACGCGTACGGATCCTGAAAGATCATCTGCGCTTTGCGGCGCACAGGCTTCATTTCCGCGGAAGAGAGGCCCGAGATCGACACGCCATCAATGACGACCTCGCCGGCGAAGGGAATGAGGCCGAGCACGGCCTTTCCGGTTGTCGACTTGCCCGAGCCGCTCTCGCCGACGAGACCAAGCGTGCGCCCCGCATGCAGTTCAAAGCTCACGCCTTTGACCGTCGGCGCAGACGCCTCGCCTCGGCCGAACCAGCGGGTTGCGCGCCCATAGGTCACACTGAGATCGTGAACGAAAAGCACCGGGTCGCGAGACACCGCGATCGGCGGCGCAGACGTCACGCGCGGCGGGCTGTCCGTCCCGGCGAAGGCGCCTAGACGAGGGACTGCGTCGAGGAGCTTGCGCGTGTACGCCTCACGCGGACGCTCGAATATGTCGAGAGTCGCACCGTGTTCCACTACGCGGCCTGTCTTGATGACCGCCACGCGGTCGGCCATTTCTGCGACGACACCCATATCGTGAGTGATCAGCAAAATGGCTGCGCCGAAGTCGGCGCGGAGTTCCCGCATCAGCTTGAGAATTTGAGCCTGAACTGTGACGTCAAGCGCCGTGGTCGGCTCGTCCGCAATGAGAACCTTTGGCCGGCACGACAACGCCATCGCGATCATGACGCGCTGCCTCATGCCGCCCGACAGCTCATGTGGGTACTGGCCCATGCGGCGCGCGGGCTCGGTCATATGCACGGCTTCGAGCATGGCGAGAGCGCGGGCTTCCGCGCCTCTCGAGTCGGCGCTGTCGTGCGTGCGAATGGCTTCCGTAAGCTGGGCGCCAACCGTCATGACAGGATTGAGCGACGTCATCGGCTCCTGAAAGATCATCGCAATCTCCCCGCCGCGCACGCGTCGCATGGCCCGTTCGCTCAGAGTCGTCAGCTCGCGGTCGGCGAGGCGAATCGAGCCGGAGCGGGGCTTCAGCGACAGAGACAGCAGGCGCATGATGGAAAGCGCCGTCAGCGACTTGCCTGAGCCCGATTCCCCCGCGAGGCATAAGGTCTCGCCGGGATGGAGCGTGAAGCTCACATTTTCGAGCACCGGGCGCAAACCTTCAGGCGTCCGCGCGTCGACAGAAAGATCCAGAACGGTGAGAACCGGCACCGTCATCTAGGTGAAGACGATCCGCGGAAAGTAGAAGGAAACGATCCAGTTCGGCTGATCCACGACCTCGCTGATACGCAAATCTCCGCAGACAGAGAGGAGCAGATAGGCGTCGATGGGACTCAGGCTATGCTCGGCCGCAAGCAGGTCGATCATGCGAGCGACCGCTTCCCGCGTCGCTGTCATCAGATCTGGCCCGAGTCCTGTCGTCGCCTCGTAACCCGCGCCGTCGAGATGACGGGTGACAGGCCCCGGCGTCGAGAACCGCGGGCTTTTGAGGTTGGCGCCTTTGATGAGATCGAGCGTGAGTTCAACGTCCATCTGGCTTTCGATTGCGGTGCCACACACTTCGCCATCGCCCTGAGCCGCATGCGTGTCGCCAATTGAGAACAGTCCGCCTTCAACCTCCACGGGGAGATAGAGGGTCGTTCCCTCAGCGAGATCGCGGATGTCGAGGTTGCCGCCGACCGCGCGCGGCGGCACCACGGAATGCTGGCCAGGCTCGGCAGGCGCGAGGCCGACTTCGCCAGCAAACGCCTTCAGCGGCACCTTACCCTTCGGACCATAGAGCGCCGGCGCCATTGTTGAAGGATCGTAGGTCCAAAGGTGCAGCGCAGGATCGGGAAACTGATCGGCCAACAGGCCGAATCCGGGAATGTTTGCGGTCCACCCGAAGCCCGATGGGATGAACTTTCGGAAGGTGATCTTGAGCGCATCGCCCGGTTGCGCCCCCTCCACGTAGACGGGTCCACTTACGGGGTTGACACGGGCAAAATCGAGCGTCGCCACGTCGGCAGACGTCGAGCCGCGTTTGAAGTGTCCGTCGCCAGCGTCCAGGCACTCGAAGTGGATCGTCTCGCCGGGCTTGCACCTCAGCGCGGGCGCAAAGTCGCGGCTCCAGGCGAAGTTATGGTTCTTGCGGTGGATCGTGTGGTTGCAGGCGACGCACATCGGATGTCCTTCAAGTCCTGTCGCGAGGAGCCGCTGCCAAGCCCCGACGGAACCGGTAACGAGGCATCGGCCTAATGTCGACGCCACAAGAGGAGCCAATACCTGCTCTTGCGAACGTCACTGCTTACTCGTCGCGGCCTCGCCGTGCAGGCGCTGGATCGCCCCCGCCAAGGATGAGGCCGCGCGGATCACTTCTTGATATAGATGGCCTCGTAGTCGATGACGCGAGTCGGATCGATGTAGACTGCGTCTGATCCGCCCATCCGCTTGGACTTAGCGACCACGCGGCGCTCGTTGAAGACCGGCGCCCACGGCGCTTGCTGTGACTGGATGTCGGTGAAGATCTGCGACCAGACCTTGAACCGGTCGTCCTTCTGCTCGGGCTTCGACATGGCGTCCGCCTTTGTCCCGCGGTCCTCGAAGCTCTTGTCGCAGAACCACGACCAGTTCCATCCGCCGGGGATCGCCCCGCCGCAGCCGAGAATCGGTCCGTAGAAATCGGACGGATCGGGGAAGTCGGCGATCCAGCCCATGCCGCCCGACCAAGTCAGGGCCGCCTGGTCCTTGTTGCCGCCCGCCGCGATGACCTCGGGCTGTGCGAGCGCCTTGATCTCCGCTTTGATGCCGATGGCGGCCAGGTCCTGCTGAATCGCCTGGGCGATGCGCGGATTTGGATCGGTGTTCATCGCGTAGAGCGTGGTCGCGAAGCCATCCTTGAGGCCTGCCTCCGCCATAAGCTTCTTCGCGCCTTCGACGTCGTAGGGGTAACCCTTGTATGCTTGATCGTAGCCCGGCATCAGCGGCGGTAGCACCTGGCTGGCGGGTGTCGCCCGGCCGTTAACGATGCGCACGATGCGATCCTTGTTGATCGCCATGTTGATGGCCATGCGGACGCGCACATCGTCCATCGGCTTCTTAGTGGTATTGATCGTGATGTAGCTCGTCTCGAACTGCTCGCGGTCGACGATCAAGTCCTTCGCGTCGGGAGAATTCTTGATCTCCAGATATTTGGCCGGCGGGATGCCGTCGCCGGCGATGTCGACCTCGCCCTTCTGGAGTCTCAAGATCGCAACGAGCGGCTCCTGACCGATTTCGACTTTAAAGCCGTCGAGATTGGGGCGCTGACGGAAATAGTCGGGATTGCGGGAGAACACCAGGCGTTGGCCGGACACCCATTCGTCAAGCTTGAAGGCGCCCGAGCCCACCGGCTTCTTGCCGAAATCGGCGCCCTCTGCCTCAACGACTTCCTTCGGCACTACCGAAGCGAAATTGAGCGCGAGCACATTGAGGAAAGTCGCATCGGGCTGGGTCAGCGTGAACTTGACCGTGGAATCGTCGGGGGTGTCGATGCCGGAGATGGTTGTCGCCGAACCGTCGGCCATCTTGTCCTGGCCGACGATGGAGTGGAAGAAGCCGCCGGCGGGTCCCTGCGTCTTCGGGTTCACGCTGCGCTCAATGGAATATTTGATATCCGCCGCCGTGACCTTCCTGCCATTCGTGAACTTGGCCTTGGGGTTGAGCTTGAAGGTGTAGACTAGCCCGTCAGGTGAAATGGTCCAGCTGTCGGCAAGCGAGGGGATGATCTCTGTCGTGCCGAACTTGTAGTCGACGAGGCGCGAGAACAGGCTGTTGATCATCGACCAATTCTGCCAGTCATAACCGATGGCGGGATCGAGCGTCGCCATGTCGTCCTTGTAAGTGACGACAATTGTCCCTCCTTGATTGGGCATATCGGCGGCATGGGCAAAATTCGCGAGGCCCGCACTCAGGAGCAGAGCCATCGCGGCGCCCTTCAGCAATTTCCTGTTCATCACCTCTCCCTTTCTATTTGAACTCATCGGACGCGGATTCTCGGATCAAGCAGCGGCGCTACGAGATCGGCGAGCAGATTGGCGAACACGATCGCGAGCGAGGAGACGAGCGTCACGCCCATAATGATCGGCACATCCGCCTGCTGGATTCCCTGCCAGGCGAGTTGGCCGATGCCGGGCCAACCGTATACCGCCTCGACGACGACGACGCCGCCCATGAACTGGCCGATGTCGATCCCGATCATCGCGACGATGGGCAGAAGCGCGTTGGGCAGGGCGTGCCTGAGGACCACGCGCGAACCGCTCAGGCCCTTCGCGCGGGCCGTCCGCACGTAATCTTGATTGAGGACGTCAATCATCGCCGAACGCACCATCCGCGCGTACCATCCGGCGCCCAATAAGCCGAGCGTAAGCGCCGGCAGGACGACATGCGCCGGCATGCCGAAGCCGCTCATCGGAAACCAACCTAGACGGGCAGCGAAGACATAGAGCAGCAGCAGCGCGACCACGAATTGTGGCGATGACACGCCGACGAACGCGACCATCATTACCATGCGATCCACGATGCCGTTGCGCCGCAAAGCCGCAATGACGCCGACCGTGAGCCCGAGCGCGACCTCGACAAGTATGCCGCAGGCCATCAATATGAGGGTCGCGGGAACGCGCGCCAGGACGAGGGTGGCGACTTCGCTGCGCTGAATGTACGAGCGTCCCAGGTCGCCTCGCGCGAGGCCTGTCAGGTAGCGCCAGAACTGCAAAGGCAGAGGCAGATCGAGGCCGAGCTGATGGCGAACGTTGGCAATCATTTGCGCGTTGGCGCTGCGGCCGGCAACAAGCGCCGCCGGATCGGCGGGCAGATAGTGCAAAAGCAGGAAAGTGATGACAGCGACGCCAAGCAGAACGGCGACCGCCTGGATGAGCCGTCGAACCAGGAGCGCCGCCATTAGCCGCGTCCCCTCTGTGTCGGGTCGAGCAAGTCGCGCAAGGCGTCGCCTACAAGGTTGAAGGAAAGCGCCGTTGCGAGGATGATAGCGCCCGGAATGAACACAAGCCAGGGCGCGGCCTGGAAGTAGCTCTGGCTCTCGTAGATGATGTTGCCCCACGAGGGTTGCGGCGGCTGCACGCCGACGCCGAGAAAGGAGAGGGTCGCTTCCAAGAGCACTGTCGTCGCGACGCCGAGCGTTCCCCACACGATCGCGCTCGGCAGGAGATGTGGCGCGATATGGCGAGAAAGGATACGCAGATGCCCGGCGCCAAGCGAGCGCTCGGCTAGAATGAAGTCGCGCTCCACAAGCCCGCGCGTCTCGGTGTAGATGATCCGCGCCACCTGCACCCAATTGACGAGCGCGATCACCAGCGCGACGATCCACAGGCTCGGCCTGAGCAGGGCCGCCAAAACGATCGCGAGCAGAAGCGCTGGGAAGGCCATCATGAGATCGGTGAAGCGCATAAGCGCATTCCCGACAAACCCGCTCACATAGCCGGCCACGAGGCCGACAATCATTCCGATCATCACCGCGACGCCGTTAGCGACCAGTCCGATGACAAGCGAGGTGCGCGCGCCGTAGAGGAGGCGCGAAAGGAGATCGCGGCCGAGCGTGTCCGTGCCAAGCCAATATTTGGACCCCGGCGGCAATGGCGCGCCCTCTAACGACAGGCCGTCGAACGGTTGGGCGTCGGGTGAGAAAGGCGCAAGCCAAGGGGCCGCAATGGCGGCGAAGACGACGGCTGCGATCATGAGGAGCGCCACACAGGTCGCAGGCTGCCGGGCGATCTCTGCGAGCGCGCGCTTCATCCCGCTTGTTTCCGTGGGCTCACGAGAATGGACACCGCGGCCTGCTCGAGGGTCAGCCGAGTCTGCATGGCGTCGCGGCGCAGACGGCCATAGGCCTCGTTCTCGTCGCAACCATCCGCGACCATTAGGGTCCGCACGGCGGCGTGCACAAGCGGCCGCAGGCGCACGCGCTCTTCGAGCCTCGCGATGCGTTCGTTGAATTGTCGGGCCTCCGCATACCGGCGAGTCGCCATCACCAAAGCCGGATAGACGGCGGAAGCGTTGACGGGTTTGGCGATGAGCGCATCAGCGCCTTGATCAAGCGCCCAAGCAATGCGCCCAGGCGCCTCGGAGGCAAGCAACGCGACGAGCGGCGCCGGTTTTTCGGCGGGCGTCCATGGCAGGAGCCCGTCCCATCCCTCGTCGGCGTCAACAAGAACGATGTCGACGTCCTCAACCGCGCGCAACGGGCGCCAACGCGCTTCGACTCGGAGTCCGAGCAGCACGCACTGGCGAACCAACCGATCAGTCGTATCGCTGGGGCGATGCAGGATCACGGCTTTCTGGCCAAGGAAGCTAAGGGTCCCTTTCATGAAACGACCCTGAGCTGCGGCTGTGCGCTGCGCGCCTGGGCGATAGTCCGCTTGCGGATTAGGTACGGGTCAGCCATCGTGGCGGGTCGAGACTGAAGGATTACGAAGTCGGCTCCCGATATCCGCCCGAGCACAAATGGCAGACTGGCGTGATTGGTAGCTGGATCAACAAGCAG
>DATDHT010000085.1:0-8819 GCA_036521435.1 Roseiarcus sp.
GATGGCGAAGAACCAGCTGCCGCTGCTGGCGCGCGAATGGTACATGAATCCGAATGGCCAGTTGCCGGCCTATGAATGGAACTTCAGCGATGTGAACCCTCCGGTTCAGGCGTGGGCCGCGCTGGCGGTGTTTCGCATCGACGGAGCTAACGATTTCGATTTCCTCGCCCGGGTCTTCAACAAGCTCTTGATCAACTTCACCTGGGGGTCAACCGCGAGGACGCGCGAGGCGACAATGTTTTCGAAGGCGGTTTTCTGGGGCTCGACAACATTGGCCCGTTCGACCGGTCGGTGATCCTTCCCGGCGAAGTCCTCGAACAGTCGGACGGCACCGTCTGGATGGCGAAATTCTGCCTAAACATGCTCGAAATGGCGCTGCTGCTCGCAAGTCAGAACCCGATTTACGAGGATGTCGCCATCAAGTTCTTCGAGCACTTCGCGTTGATCGCCGGCGCCATGGAGAACCTGTGGGACGAGCAGGATGGATTCTTCTACGACTGCCTGCGGACGATCGACGGCTCCGCGATCAAGGTGCGGGCGCGCTCCATGGTGGGATTATTGCCAGTCTTCGCCGCCGTGGGCCTTGACCCCTCGCTCTGGGAACGATTGCCGATGTTTCGCGAGCGGGCGCGCTGGTACATCGAGCATAAACTGGGGGCGACGAATTATCTCTACTACCTCCCCTCCAGCGGCCGACCCGGTCTCATCTCGCTGGTCGAGAAATCCCGCTTTCAGCGCATCCTGGCTCGTATGCTCGATGAGAGCGAATTTCTGTCGCCTTACGGGTTGAGATCGCTCTCGCGCTATCACCAAGAACACCCTCTGATTCTCGATTTCGACGGCCGCACCTGCCGGCTCGGCTACGAACCGGGGGAGTCGCACTCCGGCCTCTTCGGCGGCAACTCGAACTGGCGGGGACCCGTTTGGTTTCCCCCTGAACTTCCTGGCGATCGAATCGCTCCGGCATCTCCACAGCTTTTTCGGCGATGATTTGACGGTTGAGCTGCCGACCGGATCGGGAAGGAAAGCAAATCTGCACGAGGTCGCCGCGGAGCTTGAGCGCCGTCTCTTGAGTCTGTTCCTGCTGGACGGGAGCGGCTGGCGGCCGACGCAGGGAGCAAATCCCCGCTTCCGGAATGACCCGGCATGGCGGGATTCGCTCTTGTTTTACGAATACTTCCACGGCGAGACCGGAGGGGGTCTCGGCGCCTCGCATCAGACTGGATGGACGGCCCTGGCGGGGGCGCTCGTGGCGAGCCGGCGCGTCCGCCCCGAACCCCAGCCCAAGACCTGAACGCGAGCCGCGCGCCGCCACCAACCGCCCTGGAACGTTTCCAGCCGTCCCGAGTTCTTCGCATGGTGGGCGCAACTGGTGCCCGCAATTGTGAGTCGGAATTCTCGCGTTTAGCGCCGGCACGGCGCTTTAGGTTTCCGAAGGTTCTTGTGAGCAAGGAGCGTTCAATGAACGCGCACGAACGTCCAATCGTAACCGAAGACAACAAGACGGCGGTGCGAGCAGGCGCCACTGGAAATAACGTCCGCTACGTGCTCATCGGCAGTGTCGCCTTGGCCATTATCGCCTGGATCCTTGTCGAATACTTCGTGAGGCCATGAGCGTACGCGAGCGACCCAACGATAGGATTGAGAGTTTGCGGCGCGAGGCTGCATCCTGTCAGGCGTGCCCGCTTTGGAAGGATGCGACCCAAACCGTATTCGGAGAGGGTCCGCCGGACGCCGAGATCATGTTGGTGGGCGAGCAGCCGGGAGATCGAGAAGACCGCGAAGGTCGCCCGTTTGTTGGGCCGGCAGGGTTTCTCCTCGACCGCGCGCTCGTAGAGGCAGGCGTCGACCGCAAGCGCGTCTACGTTACCAACGCGGTCAAGCATCTCAAATTCGAGCCGCGAGGCAAGCGGCGACTGCACAAGCGTCCAAACACCGGTGAGATCAAGATATGCCGATGGTGGCTGTTGGAAGAAATCGAAGGGATCAACCCGCGACTTATCGTGGCACTCGGAGCGACGGCTGCGCAGAGTCTGGCAGGACGCGCGATCCCGGTTCAACGCGATCGCGGTGCGGTCCTTGATGTGGCTAACGGGCGGCGGGTCCTCGTCACCATTCACCCGTCTGCGCTGCTTCGCCTGCAAGACGAGGAAGAGAAACGCTCACGATACACGAGTTTCGTGAATGACCTGCGTTCGATCGAGCGATTTGCCAAGATTCCCACAAGCTAAACGACCCCTGATATTCGCAAGGCACGATAGCTTTTTCGCCTCGGCTAGTCCTTGACGTCGGTGTCCGGCCGATTGTCGCCGCTGTCCCGTTCCTCATGCCATCGGCCGGAACTGTCCTCGTACTCGATCGGCCCGGCTTGCCCCGGCGCGCGTTGCTCCTGTGCGGCTCGCGCGGCGGCGGCGTGAGCCGCCTCGTGAGTTGGGAATGTCTCCGAAAAGACATCGCCGACCTTATAGGCCCATCCGCCGTCGTGCTCGACGATTGTGTAGGTAACATGGCTCATGGGCGTGACCTTACTATAGTCGTGCTCATCCCGTTAGCGATCTGGGCTGAAATGCCCCATCTGGAGTCTTTGCGGCCCTTGCAATGGGGGGCGAATGGACGCCGCCCGGCCCGACAACGACTTTTGACACAATCTCTTGCGGAAAAATCCGAAATGTTGTTATTGCGAGTGTCGGAGTGACATTGTTTCCCACGCGCGGGCGGCTTCCACGCGGTCGGGCCGGAAGAAAAATCGGGGGTCGGAGGAAAGCTCACCGCAAACCATTGATATCACAAAACGCGGAAGAAAATAGCGATGATTTGGGGCGGTGGAGATTGGGCCGGCTTGGAGTGAAGTAGAGTCCTAGGCGGTTCGATCAGTCGCCCCCGCTCCAGCAGGCATGCCATACTTCAAGGCCATGCTTCGACGCTTGATCCGTGCTTGCAGGAAGCGCGTTGGACGCAGCTCAAACAACAGTTCGAAAACGCGTCCCTCTACATCTCGGGAACGAGCAAGCCGAGCGCTTTGGCCGTTCAACGACTGGATCGAACGGTTCGGACCGGTGAAGGACTGCGAGGTTCGCATCCGGCAACAGACGATCAAAAAAATGAGGAGCGACGCGCGAGGGCGCTACGAGCGCAACATAGGTGCGGCTTACGCGCTAGAATTCTCTCGCATCATATCGAGGCGTCTTATCTGCGAGGCGCAGACGCCGCATTTGTCTATGATCTAACCGCGCATTATATTTTGCAAGTTGGCAATGCGGCTCGCAGGATGGTGGGCGAACCGCGGGAGGAAAGCGAATTCGGCTCAAGCCGCTTTTGACCGCGCCGCTTCCCCGTTGCGAGAAGCCATAAGAACGAGGCGTGTCGGAATGCGATTGGCGCTGCTTGCTGCCTTAGCGGCATGGGTTGGCTTGGCCGAGCCGGCTGTGGCGCTCGACAAGGTTAAGTTCGCGACCAACTGGCTCGCCGACCCAGAGGCGGGCGGGTTCTTTCAAGCCTTGGCCGACGGCACCTACGCTAAGTACGGACTCGACGTCACCGTCATTCCCGGCGGCCCGCAGACGAACGGAGCGCTGATGCTGCTGTTCGGCAGGATCGACTTTTTTATGGGCGGCGATCTGATCGGCGATTTCATGAGCGCAGAAAGCAAACTCCCGCTGGTGGCGGTCGCTGCCGACTTTCAGAAGTCGCCACAGATCCTGATGTCGCATCCAGGCGTCGGGCTGGACAAATGGGAGGATCTGCCGAAAGGCAATTCCATCTACCTCGGGGCCGGCTCGATCAACACCTTCTATGCTTGGCTCAGACTCGTTTACGGGTTCAAGGACGAGGCGGTCAGGCCGTACAATTTCAATTCGGCTCCTTTCATCCACAACAGGACGTCTATCCAGCAGGGCTATCTCACCTCCGAGCCATACGAAATCGAAAAACAGGGCGGCTTCAGGCCGAACATCTTCCTGCTCTCGGACTACGGCTACTCGACTTATTCAGCTCTAATCGAGACTCGTCGCGACATCGTCCTTAAGAAGCCTGACCTCGTGCAGCGCTTCGTAGACGCCTCCGCAATCGGCTGGTACCACTATCTGTATGGCGACAATTCCAAGGCGAATGCGATCATCAAGGCGCAGAACCCCGACATCAACGACGATCAGATCGCCTACTCCATTGAGCAATTGAAAAAGTACGGCGTCATTGATTCCGGCGATACGCTTACGCTCGGAATTGGCGCGATGACCGACGCGCGCTGGAAGGATTTCTTCGAAAAAATGGTGGCGATCGGAATGATCGACAAGCGCGCTGACTACAAGAGCGCTTACACGCTGCAATTCGTCAACAAAAACGTCGGCCTCAATCTCCGTCCCCAATGATTGTCGCGAGAGGACACATCAGGCCTACCGACGCAATAGCCGGGCGCGCTGCTACCCTGGCTGCTCAGCAGGGAGTCGGTTTCGCACCTAAGGTCATGTGGACGAATTTGATCAAGCATAGTCCCGCGACGAAGGCAACGATTGATCTGAAGTTCCGGGCGGTCTTCTCGCATCGAAGGGCGACACGTTTGAAGCGCTTGAGCCGTCCGGCCCGTCTTCGATGCGCGAACGCGTCTTATAGAGGGTGCTTGCGAAAAAGGCTGGCTTGTCGCGTTCGTTGGCCTTGCGCGGAATGACGGGAGCTATGCCGCGCGCCCTCGCCGCTTCGCGGTTGGCCTTGCTGGCGCAACCTTTGTCGCAGATGACAGCGCGCGGCCGAATGTCGGGTCCGATGTCGAGCAGAACGTCGAAATGACGCGCGTCGGAGGCTTCGCCGCCGGTCAGGTCGAAGGCGGTGATATCGCCGGAGGCGTCCGATTTCGCGTGGATTTTGTGGTGAAGCCGCCGCGCGAGCGGCTGAGCGCTTGCCCTTCTTGCCCTGTTTGCTCATCCCACCGACATATGAGCGCTCACGATCGTCGAGTCGAACATCTGGATCAGGTGCGCGGATGACCTCATCGAGGCAAGCGCGTCGGAGAAGGCTTCGAAGACACCAGCCTTGCTCAACCGGTCGAAGCGTTTCCACACGCTATTCCAAGGACCAAAGCGTTCCGGCAGGGCGCGCCATCGAACGTTCTCAACGGTGAAGAAATGGAGCGCCCTCGAGGAGGCGCGCCGGTAATCGTTGGCCTTCCGTCCACGCCGGGGAAGGCAGGCGCGAAACACCGCAAGCATATGCGTCCAATCCTCATCGTTTATCTTCGTCGACATGCGCCGCGGTCTCCGATTCGCTCGGGGACCTATGAATCATGCCTGATTCAGATGAGGAATCCCAAAAATCTCATCCGTCGCAAATTCGTCCACACCGCTAGCCTAGCTAGCGGGGATGTGACGGCGTCCAGCGGCCGGCGTTCCGATAAGGCCGCCCACCGCAGTTCTATCTGAAAGCCCGTCGCGCTAAGCCGCCGCGCGGATGGCCTGGATGTTGGCGGCGTAGGCTTTGACTTCGCCTTCGAACACCTTGGAGCCAGCGACAAAGACATTTGCGCCCGCTTGCCTCAAAAGCGGCGCGGTCTCCGGCGCGACGCCGCCGTCGACCTCGATATGAATCTTGCGGGTCCCGATCAGGCGCTTCACCCGCGCGATCTTGTCGAGCATCGCGGGAATGAACGCCTGGCCGCCGAAGCCCGGATTGACGGTCATGACCAGGATCAGGTCGAGCCGGTCGAGCACATATTCGATCGCGCTCTCCGGCGTCCCCGGATTGATCGCCACGCCCGCCTTCTTGCCGAGCGAGCGGATCGCCTGCAGGGAGCGATCGAGATGCCTTGTCGCCTCGGCGTGGACCGTGATGTGATCGCAGCCCGCCTTGGCGAAGGCTTCGAGGTAGGGATCGCAGGGCTCGATCATCAGATGGCAGTCGAACGGCTTGTCGGTGAGCGGCCTTAGCGCCGCGACAACCGGCGGCCCAAAGGTGATGTTGGGCACGAAATGCCCGTCCATCACGTCGAGATGGATCCAGTCCGCGCCCGCTGCGGCGACGGCGCGCACTTCATCGCCAAGCCTGGCGAAATCGGCCGACAGGATCGACGGCGCCATGATGATGGGATTGCTCACGCGCCGATCTCTCCTTTTCGATGGCTGGACGAACGCGCAATTATCGATGGTGGCCGACTGGCCGAGAGTCAAATGCGCGCCGGCCGTCAGAAAAAACCGATACAAAATGTTTGTATAAAATAACAACTTATCTATATAGCTTAAATCATTGCCTTCGGCCGGGAAGCCCCTTATGTACCGCGCCTTGCCAAGGGAACCCTCGATGTCGAGCATATTGCCTGCCCATCTCAGGCGGCTGGAGGCCGAGTCCATCCACATCATGCGGGAAGTTGTCGCCGAGATGCGCAATCCTGTCATGCTGTATTCGATCGGCAAGGATTCGAGCGTCATGCTGCACGTGGCGATGAAGGCCTTCCATCCGGCCAAGCCACCGTTTCCGCTGCTGCATGTCGACACGACCTGGAAGTTCCGCGAGATGATCGCGTTTCGCGACGAAACGGCGCGCCGGCTTGGCCTCAATCTGATCGTCCATATCAACCAGGATGGGGTGAAGCGCAGGATTTCGCCGATCGCCTCCGGCTCGCAGGTCCACACCCAGGTGATGAAGACCGAGTCGCTGAGGCAGGCGCTCGATAGCGGGCGCTTCGACGCCGCCTTTGGCGGGGCGCGGCGGGACGAGGAAAAGAGCCGGGCCAAGGAGCGCATCTTCTCGTTTCGCTCGGCCGCGCATGCGTGGGACCCGCGCAACCAGCGCCCGGAACTCTGGCGGCTGTTCAACACCCGCATCCGCGAAGGCGAATCGTTGCGCGTCTTCCCGCTCTCCAACTGGACCGAGCTCGACGTCTGGGAATATGTGCTGGCCGAGAACATTCCGGTTGTGCCGCTTTATTTCTCCAAGCTGCGTCCCGTCGTCGAGCGTTCTGGCGCGCTCATCATGGTCGACGACGAAAGGTTGCCGCTGATGCCAGGCGAGAAGCCGACCATGCGGCGTGTTCGCTTCCGCACCCTCGGTTGCTATCCGCTCACAGGCGCGATCGAATCCGAGGCCGACACGCTTCGCGACATCATCGCCGAGATGCGCAAATCGACGACCTCCGAGCGCCAGGGTCGCCTCATCGACTCGGACGAAGCCTCCTCGATGGAAAAGAAGAAGCGCGAGGGGTACTTCTAATGAATATTGCGATTGGCCAGGCGATCCTCCCGACCCTTCGTCTCCTGACCTGCGGCTCGGTCGACGACGGCAAGTCCACGCTCATCGGGCGGATGCTGTACGAGAAGAAGCTCATCTTCGACGACCAGCTTTCGACGCTCGAGCGCGACTCGAAGAAGTTCGGCACGACCGGCGCGGATGTCGACTATGCGCTGCTGGTCGATGGGCTCGAGGCCGAACGTGAACAGGGCATCACCATCGATGTCGCTTATCGTTATTTCGCCACCGAAAAGCGCTCGTTCATCGTCGCCGACACGCCCGGCCATGAGCAATTCACCCGCAACATGGCGACTGGCGCTTCCAACGCCGACCTCGCGATCGTGCTGGTCGACGCGCGCAAGGGGCTGCTCACGCAGACGCACCGCCACTCGATCATCGTTTCGCTGCTCGGCGTCCGCCACGTCGTGCTTGCGGTGAACAAGATCGACCTTGTCGACTACAGCGAAAAAGTATTTCGCCAAATTGAAGCCGACTACCGGAAATTCGCCGAGACGCTCGGCTTCCGCTCGTTGATGGCGCTCCCGATCTCCGCTCGCCACGGCGACAATGTGTCGGCGCCGAGCACCCGCACGCCCTGGTATGCCGGCCCGCATCTGCTGGACTATCTCGAGCGCGTCGAGGTCGAGGACGACCGCCAGAGCGCGCCCTTTCGCCTGCCCGTGCAATGGATCAACCGTCCTCACCTGGATTTTCGCGGCTTCGCCGGCACGATCCCGAGCGGACGAATCGCCCGGGGCGACCGCGTCGTCGCCGCCGATTCGGGCCGTGAGAGCACCGTCGCCAGGCTTTTGGTCGCCGATCACGAGGTCGAGGCCGCCGAGGCGGGCGACGCCGTCACGCTGACGCTTGCCGACGAGATCGACATCGCTCGCGGCGATGTGTTGTCGGGCCCGGACAGTCGTCCGGAGGTCGCCGCTCAGTTCGCGGCGCATATCTTGTGGATGAGCGCCGAGCCGATGCTGCCCGGGCGGTCCTACCTGCTCAAGATTGGGGGGCGAACCACCCCCGCCTCGGTCACCGAGCTCAAGCACCGTCTCGACGTCAACAATTTCGACAAGCTGGCAGCAAAAGAACTCGAACTCAATGAGGTTGGCTTCTGCAATATCGCGACCACCATGCCGGTCGCCTTCGATGCTTATGCCGACAATCGCGACACTGGCGGTTTTATCCTGATCGATCGCGCCACCAATGAGACGGCTGCCGCGGGCATGATTGCGCATGGGCTCAGGCGCGCGACCAATGTGCATCGGCATGGCGCGACGGTTGGCCGCGAGGCGCACGCCACGCTCAAGCACCAGAAGCCCGCAATCCTCTGGTTCACCGGGCTGTCGGGCGCGGGGAAATCCACGATCGCGAATCTGGTCGAGGCCAAGCTTCACGCGCGCGGCGTGCACACGACGCTGCTCGACGGTGACAATGTTCGTCACGGCCTCAACAAGGATCTGGGCTTCACCGCCGCCGACCGTGTCGAGAACATCCGGCGCGTCGGCGAAGTCGCGAGGCTGATGACCGACGCGGGGCTCATCGTGCTGTGCTCGTTCATTTCGCCGTTCAACGCCGAACGGCGGCTCGTTCGCGACACCGCG
>DATDHT010000086.1:0-8216 GCA_036521435.1 Roseiarcus sp.
CAGGCCGCCGAGCCGATCATCCCGGCGCAATTGCTCGACGATTCCCTCAGGAACCAGAGCATCGGGACGCACTTCTCGATCGCCGACGGCGTCTATAGCGCCGGCATCCGCAACGGGCTGCCGGACCCGGTCATCCGCGAAACGATCCAGCTCATCAGCCGCCTCGCCGACCTGCGCTTGCCGCTGCAGGCCGACCAGACGTTGCGCGTTCTGTTCGAGCCCGAATTCCGGGACAAGGGCAAGGCGAGCGGCAAGGTTGTCTATGTCAGCCTGCGTGGAAACGCGCTCGCCATCGATTGCTATTCGTTCGAGGGCAGCGACGGCGCCTTTCGTTGCTTTGATCCGAAGGCGGCCAGCGAGGCTGGCGGCGGAGACGCGACCCCCATGCCGCCCTCTCTGGGCAACAGCGGCGCGACCAGCGTCGGGGGAATCCTGTCTCCCATCAAGGGCGCTCCAATCACGTCGCTGTACGGGCTCCGCTTTCATCCCATCCTGCACATCCTTCGATTGCACGCCGGCATCGATTTCGGCACAGCGGTCGGATCGCTCGTTCGCGCGGCCGCAGATGGGAAGATCGAAATCGCGGGGCCGGTCTCCGGCTTCGGCAACCACGTGCGCATCCAGCACGCGGGATTCGAGACCTCCTATTCGCATCTCTCCGAAATCCCCGAGGCGATCCATCCCGGCGTCGAGGTCAAGCAAGGCGACATCATCGCGCTCTCCGGCAACACCGGACTTTCGACCGGCCCCCACCTGCATTTCGAGTTCTACCTCAACCGCGCCGCCGTCGATCCCCTGCCCCATCTGGGCTCGGAGATTCAGACCGCTGCGGCGTCGCTGAAGGGCCCGGTGATCGCGACCGCCGCGGCGCCGAGCGCGCCGAGCGCGAGCGTCACCGCGGGCGAGGTCGCTGCCTTTCCGGCGATCAAGGCCTATCTCGACGGGGAGATCGCCACCCTCATGAACTAGCCGGACCAGCGGACGCGCGACTGCACCGCCGCGAGCCACGTCAGGCGGGCAAAATAAATCCAAGCGAATCCAAATAAAACCAAGAAAAACCAAGAAAAAAAGCTTGGATTTCCTTGCATTCCTTTGGCCGAATTGGGACTTTTCAATAGGTTACGGCGAATCCAAGTAAAAAATCTTCCTGCCTCAGGCTCGGCCCGAAATGCCCGAGGCGACATCCTCTCTGTCTCCTTCAGCCGCCGCGCCGAGCATGGGTTCTCATTCCGGTCGACTGAAACCTATAGCACGATTTTGGTATTTCCGCAAACAAATGCGACGCCTGCACCGTTGGCCATTGGCCGAGGCGACTTCCGCCTTCCGTCGCGGGCGCTAAGGCGACCGATGCGAAAGCGGGTCAATCCCTCGCTCCTTATGCCGGCAGGGAATCGCCGTTGAGGCTTCAGGCCACGAACCCAAATCGAGCCATCGCGCCAAGCAGCTGGGCGAAGGCGAGCTCATTGGCGAAATCGAACGCGCCTTTGAGGGTCGGCAAGGCCGTCGCGAGAAACGAGCTCGGACGGTAATTGAGCCAGTTTGTCACGATGTCCCTCGGATTGCTGAAATCATTAAGCGACGCCACGCATCGGCGTAATGTCGGCTCTATCTTATTTGGATCGACGACATCCGATATTCCAGACTGAGCAAAGCTCATAATAAAAATCTCCTCTCCATCGTTCGGGTTGCCGAGGTTGGAGACGGTTCTCGCCGAGTATTCGCCGACTGAGGTGGACGTATTTCCGCCTGCGTCGGCATAAATGAACGGCGTGGCATGGCCCGTTTTGACCCGGACAGCGAGTCCCACGTCGCCGAGCGAGACGCGACCATGGCTCTTCAGCTCGTTGCTCAGCACAGCATAGGGCACGATCAAGGGGTCGACTGCCCGCCGGGCATTTCCATCGATCATCTGCACCGCCGTTTGTGGCTCATAAAATCCAGCGAAAGGCCCCGCCCTCTGAATGATAGGAAAACGGCGAAGCCCGGTTTTTACCTGATGATCGCGGAGAAAGAGGCGATTGTCGATATTGGCGCCGGCCGCGGCCGACTCGACGCCCGTCCACTCAAAGTTGTTGTTGCCATCGGCATGAAAGTGTTCTGGAGGAAACTTTTTGTTGGTGGCGTTGAAGATCCAGTCCCTCGGACTCAGACCGTTCAATCCCGGGTTGTTATTGGGACCGGAAGGCTGGTTTATGGCGACTGGCGGCGCGTAACTGTCGCGGGCGCCGTCGAAGTCCGTATTCAAGGGGGTCTTGAAGAGAAGAAACGAAACACATTCGGTGGTGAAGGCGCCATGTACGATCGGCACACGCTTGCCGTTATCGTGCTTCGTCACGTACGTCCCATGAAGCGGTCTGAATTCGGCGGCCCGCCTGAATGGTTTGACTTTCGCCAAGGCGTCAGCCAAGTAGCCCGGCAGCGGAACCTTCGGGGCTTCCACCATTTTGTTTGTCTCCTCAAGTTTATTGATGAAAACGGATAAAACTAACTTGTTTCTGACGTGCGCTGCAAAATAGAGCGCGCCGCGGACGCAATGGCGAACCTGACGAGTTGTTCCCGCGGACGGTGTGACGCGCGTCACAGCGCCGACATTGCGTTCACCGATAGCTTGGGTGGTGTGCGCGGCTGACTCTGAGCCGAAGGGTCTCCAAATTCCGAAGCCGTCCGGGCCGTAGAGCAATAATATTGCACAATGCAGGAGGGGTCGCCCTATGCTTTGGACCGCGAAGAAGGAACTCGTCGATAAGGCGCTGCGCGATATCGCTGAATTCGAAAATGGCCACACCCAGGGAATGTTCTACCGGCTGCCACGCGTCTCGGTGGCCAAAGGTTTGCGCGAGCGCGTGCAAAAGCCAAGCACGCTCGATCAGAATCAGGCAAATTGTTGCGGACCGGCGGCTTTCATTTATTGCCTGCTAAATTGCCACCCCGATATGTATACGACTTACGTCATAAATCTCTATGAAACAGGGGAAGCGCAGCTCGGCGACCTCACTGTCAAGCCAAGCACCGACTGCATGTCTTACAGTTCCGATCCATCGAAGATCGCCGATGTCGATTGGATCGCTCTTGTGAGCCTGCGCGACTCGGAGAATATCGTCGCGCCAAGTTATTCTTCGACGAGCATGTGGGGTGAGGGGTGGGCCGGCCTGACGACACCTCATGTCTTGGCCAAATGGTTTGACAAGGCAGGCTTTCCCGGAGTCATCAACGAGACGAATGTATACTTCAGCAAGGGCCTGCCGACCCTGTTGAGAGGCAATGCGCAAACTTACACACAAAGATATGTCTGTCTACTTATAAACGATAATATGGTCGATCTTCGCAACCCTGACGCCTATAAATCTGACTCAACGTTCTGTGATCACTGGGTTGTTCTTCAAAATTTGTTTAGCTATGCTGACGACGATGTTCGATTTTCAGTTTATTCTCAAGGCGGCGACCGCCTTGTCCCAGGCCAGGGAAGAAAAATGTCGCGCGACCAGCTTTCCGGGAACTTCTACGGCTTTGTCTCGGCGTTTAGATTTTGACATGTGCAGTCTTGCCGTCGTCCGAGCAGTGCATACAGGATCAGGGAGCGCGGACGCGGCGGTGTGATCTGGATCACTGACCCCGGTCCAGTGTCAGCCTAATTGTTGGCCTGTGGGAGTCCGGCGCTGATCGAAGAGTTCGGTATTGCGCTTGAGCGCCGATCACATATGCTGTGATCGGGAGTTACAACCGAGGAGTAACGTCATGGCCTCGAATAGCAATTCCGGGCAAAAATTCATTTCGCGCAACCGCAAGCCACGCGTTCATATCACCTACGAAGACCCGTATGATTCGGAAAAACTGGTCGAGCTTCCCTTCGTCATGGGGGTCCTGGCCGATCTGTCCGGCAACGCTTCCCAGGTCGCCAAGCCGGACATGAACGATCGGAAGTTCCTCGACATCGACATGGACAATTTCGACAAGCGCATGGCGGCGATCGAGCCCGCGGTGTCGGTGAAGGTGCCAAACAAGCTCGGCGGCGGCGAGGGCGGCGAAAAGCTGTCGGTCAACCTGAAATTCACGAAGATGGATGACTTCTCGCCCGCCGCGATCGCCCGCCAAGTGCCGGCGATGGCCAAGCTCCTCCAGGCGCGCGAACAACTGTCCAATCTCTTGAAATACATGGACGGCAAGGCGGCCGCCGAAAACGGCCTCAAGAAGTTGCTCGCCGACCCTCAGCTGATGGCCGCGTTGAAATCGAATCTCGAGCAGAAGTCGCCGGGCGACCCGTCGAGCCAAGAGGCGAAATAAGGAACCTCCGTCATGGCCACGCAACAGGAACAGAAGTCCGCCGCGACCGCCGTCGCCCCGGCGCCAGCCGAAGCGGAAGAGTTCGCGCAGGTGCTCAAGGGAAATTTCAAGCCGCGCACCGAGCGCGCGGCGACCGAGGTTGAGAACGCGATTCAGACGCTGGTCACCCAAGCGCTCGCCGACTCGAGCCTCGTCAAGAGTGAAGTGCTCGACACGATCGAGGAAATGATCGCACGCCTCGACGAGAAGCTTTCGGCGCAAATGAACGAAGTGCTGCACGCGCCCGAGTTCCAGCACTTGGAAAGCGCCTGGCGCGGGCTGAACTATCTGGTGTTCAACTCCGAGACCGACGCGACGCTCAAAATCCGCGTGCTCAACGTCGGCAAGATGGAGCTTTATCGTAATCTCAAGAACAATTACCCCGGCGCCCGCTGGGACCAGAGCCCCCTGTTCAAGGCCGTCTACGAGAGCGAGTTCGGAACGCTCGGCGGCGAGCCCTACGGGGCGCTCGTCGCCGACTTTGCCTTCAGTCACAATGCGGTCGACGTGCAGCTGTTGCGCGACCTCTCGAAGATCGCCTCCGCTTCGCTCGCGCCCCTTGTCACCGGCGCCGATCCGAATCTGCTTGGCATGGATTCCTGGCGGGATCTGACGAACCCGCGCGACATCGGAAAGCTCATGGACACTCCCGACTACGCGGCGTGGAAGGGGCTGCGCGATTCTGTCGACAGCCGCTACGTCGCTTTATGCATGCCCCGCGTGCTGTCGCGTCTGCCCTATGGCGCGAAGTCGGAACCGGTGGAGGAATTTGCCTTCGAGGAAGAGACGGACGGGAACAAGGGCGAGAAATATGGCTGGATGAATGCAGCCTACGTGATGGGGACGAACATCAATCGCGCCTTCAAGGAATACGGCTGGACAGTGCGAATTCGCGGCGTCGAGTCCGGCGGCGAAGTGCTGAATCTGCCGTTGCACACATTCCCGACCGACGACGGCGGCGTCGATATGAAGTGCCCGACCGAAATCTCGATCACGGACCGGCGCGAGGCCGAATTGTCGAAGGTCGGCCTCATCTCGATCGTGCATCGGAAGAACACCGACAAGGCCGCCTTCATCGGCGCGCAATCGGTCTACAAGCCGAAGCTCATGGACAAGCCCGAGGCGACGGCGTCCGAGAATTTGTCCGCGCGCATTCCTTACATGTTCGCGGTCTCGCGTTTCGCCCATTATCTCAAATGCATGGTTCGCGACAAGATCGGCTCGACGAAGGAAAAAGAGCAGCTCGAGCGCTGGCTCAACAACTGGATCGTTCGCTACGTGGACGCCGATCCGAAAAACTCAAGCGAGCAGGTCAAAGCGATGAAGCCGCTTGCCGGCGCCAAAGTCACGGTGATCCCGAACGAGGAAAACCCGGGCTATTATTCCGCCAATGTCTGGCTGCGGCCGCATTTTCAGCTGGAAGGCATGGACATCGGCATGAGCCTGGTGGCGTCGCTGGCGGAGCGGAAAGGCTGACAGGTTGGCGGCGGGTCCGCCTCGCCGAAGAGCCGTTCGGGAAAACGCGACTTTGTTGAGTGTGATGGTGGGTGGCATTTCATTGAAAATAACAAGGAGGTACTTGATATGGCTGTTGATATGATCCTCGAACTCGACAACGTGACTGGCGAGTCGAAGGTTGAGAAATTCGTCGACAAGATCGACATCCAATCGTTCTCGTGGGGGGCCTCAAACAGCGGCAGCGCCCATATGGGCGGTGGCGCTTCGGGCGGCGGCAAGGGGAATGTCCACGATATGTCGCTCCAAAAGTCCGTCGACAATGCGTCGCCAACGCTGTTCAAGCTCTGCTATCTTGGAAAGCATATCCCGACCGGAAAGCTGCACGTTCGCAAGTCTGCCGGCGAAAACAAGCTCGAATACCAATTGTTTGAGATGACTGAGGTTTATGTCACGAACGTCAGTATGGGCGACGCTGCGGGAAACGAAACGCCGAGCGAATCGTTCACGCTCACTTTCGCCAAAATAAAGTATACTTACAGCCAGCAAAGCGAAACGGGCGCAGACCAAGCGCAGCCGTTCTTCGAGGTCGACATCAAGTCGGGCCAGGTGACGTAGCGCCTCGCGGTCCGCTCAACCGCCGTCTGCGCCAGGCAGGCGTGGTCTGAAAGGCCCCGGAACCCTGGCGAAGGCGATGGTTGTCAGTGGGGCGGGACGTGGCGGCGCCAACTCAGAAAAACGATCGTTGGGCGCCCCCGCTCATGCACGCTTTTCGCGCCGCGCACCGGGACCGGGACGCGACAGTGAAAGTCGACATCCGCCATCAGGGCGACCGCGTCATCGCCTCCCGGCGGCTGATGGCGCGAGCCCCGATCCCGGAGACCGAACTCAGGAAGACGGTCAACACCGAGCTTATCGCGCTCTTCAATACCACCAATCTGGAGGCGATCGAAGACTTGTCGAGCGCGCCAGAGGTCCGAAAATCCATCATCAACTTCGGCTTTCCGTCTCTAACTCGCAGAACAATCGACGAGAACGAAGTCAGCGGGGTGGCGCGAGAGATCGAAACGGCGCTTCGTGACTTCGAGCCGCGCCTTCTCGCCGGTTCGATCAAGGCCCGCCGGGACGACACGGTGTCGCCGGACGAATTGAGGGTGAGATTTCTCGTCAGCGCCGCGCTCAGGACGCAGCCAGTCGAGGTTCCGGTGCAATTCGTCGCTGAGGTCGAGCTCGACTCCGGTAAGATCAAGCTCGACCGGCTCTGAGCGATGAACCGAGAATTCCTACGGTTCTACAACCAGGAGCTCGCGATCCTGCGCGAGCAGGCGGCCGAATTCGCCGAAGACTATCCGGGCATCGCCGAGCGGCTCGGTGGGCTCGTCGGCGACGCCGCCGACCCGATGATCTCCGGCCTTCTCGAGGGCGCCGCGTTCCTGGCCGCCCGGGTCCAACTCAAGCTCAAGCATGAGTTCGCCGATTTCACCACGAACCTCATCGACCAGCTCGCGCCGCACTATCTCGCGCCGACCCCCTCCTTCGTTCTCGTTCGGGCCAAGCCCAAATTCGGCGACCCGGCTTTGCGCGATGGCCGGACCATCCCCCAGGGCTCCGTGTTCGATGCAACGTATCGCGAAGCGCATCGCAACGTTGCGTGCCGGTTTACGCTTGCCGAGCCGATCACGCTCTGGCCCATCGATATCGTGAAAGCGGAATATCTCACAAGTTCCGGAGCCTTCCAGGCTCTGGTCCCGAACGCCCGCGCCAGCTGCGCCGCTAGCCTCAGGCTTCAGCTGACCGTGCGAAGCGCCGTCGCGGCGGAAGATGAAGCCGCGGACAGGGAAGCGCAGACCCGCCCGGAACTCCGGTTCTCGTCCTACCGGGTGAAGTCGCTCCGCTTCCATCTGCTTGGCCAGGAAACCGACGCGGTCGCACTCTACGAGCAGCTGTTCGCGCATTGCACGGGCGTCTATTTCCGTATGCTTGACGCTTTCGGCGACCCCGTCATCACCGCCGGGCGCGCCGACATGATCCGCCAGATCGGCTTCGGCGAAAGCGAGGCCATGATCCCGAACGACAACCAGCTGTTTCGTGGATTCGACTTCCTCCGCGACTATTTCGCCTTTCCTCGCCGCTTTCTTGGCTACGACCTCTCCGACCTCGATGCGGTCGTCTCGCGCCTCGAGGCCAAGACGATCGACATCGTCTTCGCCTTCGACGACATCAACCCGCAATTGGCCGCGGCGGTGCGCAAGGAGATGTTCGCGCTTTATACGGCGCCGGGCGCCAATCTGTTCGAGAAACGGCTGGACCGGATTCCCGTCAAGTCCAACCAGTTCGAATTTCCGGTCATTCCCGACCGGAGCCGCACGCTCGATTTTGAGGCCAATCGCGTCATTCGGGTGTTCGCCCACGTGCCGGGCGCGCCGCAAAAGCTCGCCGTC
>DATDHT010000087.1:0-3722 GCA_036521435.1 Roseiarcus sp.
AGCGCGGGCAAGATCACGAAGCTTCAGACCTCCCGTCCTCTCTACCATTCGGACGGATTGCGCGCGTTCGGGCCCAACAAGCTGATCATGGTTGAGGGCGAGACGAAGGGCAACCTCGACCTCATTACCATCGATGGCGACAACGCCAGGATCGAGACCATAAAGGACGGTTTCGACGGGCCGGTGTCGCTCGCGCAGGTGGGCGACCAGATCTATGTGCTCGACGTGCCGTTGAGGTATCTCCTCGGTCCGGAGGCGAAGGAGAAGAAAGCTCCCCCGCCCTTCAAGGCGTCAACCGTCCCGGCGCCGAACCAATAGCCTGCTAACTTGATTTGGGGTCGCCAACGTTCATACGGGCGCTGGCGGCCTTTTTGATTCCGGCCCGCTGCCGCGCTGCGCGCGGCGCGTCAGCTCTCTTCATCCGACCCGCTCGCCGCTCCGCGCCGTGCGCAACGTTCGGCGTAGACGTTGATGATGAGCGCGATGAGCAGGATGAGCCCGCGGATGAGGATCTTGAGGAAGCTGTCGATCTTGACGTAGTCGAGGCCGTTGTTGAGGACGCCGAGCACGAACAGGCCAACGATCGTGTTCCCGATGCCCCCGCGTCGCCCAAATAGGCTCATGCCGCCGACCTCAGGGCAGGCTCTTAAGACCGCTTAACGATCCTAGCACTACTTTGGCACTTTCATGTGAGTGGTCTGTGGAGTTGGCGGTGGCAGTGCGGGCATCGAAAGGGCGGAGCGCGCGCCAGAGCGAGGACGACGGCTTTTCGAATCGCCGGCAGCGTCGGCTGAGGCGGGCCGGCCTGGATTCTTTTTTCCCCCGCTCGCTGCGGCGAGGCGGCGATGCTGGAGGAAAGCGTAGGCGATCATGGTCATCAAGGCGTGGCGATGAAGGCCTCGCCACGACCGCCCCTCGAAGTGGTCGAGGCCGAGTTCTTCCTTGAGCTGCTGGTGCGCCTGCTCGCAAATCCAGCGCGCCTTGATCGTCGCGGCCAGGGTCTTGAGGCCGATCCCGGGCGCGAGGTTGGCCAGATAGTATTTCTGCTCTCCGGACGCGCGCCGCTCGCCGACGAGCCAGACCTCTTCGCCGGGCATATGCTGCATGCCCTTGTCGTCGATCCGTTGCGGCGGTCCATCGGCGACGCGCACGCGAACGGCGGCGAAACGCGCTCTCAAGGGACCCTTCGTTCCCTTGCGCCAACTGAGCATGCGCCACTTTGCTTCACCAAGCATGTCTTCGGCGGCGACGGACAGAACATCGGGCACATGCCGCTTGCGCGGGCGGCCGCCTCCGGCGATGGGAAACACGAGTTCGACCTCGCGCGGGTAGACCTTCTGATGGCGAGGAACGCCGACCGCCCAGGCAAGGCCGCGCGCGCTCAACGCCTGACGGAACTCGGCGCCCATGCCATAGCCAGCGTCGGCGAGAACCGCCCCGAAGCAAACGCCGGCGGCGATCAGTCGATCCAGTTCGGCCAGAGCGATCTCCGACTTGGTCCGAGGCGAACGATATTCGGCGGGCACGCCGGCGCGCTCCAGTCGAGCTTGGTCGCCGGTCCAGGTCTCCGGCAAGAACAAGCGCAGGCCCACCATCGCCGGGACCTCGCCTCTCGCCAGCGTCAGCGACACCAGCGTCTGGCAATTGGCCGTCTTGCCCAAAGCAGAGGCGTATTGCGGCGCGACCCCGACAGAATGCGTCCCCTTCTTCGGCAGCGTCGTGTCGTCGATGACCAGGACCGCATCGGCGCCGCCGACCAACTTGTCGGCCTGGAGCGCAAGCTCAAGCTCCAACGGAGCCTCGTCCCAGACCCCGTCCGACACGAAATGATGGAGCTGGTCGTAATCGTTCGGCGCCATACGTTCCGCCATCGGACCGACACTCTTGCGATCGCCCGGCCCGATCAGCCCCGCCACATAGAGCGGGCACATCCGCCGCCGCGCCTTGTGGCCGAGCTTGCCCAAGAACGGCGCAAGCCAACGCAAAAGGTCGTCATTCCAAGCCGCCATCCGTCGCGCTCCGCAAAAACAGAGCGCAATCCTTCACGCAACTCCACTTAACAAATCCTCAATCTGCCAAAGTAGTGCTAGGATCTTGGCCCGCTCGCGTAGCTCGTCGATTTGGCCTTGGTAGGGATTGCCGAACAGGTTCAGGTTAGCCCCGGACGGGTTGCGTCTGGCCCTGTCCACATCGCCAGTGGGCGGGGCCGCAACCCGCGTTCGCGAGCCCTGAGGCGGCCCGTGGCTGGCATGGGGCCCATGGAACACCGGAGGCACACTGTCGTCATCTTTGCTCGACGTAAGCACAGTCCAGACATAAGCCGCCAAGCCGCAAACGACGACGACGACGATAGCTACACATGTGATGACCTCAAGATCGGTCATCTTTCATCTCTTCGGCCCACTGCCACCGTCGCGGGTGCTACAGCGTCCGATCAATAGGTAGCAATACCCATGCGTGGAATCAACAGTTGGTCATGACTAACAGTTGGGTCGAACCCCTCCTTGCGCCCGGTGCGCTTGCGCCCTGCGTGGGGCGCGGGTATATACCCGCGAATGGAGACGACTTGCTACTGCGTCGCGGTTCGGACCGCCGCGCGAAGGACGACCGCGCTCTATGACGCGCTCCTTGAGCCCGCGGGCGTCACGCTCGCCCAGTTCAGTCTTTTGAGAAAAGTCGAGCGCGCCGGAACGGTTTCGCTCACCAAACTCGGGCAAATGGCGGAATTGGACCGATCAACGGTCGGGCGCAACGTGAAGGCGCTCGAAGAGCTTCGGCTTGTGCGCACGGCCTCGGCGCGCGACCAGCGCGAAGCGGCGGTGCGGCTGACGCCTGCCGGAAAAGACGCGCTGCGACGCGCCGCTCCCTTATGGGAGGAGGCCCAGCGGCGGGTCGAGGCCGCATTGGGCTCCAGCGGAGCGGCGCAGCTGCAGACGCTCGCGCGCCATCTTTGATTTTTTGGCGAATATGCGGGTGGATACCCGTCACCTGGAGCTGAAGATGACGATATCGGGGCCGGCTGTTGCGACAGATGCTCAGCCGCAAAAGAGACCCGCGGCCCTCTCGCTGTCCAACAGGCTCGCCTCGGCGATGGCGAAGCGCGGCGTCTATTACGGCTGGTTCGTCGCCGGGGCGACATTCGTTGTCATGCTCGCGACCGCGGGCGCCATGGGGGCGCCGGGCGTCATCATCCAGCCGCTCGAAAAGGAATTCGGCTGGAGCACGGAGGAGATTTCGGTTGCGCTCGCGGTGCGGCTCGCCCTGTTCGGGCTGATCGGGCCGTTCGCCGCCGCCCTCATCAACCGCTTCGGCGTGCGGCCGGTCGTCGTGTCAGCGATCGCGATGATCGTCTTAGGGATCCTCGGCTCGATGGCGATGACCGAGGTCTGGCAGCTCATCGCGCTCTGGGGCGTCGTTGTCGGAATCGGCACCGGCATGGTCGCGCTGGTGCTGGGAGCAACCATCGCGGCGCGATGGTTCGTTCATCGACGCGGCCTCGTGGTCGGCATGCTGACAGCGAGCAACGCCACCGGGCAATTGATCTTTCTGCCGCTCATCGCGAGGCTGACGGAAGCCTATGGCTGGCGCAATGCGCTCGCTTTCGTCGTCGCGATGCTGCTCGTCGCCGGCGCCGTCGCGCTCATGCTCTTGCGCGATCGGCCGGTGGATGTCGGGCTCGCTCCATTCGGAGAGCGCGCCATCCAGCCGGCTCCGAAGCAGGA
>DATDHT010000088.1:0-8820 GCA_036521435.1 Roseiarcus sp.
GAGCCGTTCGCGCGAGTTCAGCCAGCCCCTGGCGTCTGCGAGCGTCTGTGCGTCATTGAGCTTCGCCGCCGCGACCGCGGTCTCGACATCGATGTCGCCTCGCCGGCGGCGAGGCGTCTCGGCGAGAAACGATTCGTGTGCAGCCCGCAACGCCGGGTCCGCCCAGATCGCTTGCAACGCGTCGTCATGATCGCCCCCGGTCAGGGCAAGTTCCGCGGCAAGCGCGTTGGAGCGCGCGACGACAGCAGGCGGCGAAGTCTCCTCCGGCGTGCGCAGAAGTCCGATCCGGCGCATCGCGAGGCCGAGCGACAAATTTCCGCTCGCCCAGGAGAGCGGAATGGAAAAGATCAACCCGAAAATCGTCGGCGACATCCAGACGATGAGGGAGGGCGAGATCAGCATCGCCGCGAACAGCGTGATGATTCCCAATGCCGTATGCGCGCGATGGCGGCGCGCAATGCTTTTGAGCGGGATCGAGCCGTCGTCCCGCCGCTGCGGATTCCAGCCGGTGTCCCGTCCAGACAGAATCTGCGCCACGGAGCCGGACTGGATCAGCATCATGATCGCAGCAAAGGCGGCGGAGAAGAGGATCTCGACGATTGTCGAGGCGACGAGCGCCAGGGCGCCGCCGGAGCCTCGACGCGTCTTTGGCTCGATGAGTGCAATCAGGAGGCCGAGAAACTTCGGCGCAAGCAGGACCCCGATCGTCACCTCGAAGAGCTGCAGCGCGCGCTCATAGTCGAAGCGCGGCCAGGCCGGAAACAGGGAGAAGGCCCGGGTGAAATATTCGGGCCGGATGTAGTGGGACTGCAGCACCAGCACGATGCCGACCAGCAATTGGGCCATCCAGAGGGGCGAAGCGAGATAGCCCATGATGCCGTTGGCGAGATGCTGCCGCGTCGCCACGCTGAAGCCCCTGGCGCCGATGATGCGCGCGTGCTGGAGATTGCCTTGGCACCATCTCCGGTCGCGCGCCGCAAGATCGATGAGCGAGGGCGGGCTCTCTTCGTAGGAGCCGCCGAGATTGGGCAGCATGTAGACGGTGTACCCGGCGCGAAGCATGAGCCCCGCCTCGACGAAATCGTGGCTGAGAATGTGGCCGCCAAACGGCGGTTTGCCTCGCAGGTCCGGCAATCCGCAATGATCGGCGAAGGCGCGCGTGCGGATGATCGCGTTATGGCCCCAGTAATTGCCCTCATGCCCCATCCAGGCGCTCAGGCCTGCGGCAATGACGGGGCCGGTGATCCGAGCGGCGAACTGCTGGAGGCGCGCGAACATCGTGTTGCGGTTGACGATGAGCGGCAGACTTTGAATGATGCCGGCGTCAGGGTCCGCCTCCATCGCCGCCGTCAGGCCCACGATCGCTCCCCCCGTCATCAAGCTATCGGCGTCAAGCACGACCATGTGCGGGTAGCGGCCGCCCCAATGCGAGACGAAATCGGCGATGTTGCCGGCCTTGCGGCTCCAATTCTTGCGCCGTCGCCGATAGTAGAGGCGGGCCTGCGGCAGCCGCGTGCGCATCGACAGAAACGCCCGCTCCTCCGCGATCCAGACGTTGGGGTCGGTAGTGTCGGAGACGAAGAAGAAATCGAACGCATGCGCTTGGCCGGTGCGTTCGACGTCCTCGAAGATGGCTTGCATGGCGCCGAACACGCGTGAGGGCGCCTCGTTGTAGATCGGCATCACGACCGCTGTTCGCTCACGCAACGTTGGCGGGGGTTCGGGGGGCCGCCGATGAGCGAGGAGCCAGACAAAGCCGACGAGGCTCGACGTGAATGAGAGCGTGATCCAGGAGAAGGTGATGACGAACAAGGCCGCGATCACCCCTTCGAGCGGCGTGACCGGGCCGATCGAGACAACCTTGAACATCTCGTAGGCGCCATAGGCGGTGAGCGCCACCGCGCCCCCAAATACCGCGAGACGGGTCAAAATCGGCGACCGCGCGAGGCGCGGCGCGACCAGCGCGCGGCGGTCGCGGCGTGAGAATCGTTTGAACGACTGCGCCGGCATGGCGAGCGGCGCATAGCCGGGCATCGAGGCGCCAAGCGACGCGCCGGCAGCCTCTGGCCCGACGTCGGAGGCCTTGAGCCTCAGGCTGTCCAACGGTAGAGCCATGTCTCGCTCGCCGGTTGGTTGTCGACCCTGAGCGTCAGCCGCAGCTCCGAAACAGTTTCCGATCCCGGGTCAAGATCGAACACCACGCGCACGGAACGCCTGTCCTTATAGGGAAAAACCAACACAAATACGATCTTGCCAGGAGAGGCTTGAACGTCCGCGGTCGCCGCCGCCGCCTTCGCCGGGTCGGCGAATATGTCACCGGCCATCTCGACCGCGAAGCGCTGGTTCTTGCCGGCCTTGCCGCGCCGCGACGATACGCAGGAGGCAAGCGGCGGCTTCGATGGCGGCGACCAGCACCAGAACTGCCGGAAGGCGATCGACAGCGTCGTGCCTTCGTTCATGCCGGTTTTCGGGCGCCACTGGGCGATCACGTTCTCATTGGCCTCCGAGTCGGCCGGGATTTCGAGGAGACGAAGATCGCCATCGGCCCAATCGCCGATCGGCTCAATCCACAACGAAGGCCTCAATTCCCAATGCGTCTCGTCATCGTAGAACGCATCGAACGAACGGCTGCGCTGTAAAAGACCGAAGCCGCGAGGGTTCACGTCGGTAAAGGCCGAGATCTGTAAGGTCTCCCGATTGGAGACCGGCCGCCAGAGCCACTCGCCCTTGCCGGTCAGGATCTGCAATCCAGTCGACTCGTAGGCCGCCGCGCGCACGTCGTCGGGGCGCCGATGATCGAGCGGGCTGAAAAGATAGGCCGCAGCCATGGCCCCGAGCCCCAGTCTGTCGACCGCCTTCCGTGCGATCAGCGTCATTTCGGTGTCGATGATGGTGGTGTCGGCAGGACGGAGCGTAAAGCGAAAAGCGCCGGTGACGCTCGCGGAATCGAGCAAGGCCTGGACGGTGAGCGTATTCGCCGCCGGAGTGGGCTTTTCAATCCAGAACTCGCGGAACAACGGAAATTCTTCCCCCGGGTCGTCGCCGGTCCGAATTGCGAGGCCTCGTGCGGTGAGGCCGAAGGGCTGGGCGTGGGCTCTCGCGCGGTAAAAGGTCGCGCCCTGGAAGATCGCCACATCTTCGAAGCCTTGATCCGAGGACTTGAGAATGCGCAAACCGGAAAAGCCAAGGTCGCCCAGTGGAGCCGGAGGCTTCAACGGCCCGAAGTCGAAATTAGCAGCGTCGTAGATCACCCTCTCCGCCATGCCGTTCTCGACAATGTTGATCCCGATCGGCGTTGTGTAGACGAAGCCACGATGCAACGGCTCGAGCGAAAAGCCAAGTTTCTGATCGCTCCAGATCGCGGTGCCCGGCACGCGCCGGATCGCCGCGTATTGCTCGAAGGTGAGGCCTGAAAAGACGCCTGGCAGCGGCGGCGTCTCGGGCGCCTTGAACGGCTTCGAAGCCAGTTCGACCGCCATTTTCAGAACCGTGTCGGCGGCGAAGGGAATGGGCTGGGCCAGCGGCTCGGCGGCGCCCGGCGTCGCGCTCGAGGGCGTCAGCGAAGCCGCAAGCGCGCCGCTGACGGCCAGCTGTAAGAATTCGCGACGCTGCCTGTCTGCCATCGTATTCGTCATTCGTTCGCCGGAACTGAGCCGTGCAACCACGGCCCCATACGGCGTTGCCTGCAGCCAAAATGAAAAATCAGCCCGTAAGAAAAATAACGCGTCGCAACCAAGCACGTTCCGTTCCGGGCGCTCTTCGGTTGTATATCGTTTTTTGCGGCGCAGCGAGACGCTTTTTGTCGCCAGCGTAAAATCACGTTGGTGCAGGCGGCGTTGGGGCTGGAAACCCGGCTCGCCCGCGGCGATAGTGGCGCTCCGGGCGAGCTTAACGGAGATTCGGAGCGGCCGAGCCTCGTTTCGCCAACGCCGTCGTCGAGAGAGCAAACGTCCCCATGTGCGCCAACGCCCGCCGCTGTCTGACCGTCGTGCTTGCCGCCGGCGAGGGCGTGCGCATGCGCTCGGCTCGACCGAAAGTCCTGCACGAGCTTGCAGGCCGCTCGATGCTCGCCCACGTCCTTTCAACCGTCCGTGAGGGGACGACGGGCGACGTCGTGGTCGTCGTCGGATCGGACAGCGACGGGGTCGCAGCAGAAGCTTTGAAAGCCGCGCCGGAGGCGAAAATCGCCGTCCAGCGTGAGCGCCGGGGCACCGCCGACGCGGTCCTGGCGGCGCGCGATCAGATTGAGCGCTCTTATGACGACATTCTCGTCCTCTACGCCGACACTCCGCTGATCGAGGCCTCGACACTGGCGGCGATGCGCGCCGAGCTCGCTTCGGGCGTGGAAGTCGTGGCTTTGGGCTTTGAGGCTGCCGATCCAACCGGTTATGGCCGCCTCGTCGAGCGCAACGGGCGCTTGATCGCGATCCGGGAGCACAAGGACGCGAGCGCCGAAGAGCGCGCCTCCCGCTTGTGCAACGCCGGGCCGATCGCATTCAGCGGCGCCGAAGCTCTGAGCCTTCTCACCGCGATCAAGCCGGCCAACGCCCAGAACGAATATTATCTCACCGACATCGTTGAAATCGCCAATGCTCGGGGCCTCACGGCTAAGGCGCTGCTCGCAAAAGAGAGGGAGGTCATGGGCGTCAATGACCGGGCGCAGCTTGCCGCCGCGGAGGCGGCGCTGCAGGACCGGCTGCGCCTGCGCGCCATGACCGCCGGCGCGACGCTGACCGCCCCCGAAACCGTGTTTTTGTCGTTTGACGCCAGGATTGGCCGCGACGTTCTGATCGAACCCCATGTCGTGATCGGGCCCGGATGCAGCATCGAGGATGGCGCGGTGATACGAGCCTTCTCGCATCTCGAGGGCGCGCGGGTCGCGGGCGGGGCGGTCATCGGGCCGTACGCGCGCCTCAGAACGGGCGCGGACATCGCGGTCAACGCCAGAATCGGCAATTTTGTCGAGATCAAGCAGTCGACGATCGAGGCGGGCGCCAAGGTCAACCATTTGACCTATATTGGCGATGCCCGCGTCGGCGCGAGAGCGAACATCGGCGCCGGAACCATCACCTGCAATTACGACGGCTTCGCCAAGAACAGGACCGACATTGGCGCCGGCGCCTTCATCGGCTCGAACTCCGCTCTCGTCGCGCCAGTGACGATCGGGGACGGCGCCTATATCGGCTCGGGCTCGGTGATCACCAAGTCGGTCGCGGCCGATGCGCTTGCCGTCGCCCGCGGCCGCCAGGCGGTCATACCCGGATGGGGGAAGGCGTTCCGGAACCGGCACAAGAAAGGCTGACGCGCGTTAAGGAGGCGCCTGGTTGTTTGCATCACCCTTTCGTCAACTGATGTTGACGATCTGACAATGGCGTCTAACTAGAAGGATACTTGGCTTTTATTGCCTTCCTGGCGCCGTTGGCGGCCGTAGTCTTCCTTTCGTGGACATAAGTCATGTGTCGGCGGACTTTGCGCATTCTTGCACCTTTGGCGCTCCTGGCCCCTCTAGCGGGTAGCGCTGAGGCGGGCGTCGGCGATAGCAGCGTCGGCGCTCTATCCCCATTCGGGCGTTTGTCGCTTGTGCAAACAGTTCAGTATGGCGGGGATTGCTGGTACGACAACGGCGCTAACGGCCCCGGCTATTATCCTTGCGGCGATGAGTGGAATAACGCCCTTGGCGGCGGCGCCCCTATCGTCGGCCCAGCGATCCGGCGCCATCATCACCGCGGAGTCGTCGTTGCCCATCCCCAGGCGCAAAACCCCGTCTATCGCGGCGCGCCGTCCCGCCGCCTTGGCGCTGGCGGAGTTCGCGCTTCGCCGAATTTCCACGCCGGCGCCGCGACCGGTACGCCTGGGTTTGCCGGCGGCGGATTCCACGGCGGCGGCAATTTTCATCAGTTTCGCGGCGCCGGCGTTCCCCACATCGGCGCGCCGGCCTCGCCAGGCGTTGCTGGCGTCGGGACTTTCCACCCCGGCGGCGCGTCCGGAGCTCCGCGCATCGGCGCGCGGGCCTCGCCAGGCGTTGCTGGCGTCGGGACCTTCCACCCCGGCGGAGCGTTCGGAGCTCCGCACATCGGCGCGCGGGCCTCGCCAGGCGTTGCTGGCGTCGGGACTTTCCGTGCTGGCGGCGCGTTCGGAGCTCCGCATATCGGCGGCCCGGTCTCACCGGGTCTTGCCGGCGGCGGGTTTCATGGCGTTGGAACGGGTGGAGCTTTCCAGGGCGGCGGCATCGGACATCGCTGAGGCGCGGCGCGCAGTCCGTCGTCAGTCGCTCTTATGGCGCTCTCTTAGGGCGTCAGGCCTAGAAAAACCTTCAAGGCCGCCCACACGCCCTTCGGATCGAACTGGCCCTGATAGACGGGCGGCGGCGGCGGACCGCGCTTCGTTAGCTGATGGACCGCCTCCCAGGCCGTGCGCGTGGAATATTCGAACGTGAACGCGATGTCTCGCTCAAGCTCGACATACTGGCCGAGAAGTCCAAGATTGGTCACGCCCTCCGGAACCACGTGGGGTCTTTCGCCGCTCTTGCGCGGCAACCAGATGTTGTTGACGTAGGGCATGTTGCAGGGGATGCAGATCGAGTTCTTCATGATCGCGGCCGACGTCTTCTCGAAACGAAGATGCCCCAGCAATTCCGTCAGAATCTCCCTGCCCGTGCATTCGTACATGGGTTTATTCACCCAGTTTCCCATGCGCTCGGGACGGAGCCCATAGCCCCACCAGACCGCAGTGCCTGAAGGTTGGCTTAGGACTTCCGGCTGCGCGAAGATCGACAGCGAGATCACCCAGTTCGAGTCCTGTAACGTCAGGAGGCCGCCGCTTCCCGGGCCGCTGTGGGTGAGGTTGGTGATCTCATCGAGAAATTCCTGGCCGGTCGTGGTGACTGTGAATGTCACCCAGCGCGAGTCTTTTATGCGGGGATCGCCGAAGAACGCATCCGGATTGCCGAAGCCTTTGTGCTTCTCGGCCAATGTCTTCCACAACGCCCACGACCGTCCGGGGTTTGGCGGCGGTCCGGGCGGCCTGTCCATCGTTCCGGCCGAATAATCGGCGGCCTGAGAGCCGGTAATCACGAGCACGATATCATTAGGAGCGAGGTCGACCGATGTCGCGGCGCCTGCACGTTCGTAGTCGAGCCGGTTGGCGGTCAACCGGCCGGCCGACTCGGCGAAGCCGATGTCCTTCACGACAGCGCCCTTCACGAAGTTCACCTGCTTCCCTTCGAGCCAGGCGACCAGAGGCTTGATGAAGGCTTCGTGCTGGTTGAATTGCGAGCGGAAAACATGCGCCATGCTCGACAGGTCAGGGAATAGATAGACGAAGCGGTTCAGGTAGCGCCGGAACTCGATGACGCTGTGCTGCGGCAGCGAGCCCATCAGCGTCGACCAGAGCAGCCAAAACTCCGTCTCGAAGAACTTAGGGGAGAACACGTCTCTGATGAGCTGACCTTCCAACGATGCTTCGGGCGTGAGGGATAGCTTTGCGAGGGCGAAGCCGTCGCCAAGGCTCAGGCCATAACGCGGCCCATGCACGGCGCGGAGGTCGCGGTCGACAATGTGCGTTCGATCGACGAACGGATGCTCGTTATTGAATGTGAGGAATTGCTCTGCGACATTGATGTTGGGGTAGCCTTGGGTGGGGATCGTCGCGAGCAGATCCAAGGCGCAGCGGAACTCCTTGTCGAAGATGGAGCCAGGCAGGTTGTAGCCCTGCTTCGCGTCGCCATCCAAGAAGAACCCGCCGCCGAGCTTGTCCTCCGCCTCATAGATTGTGACGTCGGCGCCGGACATGTTCGCGTTGCGGATGAGCAGCGCCGCCGCCGCCAGTCCCGCAAACCCGCCGCCAACAATATGCGCCTTCATCCGCCCCTCCCGTCCGCACCTGCGAACTCTGCCCCTGCCGTCGCCCCCGACCCGAGCGCCAATGCATAGCGCCCACGAACTTTGGCACTATGCGGTCAGCGGAGCGGGAACAGTGATCGCCATCACAGAACATCCGAGTTGTGGGGATGACGGAGTTCAGGCGACCCCCAAGATTGTGAAGCTGCAAATGTTCGCAGCACAATGGGGGTTTCTACCTACCGCCATTCAGATCGCGTGCGCGCAGCAACGCGGGCGGTTGGCTTCACGCCGGATCGAGCAGCGCAAACACGCTGACGAGCGCGATGACGACGCAGCCGAGCGCCACCTCCGCCGCGCTGGTCGCGCGCAAGGTCGTCAGCGCATTTGCGCTCGCCTTGAGTCGCGGAGTGAGAACAAAGCGATTGAAGAGCGCGAGCAGGATCATGATTGTCACGATGATGAGTTTCGCGACCAACATCGCGCGGTAGGGCGTCGTCGGGGGGATTGGCGCGCGGTGCGATGTCAACGCGATATTGACGATTCCGGTGAGAACGACCGCCGCGACGATGAATTGGCCCCAGAAGGAAAACCCGGCCATCGCCCGCACTGCGTCCTGGCGCAGATCGTAGCGCTCATAGACGCGCAGGCACATCGCGAACGGAACGAGGCCGCCGATCCACGCGCCCGCGGCCATGAGATGCACGGCGTGGTTGGCGCGATGCAGGGCCCCCTCGGCGCCCGTCTGCATCGCGGCGTGGCCGACGAGGCCGAGGCTTGCCAGCAGCGCCCCTGATGCGACCGCTGTCGCCGCCCATCGGGCGCCCGGGCCGACAGCGACGACGGCGACCAGCGTCGCCGCCAGTGCGAGATGCAACGCCCACATATGGCCGAAGGCGGTGTCGGTGAGCACCGCGCCGATCTGACCAGGATCGACAGCGGCGCTCCACTCGTCGGCCATCGAGGCCGACTCGAGCGCAAG
>DATDHT010000089.1:0-21596 GCA_036521435.1 Roseiarcus sp.
AGTTGCGCTGCCGCTACGGTCAAGGCGACCGCTCCAGCTACGAACCGTCCTCGGGCGCCCGCGATCAGTCGCTGTCGCTTTGGGCGGCTGCCTGCCTGGTTCTGATGTCGCCCAGATCGCGCTCAAGAAAGTAGTTGAGGAAGGTGCGTATTGCGGCGATTGCGCCAAGGCGCGCCACCTCGTCCCAGCTTGTCGTGATCGCGGTCTCAAGAACGTCCGCTGCGAGCTGGAAGGTGAGGCCGGCGACAAGCCAGCGGCCGAGGCGCAGCCACACCTCGCGCTCGTAATGGCCGTCGCGAGACGAGAACATCGTCCACAAGCCCTGGAAGAAGGCTTCGACGGCGCCCACGACGATGAGGATCAGCGCCAGCCAGTCGATCACGTCGACGGCGAGGTTGGTCGCGAGGATCAGCCAGTCTCTCACGATATCGCCTTCATGAGCCGACGACGCCAAAGGGTTCCAGGACACACGGAAGGTGTCTCGACTTCCGACGAGGCCGCCGGGGTGTTAGCGAGTCCGTTTTGAGCAATTCCAATGGTTTGTGGCCCGATTAGCGAGTCACTTCCGCTCCAACGTCATCGTCATATTTTTACATCATCAATATGTTTATAATCATCATTCCGACGGGTCGGAGCGGATAGCCGCCCCGACCGTCATTGGACTTCCGTCAGTGCATGCCGGCGGCGGTCTCGTGCATCGCCTTCAGCGCATCGTCGAGCGTGAAGGTGTTCGGCTTCTGGATCGGCGGGAAATCCTTGAAGGTCGCCGCCCATTGCGACGCGACCGCCTGCGCGCCGTAGATCATGAAGACGCGCCGCAGGAACCAGTCGTAATAGCTGTTCGACGTGATATCCGCCCGCTCGAAAGGATCGGTGCGAAGGTTGAACAGCTTCGGCACCCTGAGTTTGGTGAACGGTTCCGCCCAGACCCGCAGCGTTCCCTGGCAGCGCTGCTCCATGAACACGATCTTCCAATTGTCGTAGCGCAGGCCCAGAACGTCGCCGTCGTCGCTCAGATACATGAAGAACTGGCGAGGGCTCCCTTTCTCCGCGCCTGTGAGATAGGGCATGAGGTTGTAGGCGTCGAGGTGGTTCTTGTAGGTGCGGCCGATCGCCTGATAGCCCTGCTTCAGTTTCTCCGCGACATCCGGATCGCCGGCCATGGCGAGGAAGGTCGGAAACCAGTCGTGGTGCTGGATGATCTCGTTCGAGATCGAACCCGGCTTGATCTTGCCGGGCCAGCGCACGACCAGCGGAACGCGGAAAGCGCCTTCCCAGTTGGAGTTTTTCTCGTTGCGGAACGGCGTCATTCCGGCGTCCGGCCACGAGTTCATGTGCGGGCCGTTATCGGTCGAGTACATGACGAAGGTGTCGTCGGCGATGCCGAGATCGTCGAGATAGTCGAGCGCCTGGCCGACGTTCTTGTCATGGTCGATCATCGTGTCGTGATAGGGCGACTGCCAGCGTCCCGCCTGCCCCAGGCTCTCGGCCTTGGTGTGGGTGAAAGCGTGCATGTGGGTCGTGTTGAGCCAGACGAAGAACGGCTTGCCCGCATCCGTGCACTCTTTCATGAAACGCTTGGCTTCCTTGACGAAATCCTCATCGCAGATCTCCATGCGCTTTCTCGTGAGCGGGCCGGTGTCCTCGATCTTCTGCTTGCCGACCCGGCCCCAGCGCGGCTGGACGGTCGGATCGTCGGTGTCCGTCGCCCACGAATGCATGACCCCGCGCGGCCCGAACGTCTTCTTGAAGTTCGGGAACTCCTTCGCGTCGGGATAATCGTCCGCTTCCGGCTCTTCTTCGGCGTTCAGGTGGTAGAGGTTGCCGTAGAATTCATCGAAGCCATGGTTGGTCGGCAGCATCGCGTTGAGATCGCCGAGATGATTCTTGCCGAACTGACCGGTCGCATAGCCCTGGTTCTTGAGCGCCGCCGCGATCGTGATGATCTTCTCGTTCATGCCGATGGGCGCGCCTGGAATGCCGACCTTGGAGAGGCCGGTGCGATAGACGCTCTGCCCGGTGATGAAGGACGAGCGGCCGGCGGTGCAGGACTGTTCGCCGTACGAGTCGGTGAACAGCATGCCTTCCTTGGCGATCCGGTCGATGTTGGGCGTCTGATAGCCCATGAGCCCGTGCGTGTAGCAGCTCAGGTTGGCGATGCCGATGTCGTCGCCCCAGATGACGAGAATGTTTGGCTTGTTTGACTTAGGTTTGTCTGACTTAGGCGTCTTGGGCATTTTTCCTCTCCTACCTTCGAATTAGATTTCCAATGAACGATGAGCCCTGTGCGAGCCTGGGAACGCGGGCTCCTCTATTCGAATGGGCCAACGTGAAACGCCATGCTCATCACCGCCGCCACGCCGATTAAGAGCAGAACAAGCGCCGTGACCAGAGTGAACGACAGGGGAAAAATGGTCTCGCCATGGATCAGTCCTTCCTGCCGCATCGACTCGCGCAAGTGGCGCAGCCCCAGCATGAACTGCACGTGGTAGGCGATGCCGATGAGGAGCATCACGATCCCAAGCCCCACCAGCGAGAGACCGAAGTTTCGCGGCGCGGCGGCTTTCGTGATGATGTCCTGATCGCGCAGCTTCTGAAACACCTGCGCGATGGTGAAGCCGAAGCCAATCAGCGAGAGCGACGTGCGAATGACCGACATCAGCGTCCGGTCGGCGCTCATGCGCGTGCGCTGAAACGACATACCGGTGCGGCGCGACGAGAGTTCGGTGTTCGCGTCCAACTTGAGATCGGGGCTCGCCATCGTCCTCTCCGCGATTTGATGGCTCAATTGGATGCGGGCCGGGCGACCCAATGATACGCGATTCGCTCGAAGGGACCACGCAAGAGCAAATAAGGGACGAACGCCAGCAGAGTGGCAATAACCGCCGACTGGCCTGGGTAGAAAGTGTCCAGCACCTTCCACTGATAGATGACATCCATGACGACGCCAAGAATCAGGATGCGCGCCGTTGAGACGATTCCCTCCCAGAGGCGTCCGCTACGTCCTTGCGGGTCGCGCACGCCATGGATCAGAGCCCAGAAATACGGCTGTCGCCCGAGTCGGGCGTCATGGACGCCGTCCCGCACTGCGGCGATGATGGCCATCGCCGGCTGCAGAATGAAACGAAACGTCATCGGCCCATCTGGCCGATCAAGAATGTCCCTCCAAAGACGTCCGAGACTTTCTTCGGTCACCCCGTACCAGGCCACACCGAGGACGACGAGTCCAAGCACGAGCAAGAGTGCGATGCGCGCCTGCCAAATCGCACTTTTCGACGGGGAGTCAGTCAAGCCCGAACACTTTTGTCGCAGGAATCGCGCCGTTGTTAACGGTGATCGCTTAAGCCGATTTCGATAGTCGCTGTCCGATTGCCTGTCAAAGCGGCCGCCTTGCGCGGCGGTTCTGCCTCGGCAATAGCGTGGGGGCGCAAGGAGCCGAGTGGATGCCAGCAGCGGGTAAGAACGGGGAAACGCCCGCCGATCGCGCTGCCGCCATTCGCGCGTTCTACGAGTCGCACCCGTATCCGGCGCCCATCGCCGGCCTCGACCGTCGCCTCGAGCGCTATCGCGATCCGCAGCGGCGGCGCGCGCAATCCTTGCTGCTATGGCCTCTGGAGAAGCCGCGCCCAGATAGGAAGATCCTTGTCGCCGGGTGCGGAACGTCGCAGGCCGCGCGTCATGCGCTCATGGAGCCCGACGCGCGCGTCACCGCGATCGACGTCAGCGAAACAAGCTTGCGTCATACCCGCGATCTTCAAGAGAAGCACGACATCCGAAACTTGAAACTCCACCGCCTCGCAATCGAGCGCGTCGGCGAGCTTGGCGAGACCTTCGACCAGATTGTTTGCACAGGCGTCCTTCATCATCTGAGCGACCCGGACGCGGGCCTTCGCGCGCTACGCGATGTTCTCGCGCGTGAGGGCGCAATGCACATCATGGTCTACGCGCCTTACGGACGCGCCGGCATTGCCATGATGCAGGACTATTGCCGGCTGTTGGGCATCGGCGTCCGGGACGAAGACCTGCGCGATCTTGGACAGACGATTCAGGCGCTGCCGATCGACCATCCGATCGCTGGCGTCGTGAAACGGGCGAAGGATTTTGCGCAGCCCAACGCGCTCGCCGACGCGTTGCTGAACCCGCAGGAGCGCGCCTATTCCGTGCCGCAGATTTACGATTGGCTCGAGCGTTGCGGCCTCAAGTTGGGGCGCTGGTACGAGCAGGCGGCCTACCTTCCTCAGTGCGGGGCGATCGAGGACGCGCCCCATCGCGCTCGCCTTGCCGCGCTGGCCCCGCCCGCTCAGCATGCGGCGATCGAGCTCCTGCGCGGAACGATGGACAGGCACAGCTTCGTCGCCTACCGCGACGATCGTGAACGCGAGCCCCAGCCGATCCTATTCGACGGCGACGCGTGGCGCGATTTCGTGCCCGTCCGGCTTCCCTGGACGCTGACCGTCAAGGATCGCGCGCCTCGCGGCGTCGCCGCCGTGCTCATCAATCCGAGCCACACCTATCCTGATCTTGCGCTCTTCATCGACGCCGCTCAGGAGCGGCTCCTGACGGCGATCGACGGCGAGCGTTCCGTCGCCGAGATCCTGCGCGGCGCCGGCAAAACGATCGGCGATGAGCAGAACCGCCAGTTTTTCACGCGGCTCTGGGAGCACGATCTCATCGTGTTCGACGGCAAGGGCTCGCGGTAAGTTCTGATGCCGGGCGTCATAATGTTGACCATGATAATATTGGCGATTACAACCGTAGTAGTGCAATATGCTTTCAAATACACTTGTCGATCGTCAATGTTCGACTAAAGGAGATATTGACCGTAATGAGACGCAGGGAGATGATCTACAGTGTGTCAGTCAGACTTTGGGAGGTTAAATGCCTTTAGCTATCTCTTCTTTAGTGGAGATAGGAACATAGGACAGGCCGCATAGCTCAACAGCTAACAGCGACCTCGAATTCCACAGAAGATGAAAATTCGCTCACTCAGAGCGGGGGAGAAACTTATGTCTCGAAGCAAACTCTGGACCACCACAGCTATTGTCTGTTCGCTAGGAGCAATGACTGCGGCAACACCAGCGTCAGCGGTTGTCATCAACGATCTGTTCGTATTTGGCGATAGCTATTCGGACACTGGCGCGTTCGTTCCACTCGTCAACCCTGGTGGAACCACTTGGGCCGGGTACTTGGCTCAGAACTTCAACATCACCCTTACAACATCGAAGAACCCGGATCCGGGAACGGACGGCGTCAATTTCGCGGAAAGCGGCGCGCGCGTCGATCCTATCCCGGCGCCGACCAGACAGCCACGAAGTCTGACCCAGCAGGTTGCCGAGTTTCAGAACTATGTCGACAATGACGAAGTGACCTTTAACCCTGACTCAACCTTGTTCTTCCTCGCGGGCGGATTGAACGACCACACAAGCGACCCCACCCAAATCGACGCAGCGACAACTGCGCAAATCACGACGCTCTACTCTCTTGGAGCTCGCATCTTCGAACTCGCGTTGCTCCCGCAGGACGTTCCGGCGTTCACCAACAGCGCTCTCAATCTGAATCCGGGCTACACGGCGCTGGTTCCCGAACTGCAAGCTGAGTTTCCCGATGCGACCATCGAGCTCAGCAACTGGGGCCCGGACTACGACGACATTCTCACGAATCCGTCGAACTATGGAATAACCAACACCACCACCGCGTGCGCGGGGCCGCCGGTCTGCGCGACGCCCGATACGTATTTCTATTACGTCAATTCCCACCCGTCCGACGCCTCTCATCATATCGTCGGCAACGAAATCTTTAGCGAGGTTCTAGGCCTTGCGGCGCCGACGGCGGTTCCGGAACCCTCGACCTGGGCGATGATGCTTCTCGGCTTCGCGGGGCTCGGCTTCGCCGGCTACCGTGGCGCGAAGAAGCGCGCGGCCATCGTGTGACGCGCGCTTAACCGGACAACAAAGGCCGCCTCAAAAGGGCGGCCTTTTTTGCTTTGAGGAAACCCATCGCCGATTGCGCCGTTTCGTCTTCTCGTCAGGTCTTCGTCGGGCGCACCACACAGCGAAAGCCGACATGGCTCGTCGATGTGTCGATCGGCTCGGCGTGGCGCGCCGCCGGCCGGTAACGGCGGCAATAGTTCGGCGCGCAGAGGTGCGAGCCGCCCTTCAGCACCTTGCGGGGAATGCGAATCTCGGGCTGGCAGGGGTCGTAGCTCTGCGCCTCCGGACCGCCACGCGGATTTTGCGGCACGCAGCACGCCTTGGGCGCATCCGCCGGGTGCCGGGTCGACCAGAAGTCGGTCGTCCACTCCCACACATTGCCGATCATGTCGTAGATTCCGTAGCCGTTTGGCGGAAACGATCGGGCCGGAGACGTGCGCTCAAAGCCGTCCTGCTTCAGGTTCTCAAGCGGAAACGCGCCCTGCCAGGTGTTGGCCATCTGCTTGCCGCCGGGCGTGAACTCGTCGCCCCAGGCATATTCCGCGCCATCGAGCCCGCCGCGCGCCGCAAGCTCCCACTCGGCCTCGGTCGGCAATGCCTTGCCGGCCCAGCGTGCGTAAGCCTCGGCGTCGCGATAGGCGACATGCACGACGGGATGATCGTCCATTCCGCTGATCGAAGAGCGGGGGCCGTAAGGCCGTCGCCAGTCGGCGCCGAATTTGAATCGCCACCATTGCGACCAGTCCGCGAGATCGACCGTCTCTTTCGGAGGCGAAAAGACGAGCGACCCCGCCTTCAGCATGTGCGGCAGCGCGCCCGGGTAGTCCTCCGCCCTCGGCGCGATCTCTGCGAATGTCACATGCTTCGTCGCGTTGACGAACCTGCGAAACTGGCGGTTCGTCACCGGCGCGCTGTCGATCCAGAAAGCGCCGACATTGACCCTGTGCGCTGGCGCTTCCTCAGGATAATGGCCGTCCGAGCCCATGCGAAAGTCGCCGCCCGGCGCGAAGACCATGTCGGCGAGCAGATCCGCCTGCGGGTTTTCGGCGCGTTCCGAAACCTGGCTCTGTGAACTCATGTTCGCCCTGCTGATTGGCCAAGTGAAGCTGATCGCATGGATCGCCTGAATTCTCAAAACCGTAATCTTGAAACCAGGCCTCGCTGTTAATAAATACGGAACTCAGGCGCTGCCGCATGGCGTCGCTTGAGAGGCTGATTAGCCTGGGTTTGCAGGCTCGTTTTTGATGATGGCGACCGGCGCTCCGAGTATCGCCTATCGATGACTGAGCTTAGCAAAAGGTACCGAAAAGCCCCCGGTTTTCGAAAGACAATGGAACTCAGTCTTTATTCACGCGTTTTAAGCTCATGATCTCGAATGAAGCCGCAGTGAGACACGTCGATGTTGACCCTTTTGTTGAACCATAGCCCTGTGTTTCTGACAGGTGAGCTTTTCCTGGGGGTGTCCCTCGGAATTTTCGGTTTCGCCTTGGTCAGCACGGCGCGCGAAAAGTATACGGTTCGAGTTCCCGCGGCGGAGCGCAAGGACCGTCTATCGCGTTGGCGAACGACGCCGCACCCATCTCCATGAGAATGTGAGACGTGGCGAGCCTGTTTCCTCGCGCCTCTTTAGCCCGATTTCTCATGGCCAGGCCCGGCTCCGCGGGTAACAGCGGAGCTTAGCCGACAAAGCGTCCGGCGCGCTTGGCCGCCTCGTCGCCGAGGACGATGGCGAATGTCACTGCACCGTCAGCGCGCGCCTCGCCGCAAGCGCGCGGGGTCGCTCTTCAAAGCCAGCTCGCCGGGCGCACAAAAGCCGCGAAACCGCGGACTACAGCAGTTCGGTTTTGGGTAGGGCGCTTTCCATAAATACCGTAAATTATATGTAAATAAGATGAACACCCGGCAAAGCTCGCCCATTTTTCGGGACGAAACTAAACGGGGTCCTAACCCACTGATTCCGTTGGGGGGCGCCGGTAAAATGGCGGCTACGCACGCGCCTCCCGATTGCGCTTCAGCGCGAGGGCCGATTCTGCCAATTGCGCAACGCTCTAGGTCCGCCTCATCATTTAGATAACCGCGAGGGTTAAGGCGCGCCGTGGAGGATTCATCTCCGTCGCACGCGAACCGCTCCGCGACGCCCTCCGGCCTATCGACGCCTCCTAGTCCGTGAGACGGCGAGCGGGCGCGGGTTTTTCGCTTTCGCTTTGCTCTGAAAGCCGAAAGGCCTAGAAGGGCCGCCTTGTGAATTGGTCGACAGCCCCTCGTAATCCTTTGCCTCGGGACCACGCGTCGCGCGCGACGCGGTCCGGCGCGCGATAGCCATGCGCCATCTGCCGATTTTTCTCGAGCTCGGCGGTAAGGCCGCAATCGTCGTCGGCGGCGGCGTGGTGGCCGCACGACGGGCGGAGCACCTGATCAAAGCCGGCGCGCGCGTGACGACGTTCGCGCCCACGCTCAGCGACGATTTTCGCGAGCTTCTCGATGCGCCGAACTTTCGCCACGCGGCGCGCGATCCGAACCTTGAGGATTTCGAGGGCTCCGCCGTCTGCTTCGTGGCGCTCGAGGACGAGCGTTCGTCCGCCGAGACCTGGGCGGCGGCAAAGAGGGCCGGCGCATGGGTGAATGTCGCCGACCGGCCGCAGTTCTGCGACTTCATCATGCCCGCGATTATCGACCGCGACCCGCTTGTCATCGCGATTTCGACCGGCGGGGCCTCACCGATTCTGGGCCGCATGCTGAAGGCCCGCCTGGAAACCGTCATTCCCGCCGCTTACGGCCGCCTTGCAGACCTCATGGGCGGGTTCCGCGACGCGGTGGGCAAGGCGATCGCCTCTCCGATCCAGCGGCGCCGATTCTGGGAGACGGTGCTCGAGGGACCGATCGCGGAACGGGCGCTCTCAGGCGACCACCGCGCCGCGGCCGCCGAACTCGCTCGCGTCATCGAACGCGTGGGCGCCGAAAACGCCGAGGCGCCGCGCGGCGAGGTCTATCTCGTTGGCGCAGGGCCTGGCGATCCCGATCTTCTGACCTTCCGCGCCCTTCGGCTCATGCAGAAGGCCGACGTCGTGCTCTATGACCGGCTCACCGACCAGCACGTGATGAACCTCGTGCGGCGTGAGGCCGAGCGTATCTATGTCGGCAAGCAGCCGGAGGACCATGAATTGCCGCAAGGCGAGATCAGCGCGCTCCTGGTCAAGCTCGCCAGGCAGGGCAAGCGGGTGCTGCGGCTCAAGGGCGGCGATCCGTTCGTATTCGGCCGCGGCGGCGAGGAGATCGAGGCGCTCGCCGCAGAGGGAATCCCGTTTCAGGTCTGTCCGGGGATCACGGCGGCGATCGGGGCGGCGGCCTATGCGGGCATTCCGCTCACCCATCGCGATCACGCGCAAGCCTGCGTCTTCGTGACCGGGCACGGGAAGGACGGCAAAATCGATCTCGACTGGACGGCGCTCTTGCAACCGCGTCAAACGGTTGCGATCTATATGGGGCTGCGCAACGTCGAGGCGCTGACGCGCGAGTTCGTTGCGCGCGGCGCGGACGCGGATTTGCCGGCGGCGATCGTCGACAACGCCACCCGGCCCGATCAACGGGTGGTTGTCGGCACGCTCGGAACTCTGGCCGCGAAGGCGCATGCAGCCGAACTGAGCGGCCCTTCGATCATCATCGTCGGGACGGTGGTGACGCTGCGGGACACGCTCGATTGGCGCCCGGCGGCTGAGCCGCGCTCGTCGGCTGAGAACGGGCGCTCGGCCGCAGCGAGCGGGAAGGGCTAAAATGGTTTCTCGTGATGAGGTCATGGCCGCGCTGGCGTCAATCCCCGGCCCGGACGGGCGCGCTTCCCTGCCCGATTCCGGGGCGGTCTCCGGCGTCACCATTCGCGACGGCAAGGTTTTCGTCGCAATTGCTATCGACCCTGCGCGCGCCAAGGCGATGGAGCCGATGCGGGCTGACGCCGAGGCGGCGGTCAGGGCGATTTCCGGCGTCGCCGGAGCTGTGGTGACTTTGACCGCCGAAGCCGCGCGCGCCGTCGCCGGCGCTTCGCCCGGTCACGCCCATGAGAGCAAGGCGCCGCCGATCCGGCACGGCCGGCCGAGCGAGCCCCTGCCCGGGGTTAAGCACATCATCGCGGTCGCCTCCGGCAAGGGCGGCGTGGGCAAGTCGACGGTCGCCTGCAATCTGGCCGTTGGCCTCGCCAAGCTCGGACTTTCGGTCGGGGTTCTGGACGCCGACCTGTTCGGGCCGTCCATGCCCAAGCTGTTCGGCCTCAATTCCAAACCGAGCATAGCGCCGGACGGCAAGCGCCTCATTCCGCTCGAAAGCTTCGGGGTCAAGGTGATGTCGATCGGGTTCCTGATCGATGAGGGCGCGCCGGTGGTCTGGCGCGGACCGATGGTGGTCTCGGCCCTGAACCAGCTCTTGCGTGAGGTCGTGTGGGGTGAACTTGACGTGCTCGTCGTCGACATGCCGCCGGGCACCGGCGACACGCAGCTGACGATGGCGCAGAACGTGCCGCTTGCGGGAGCGGTGATCGTGTCGACGCCGCAGGATCTGGCGCTGATCGACGCCCGGCGCGGCATTGCGATGTTCAATCAGGTCAAAGTGCCGCTCCTCGGCGTCGTCGAGAACATGAGCTATTTCGTTTGTCCGCACTGCGGCGGCCGAACGGATGTCTTTTCGCACGGAGGGGCGCGCAAAGAAGCCGAAAAGCTTGGCGTTCCGTTCCTCGGCGAGGTGCCGCTCGACATCGCCATCCGCGCCAATTCCGATGAGGGGCGCCCGGTCATCGCCAGCATGGCCGAAAGCCCGCAAGCCGACGCCTTGCTCCAGATTGCGCGACGGGTGGCGGATACGCTCGCCGCCGGGGCGCCGGGCGCAAAGCCTGCGCCGCGCATCCGCATCCTCGAGTGAAGTGAGCCGCGATGGCCTGGCCGACTGATATTGCTGCGATGGAAAAAGGCCGCGTTCTGGAAGTCGCCTTCGATGACGGGGAGGTGATCCGCCTCACCGCCGAGAGGCTGCGCGTCGAGAGCCCAAGCGCTGAAGTGCGAGGCCACTCGCCAAGCCAAAAAAAGATTGTCACGGGCAAGGAGAACGTTGCCATCGTCGCGATCGAGCCGGTTGGCAATTACGCGGTCAAGATCGTGTTCGACGACGGACACGACACCGGTCTTTATAGCTGGGACTATCTGCGTCAACTTGCTGGCTAACCAGCCAAGCGCGGTCGCGGTCGCGGGAAATCGCTAGAAACGCGCGAGAATCGTGCCCGCGATGTCGCACTGGAAACCTTCCAGCGCCCGCGAAATCTTGCTGATGTCCTTCGCCCTCGTTCGGTGGCGCCGAGCCGCGAGCATCGCGGCGCCGACGCGGGACGCGACAACATAGGCGTCCGCGCTCTCCAACGCCGCCGGGGTGTCGTAGATCACCACCCCATAGTTTCGCTGCGCATTCTGCGACAACGTCAAAAATTCCTTGGAGCTCAGCAATTCCTGCGGGTGGGGCGCGGTTGCGCCTGCAACGAGCAGCGACAGGCCGGGCACAATGTCGATTGTGACGGGCGGCAATTCGGCGTCGCCATGGGTCAAGGCCTCGACCAGGCCCTCCGTTTTCGGATCCACGCCAAACAGCGCGGCCAGCCTTGGCTTCCTCAAGTTCGCATCGACAAGAAGAGTGGGAACAGCCATTTGAGCGAAAGACAATGCAAGATTGGCGGCGAAATACGTAACTCCGACCCGCCGATGGGGCCCGATGACGGCGAAGGCGTTCTTGCCCTGCGACAAGGGCCCCGTTGCGAGCGCGGACCGTACGGAGCGGAAGGCTTCCGCGGCGGTGCTGAATGGCTGGTAGCCGACAACCAACTCGCGGGAAAAGCGGCCTTCGTCGACGCCGAAGTTCAGAACCGGATAATTGTAGCGTTTCGAAAGCGCCAGAAACAAACTGTCGCGCCGCACCAGGCCCAGCGCGATCGCCGCCTCTCCAAATGTCAGCCCCTTGCGCCGCTGAAATCCGCGGATGGCCTCGACCTGAGCTTCACTCAGATTGCCCGCCGCGAGGATCTGCTGCTCAATCGGATCCTTGGACGTCTGGACCGCGACGACGTTGTCCGCGTCTTTCTGATAATTTGGTTTAATCGCCATGGACTCAAGCTCTCAATTATTCAGCTGTCGGCCCGCCGCGCGCAACGAAGGGCCTCAAAAAACGTTACCCCCCAATTGTTTTCCGAACCGTTCCAGTTCTTTGGGGTTAACCCTGGGGCGGCCCAAAACCGACCGTCAGCACGACCGCGTCCTATGAACTCAGGCGGGTCCAAGGGCGCGGCGCGATGCGCCAATACGCGCCTTCGCGCGTCCTGCGCTGCCGATAGAGCCCAAGAACGGGGCCGGCGCCGCATATTCCAGATCGACTGGAAAGCGAACCCGCCGATCCGTCGCTTCGGCGAGAAGCGCCAGGATCAGCCCGAGGGCGAGGCCGGCGGCGATCCCGACTGGCATCACGACAAACGGTTTTGGAAACGCCGGGTCGACGGGCGGAAACGCCTTGTCGCGGACAGTCATGTCCGAAAACGTCAGCTTGCTCTTCAACTTGGCCTGTTCCGCCGCCCGCTCCCGAGCGCTCAGCTGCTCGGCGCGGAACTCGACGTCGTGCTGCAATTGCCCGAGCTTGTCGCGCTGCGCCTGAATGTCGATCAATGACTTCTGCGCTTGCTGTTGCTCGGTCTCGAGCGAAGCAATCTGGGTTTGCATCAAGGCGATCCGCTCTTTGAGATGCTGTCGCATTCTATCGGTCGCGTCGCTCATCTGCTTGCGAAGGGTCGCCATATTCGCCTGTTGCGCCAGCATCTTCGGGTTGTTGGCGCCAAGGGCGCCCTTGGCGGCCGCAGTCTCCGCTTCGGCAGTCGAAAGCTTCTCTTTCAAACCGGAGAGCATCTGCAGATCCGGATCGGAAGGGTCGTTCGACAGGTCGGTCGAGCCGCTGGTCAGGCGGCTCTGAAGCGAGGTCAGCCCGGCCCTGGCGTTCGTCAATTGCGTGGCGATCGCCATGTATTGGTTGGTTTCCTTATCCGGGCCGCCGCTAGTCGGCGCCACCATATTCGCCTTGGTTTGGAAGGCCCTGAGCGCTGCGCGTGCGTCGTCGAGTTCCTTACGCAGTTCGTCGAGTTGTGGGGAGAACCAGCGAGCGGTCTGGTCGGCCTCGGCGGCCTTCATGGCAACCGAGCCGTCAATTGTCGCCGCTAGAAAGGCATTGGCGATCAGCGACGCCTGGTTCGGGTCGCCCGATTTATATTTAATCGTGAGGACATTCGTTCCCAAAAGGAACTTCGGATCGACACTCTTTTGAAGCCCCTCGGCCATCCATTCCTCGATGCTTTCGCGTCCGAAGGAAGGCGATTTTCTGAAATTAGCCTGCACCGCCGGATTGTCGGTGAGGTTCAGTCTCTTGACCACATCGACCGCCACCCGCTGGCTGGTGACGAGCGAAAGAATGTTGCCCTGAATCAATCCGATCGCGCCGAGGCCACTCGACAGTTCCGAAATCGGGTCGACGTTGCCGGGGTCGATGCTCGCGCTCGCAACGGCGTCATAGCGACCCGGCACGAACAGCAAGACCCCGCCGGCCACGATTACGGTGGTGAGGAGCGCCAGCATGACGATCCACGCCCGGCGCAGGAGGATGACTAGGATTTGGCTTACCGACACGACCCAACTCCCAGGCTCAAGGGCAATTCATAATGAGGGCATAGCAGCACTTAATGACTAGAATATGCGCTCGCTGACGACAATCGTATCGCCTGCTTCCACTTGATCGTCAAGTGAAGCTGGGACTTCGTAGGTTTGCCCGTTGCCTGACTTCCGCTTGATTCTGATGCGCCACTCCGATCCGAGGAGCGCCAATCCGCCGCCAATCGAGATGGCTTGCTGGACAGTGATGGGACGAAGGAGCGGATATTCTCCAGCTTTGCCTACATAGCCGTAGAGGTAGTAGAACGGCGCCAGATCGACAAACACCTCATCATTATTGGCGATTCGAAAATTGGCCCCCGGGCCGCGCCCGGCTTGGACCTCCGTGGAATCGAATCTCTGGATCCTGCCGCCGGCGCGACGGACAGACACCGTTCCACCCAGGCCGGCGTCCCGCACTCCGCCTGCGCGAGACAAAAGTTGGGTGAGATTTGTTGGCCGATCCAGAGTGTACACTCCGGGCACCCCCACTTGCCCCTGGACGCTCGCTTGCGTGCCGAAGGTGGTGATGTCGACCAGCACGTGGGGATCGGTGACAATCTGACGCGACGCCAGTTGTCGTTCGATTGCGTGCGCCACCTGGTCTTCGGTTAGGCCCGCGGCCCTGATCCGGCCGACATAGGGAAAGCTGATCGTCCCATCCGTTTCGACGCGGGTGGTGGTGTCCATATCAGGCTGGTTGACGACCTTGATGGAAACCGAGTCCTGCGGGGTGAGAACCCGGCCAGCGGCGAGGGCCCATCCCGGGACGATTGCGCCGAAGGCCAACACTGCCAGCCACAGCGTCCACATCCGCGCCATTCGCATTGTTGTCAGCATTTCTCCGCTCCCACTTCGGACTTCTAGTACGGTCTATAGTTAAGGCTTACTGTCACGACATCCTGCGGGGTTATCAAATGGTTTGCGACTCGCTCCGAATATGTGGCGCTCAGCGCGGCCGACAGGAAGGGCGTCATGGCGTAGCTTAAGTCGGTATTCAAGCTGTAAGTATTCTGCGTGCTGAAGAAAAATGGGGAAATAACCGTTTGCACCGTCGATGGTGTAAATGATGTGGTAGAATAGCTGACCGAACCGCCGGCGCTCAAAGCGATCTTAGGCGTCAGCTGATAGGTCAGACTTAGGTTGGCGTTGTAGCTCTGCTGCGCGTTGGCGATGACCGTCGTCGGAGGCGCGATGGATCGCGACGCGGACGCGTTCAGCCCGATCTTGGGTGTAAGCGTCCACCTGGCGCTCACCGTATAGATCGGGAGGAGCGTTTTGGGCAGGCCCAGGCTGAATCCGCTCGTGACCCCAACCAGGCCGATGAGTCCGCTCACGGACCAGTTGGGATCGAGTTGTCGCGTGTAGTTGAGCGTGAAGCTATGGAAGTCGGTCTCGGTGGATAGGCCAACGAGGCTCTGCGCCGCGGTTCGACCGGTGAAGTTTTGATCGGAAATACTCGCCAGCGCCGTGAGAGTGCTAGCGCCTTTGGCATATTCAATGCCAGCGGCGATAAGCGCGGTTCGCGAGTCGTTCAACGAATTGACGGTGTCTGAATTCTTTAAGGTTGTCAGACCGCTGTTGAATACCAGCGAATATCCGTTGGCGATCCCGCATTTTCCGGTTTCATTAAGCGCGTTTGTGGTCGTGTAATTGACACCGGTTCCGACTTGTTCGGTGAGCTGGGCGGGGGACTTGGACAGGCTCGCGACAAGAGTTCCCGTGCATCGCGACGTCACGGTCCAGTCAACGCCGGCATTCAGCGAGTAAACGGTGGAATTAAACTGGGGCTCATGAAGGTATCGTATCACGCCGAAGGTGCTGTCGAGAAACAGCTGTTGGCCGGACACAGTCCCCCTTGTTTGAAAGCCAAAATTTGTCGTCGATGTGAAATCGCCGAGGACTTGGCCAGGCAAAGCGAGGCCAATCGGAAAAGAGCTGATATTCGAGTTATAGGACACGACTTGGGATGCGGTCAGCTTGAAAGGCAGATCAGCCCAGTTCTCCGGGACCGAAGGCAGAGCAAGCCCGTCGAATGGAGACCCACTTGCCGGGGTGACGGAGCCCGATAGCTCCTGCCCCCGGCCGCCGGTTACCGCGCCAAGCGTCAGGACCACCGCGAGCGTGAAGGCCCCGCTCCGCCTCATACCACCCCTTTGCCTCAAACCGCATACGCGCGCACGAACAACGCCTGATCCCCGCCGATGTCGCCCGTCACACCCACTAACTCTTTGTAATCCTTGACACCGCGTGTGTTCCGCTCCCGGTCGGCCTCAGACTGGCGGCGTTGCCGACGGCTCCCTGAAGAAACGGGTCTGAACCATAGCCATGACGTCCTCGTTAACCGCGGAGGCGGCAACTTTCAGGCGGCGCAAAGCTGCGTGTTACAGCCGACGCAAACCAGTCATGCATACGCATATTCGGTCTTCGCGGACAAGGCGACAAAAGCCACACTTGCGGACAAAATGGGTCGAACCGCCACTTTCTGGACACTGCTGTCTAGATCAGCCCAACAATTCGATAGCATGAGTTGGGGCGGTTTAGACTAGGGATCGCGGATGAAAGCGCACTACCGCGTCGTTGTTGTCGGCGGAGGGGTCGTCGGGGCTTCGGTCCTTTACCACCTGACAAAATTTGGTTGGCCCGACGTGGCGCTGGTCGAACGCTCCGTCCTGACCGCTGGCTCGTCCTGGCACGCCGCCGGCGGTTTTCATGCTCTCAACGCCAATCCCAATATGGCGCTCCTTCAAGCCTACACGATCGACCTCCTGAGGGAGGTCGAAGCCGAGTCCGGCCAGTCCATCGGCATCCATATGACCGGGGGCATTCATGTCGCTTCCGCTGCCGAACGCTGGGAGTGGCTGCAATCGTCCTATCGCCGCTTCCAGGCGATCGGCATCGATGACGTCCGCCTGGTGACGCCGGAGGAAATCAAGGCCCGCTGCCCAATCATCAGCGTGGAAGGCGTGCTCGGGGGCATGTGGGCGGACCGCGAGGGCTATGTCGACACCACAGGAACGGTCTGGGCTTATGCGGGAGCGGCCAAGAAACGCGGCGCGACGGTGATCGAGCACAATCGCGTGATGGAACTGAGACAGCGCCCGGACTCCTCGTGGGACCTCATCACCGAGGCGGGCGTGATCAACGCCGAGCACGTGGTGAACGCCGCGGGCCTGTGGGCGAAGCAGGTCGGCCGCATGGTCGGGCTCGACCTTCCACTCTCGCCATTGGAGCATCACTACCTCCTGACGGAGACAATCCCCGAGATCGCTTCGCTCAAGACCGAACTGCCGATGGTCGTGGACCTTGAGGGGTTCACCTACATGCGCCAGGATCAGAAGGGGATGTTGATCGGCATCTACGAGACCCAACCCCAGCACTGGGCGATCGACGGCGCGCCATGGGATTACGGGGTCGAACTCCTGCCGGAGGCCATCGACCGCATTACCGCCGAGCTCGATCTCGTCCACCTCCGCTATCCGGTCTTGCAGACGGCCGGGGTGCGCAAATGGGTCAACGGCGCGTTCACCTTCTCGCCGGACGGCAACCCGCTCATCGGCCCCGTCGCCGGTAAGCCAGGCTATTGGCTCGCTTGTGGCGTCATGGCCGGCTTTCTGCAAGGCGGCGGCGTCGGCAAATCGCTGGCGGAACTGATGATCCATGGCGAGGCGGAGGCGGACATTTACGGCCTCGACATCGCGCGTTACGGGGCCTTCACCTCCAACCGGGAATATATCAAGCAGACGACCGGCGAGTTCTACGCCCGCCGCTTCGTCATGACCTATCCCAACGAGCAATTGCCCGCCGGTCGGCCCCTCAAGATGACCCCGGCCTACGACGCGATGACGGAAGCCGGCTGCCGCTGGGGGAATTCCTGGGGACTTGAGGTCCCGCTCTATTTCGCGCCAGCGGATTTCGAGGAAAAGCCGACGCTCAAACGCTCGAACGCCTTCGAGGTTGTCGGCGCCGAATGCCGCATGGTGCGCGAGGGCGTCGGCCTCCTCGATATTGCTTCGTTCTCGCGCTACGAAGTGACCGGCCCCGAGGCGGAAAACTGGCTCGACTGGATGACCGTCTCCAAACTGCCCAAGCCCGGTAGCGCGCGCTTAGCCCCGATGCTGTCCGAACCGGGTAAGCTCAAAGGCGACCTCACCCTCATCAACTGGGGCGACGGGACCTTCTGGATCGAGGGCTCGTACTACCTTCGCCAATGGCACATGCGCTGGTTCGCCGGCCATGCTCGCCAAGGCGTCAGCGTCCGCGACATTTCCGACGAAATGATCGGCTTTTCGCTGTCCGGCCCGAAATCGCGCGACCTGCTCGCGCGCGTCACCCACCACGACGTATCGAACGCCGCCCTGCCCTTCATGGGCGCGGCGATTCTGGACGTGGGCCTCGTGCGGGCGAAGGTGGCGCGGCTCTCGGTTACCGGCGAACTCGGCTACGAAATCAATTGCCGCGCGCTCGAACATGCGTCCCTGCGCCGGACCCTGCTCGAGGCGGGACGCGATCTCGGCGTGAGCGAGTACGGCTATAACGCGGTTTTGTCGCTGAGGCTCGAGAAGAGCTTCGGCATCTGGTCGGCGGAATTCACGCAAGATCGCAACGCCCGCATGACCGGCATGGATCGCTGGATCGCCTGGGACAAAGGTGATTTTCTCGGCCGGAAGGCCGCGCTTGCCGAGAGCCAGGGACCGCCGCCCGAGCGCCAGCTGGTCACTCTCGAAATCGATGCGATCGATGCGGACGCGACCGGCTACGAGCCGGTCTGGCGATCGGGCGCGATGGTCGGCTTCGTGACCTCAGGCGGCTATGGCCATACGGTGAGAAAAAGCCTGGCAATGGCGCTGGTGCAGCCGGAAGCCGCCGGGATCGGCGCCGAGCTCAGCGTGCATATTGTCGGCGCCGAGCACAAAGCGCGCGTCATCGCGCCCTCGCCCTACGATCCACCTGGCAAGGCGATGCGGGCATGATCAGCCGAAAGCAGAAATGAGCGGACGCTACTCTGCCTTCGCTCTCGTTCGCCACGGCTTCGCCGGCCACAAAGGCTGGCCGCAGGCGTGGCGCAAGGCGAAGCCCAAGCAGGCTTACGACTTCGTCATCATTGGCGGCGGCGGACATGGTCTGGCCACCGCCTATTATCTCGCCAAGACTCACAAACGCACGCGCGTTTGCGTCATCGAGAAAGGCTGGCTCGGCGGCGGCAACACCGGCCGCAACACCACCATCGTGCGGTCGAATTACTTCTATGCCGAGTCGGTCGCGCTCTATGATCTGGCGCTCAGGCTCTATGAAGGGCTGTCGCGCGAGCTCAACTTCAACGTCATGCTGAGCCAGCGTGGCATCCTCAATCTTGCGCATACGCAAGCTCAGCTTGAGATGGCCGCGCGCCTCACGAACGCGATGCAGCTCAACGGCGTCGATGCGGAGCTTTGGGGTCCAAACGAGATCCGCGAACGGCTGCCGCTCATGACCCGATCGCTCGATTCCCGCTATCTGCCGAATGGCGGCGTCTGGCAGAAGCGCGGCGGAACCGCCCGGCATGACGCAGTCGCCTGGGGCTACGCGCGCGCCGCCGACCGGCTTGGCGTCGACATCGTCGAGACTTGCGAGGCGACGGGCTTCATCATGCAGAACGACGCCTGCGTCGGCGTCGAGACGACGATGGGCGAAATTCGCGCAGAAGCGGTCGGCGTCGCGGTCGCCGGCCATTCATCGCAGCTCATGGCCAAGGCCGGCGTGAAACTGCCCATTCATTCCTACACGCTGCAGGCCATGGTGAGCGAGCCGATAAAACCTTGCCTCGACATCGTCGTCCTGCATCTGGGGACCGGCGTCTACGCCAGCCAGTCGGACAAGGGCGAGATCGTGTTCGGTGGCGGCCTCGACCGCATTCCTTCCTACGGCCAGCGCGGCTCGCCGCCGGTGCAAGAGCTTGTCATTTCCGGCTTGCTAGAAATGTTCCCAGCCTTCGGCCAACTGAAGCTGATGCGCCAATGGGGCGGAATCGTCGATGTCGTTCCCGACTCCTCGCCAATCATCGGCCCTTCGCCGACGAAAGCTATCTTTCTCAATTGCGGCTGGGGAACCGGAGGCTTCAAGGCGATTCCCGCCGGCGGCACGCTGCTCGCGCATCTCATGGCGACCGGCGCCCACCATGAGATCAGCCGCCCCTTCGACCTTTCCCGCTTCGCCTCAGGACGCCTGATCGACGAGGCGGCGGGTTCCGGGATCGAGCATTAAGGGGATCGGCCTTTGACTTTACCCAACCCCCTCATTCTGAGGCGCCTCGCGAAGCGAGGCCTCGAAGAATGCTCCAGTTCACATCCCTGCTGGAGCGTCCTTCGAGAGGCCACGCTTCGCGCGGCCCTCAGGACGAGGGCAGGTGGTCACGCCAACAGGTAATCGCGCTAGAGACCCATGCAAATTTTCCCCTGCCCCTTCTGCGGTCCCCGCGACGAGAGCGAGTTTCACTATGTCGGCGAGCCGAAGGCGCGATCCGAGCCGGCCGAAGCGGTCAGCGACGCCGAATGGGCGAGCTACCTCTGGTTCAACGCCAATCCAAAAGGCGAGGCGCGCGAGATCTGGCTGCATCTCACCTGCATGGAAATGTTCGCAATGATTCGCGACACGACGACCAACGTGGTTGTCGCGAGTGAATCTTTGGCAAGGCCCGCGTCTTGACCAGCGCTCGTCTGCCCACAGGCGGCGCTGTCGATCGCGGGCGGCCGCTCGCCTTCACCTTCGACGGCAGACCTTATGTCGGTTTCGCCGGCGACAGCATCGCCTCGGCCTTGTTGGCGAACGGCGTCAGCATCGTCGGCCGCAGCTTCAAATATCACCGCCCGCGCGGATTATGGGGCGCGTGGACGGAGGAGCCGAACGCGATCGTCGACGTGATGCGCAACGGCCTTACGACGCCGAACCTCCGCGCGACCACAGAGCCGCTCGAAAACGACATAGCCGTGCGCTCGGTCAATGCGGCGCCGAATGCGGCCGCCGATCGCGCCGCTCTCATCGACAGGCTCGCGCCGGTGCTGCCGGCCGGCTTTTACTACAAGACCTTCTTATGGCCGCGTTGGGAAACCTTCGAGGGCTCGATCCGCGCGATGGCCGGTCTCGGCCGCGTCGATCCGAACAACCGCCCGCCGGCCGACAATCCGCAATTCAACGCGCGCTGCGATCTGCTCGTCGTTGGCGCAGGCGCAGCGGGGCTTGCCGCGGCGGCCGCGGCCGCTCGGGCGGGACGCGCCGTGTTTCTCGTTGACGACCATGCCGAGATCGGCGGCCAGCTCATCCATCGCGGCGGGGCGATCGAAGGTGGAGACTGGCGCGACTGGGCGCACGGTCTCGCGCGCGCCGTCGAAGGCGCCGGCGGGCGGGTGATGACGCGAACGACAACTTATGGCGTTTACGACGGCGATCTCGTTTGCGCCTGGGAGCGTCGTGCGCCCTTGCCCGACGCTTTGTGGCGCATCCGTCCCGAAAAGATCGTGATCGCAGCCGGCGCGATCGAGCGGCCGCTCATCCTTCCCGACAACGACAGGCCCGGCGTCATGTCCGCCGACGCCGCGCTCGTCTATCTCAAGCGCTTCGGCGTGCTGGCCGGCGAGCGCGTCGTGGTCGCGACCAACAACGACAGCGCCTATGCCGTCGCCGAGGCCTTGGCTGAGGCCGGCGCGGAAGTCGAGATTGTCGACACGCGCGCTTCCGGCGTCGCATCCACGCTGCGCGTCACGCGCGGCGCCGCCGTCGAAGGCGTCGTCGGGACCCAAGGCGTCAAGGGCATACGCTTCGGTGGACGGACGCACGAGTGCGACGCGCTGCTTCTGTCGGGCGGGTGGTCGCCGACGGTGCATCTTTACGCGCAGGCGCGCGGCCGCCTGCGCTATGACGACGCGCGCGCCGCGCTTGTGCCCCTGGGCGGCGTCGCAAACCTGTCCGTCGCCGGCGC